>CANQRV010000012.1 GCA_947626355.1 uncultured Muribaculaceae bacterium
ATATTTTTAACGGATTAAACACTTGGCTCCTCGGAGCCGTTAACAAACTCTCAAAAAATAACCGAAGTATTGATAATAATAACAAAATCCGGCTATGAAATCTATGGGGATGAGCGTGGCGGCTATAGGGCGATAGCGGTAGCGGCGAGATAATCATGCATCTCGGCGGGCGAGACGCTGAGTCCCAAGGCCGCGTCGCCCACGGAGCGAAGCATGGTGAGGGCAATGCGGCCGGAGCCGGTGTTCTTCTTGTCGTGGGCCATCAGCTCCACGAGACGCGCAGGCGTGAGGTCCACTCCCTCCAGACATCCGGCATACAACGACGCCACACGCTCCGTATACCGTTCCACCTCCTCCTGAGGGAAGCCGAGCAGACGGCTGCTGAGGCGCAGCTCGTGGAGCATGCCGAGCGCCACGGCATGTCCGTGGGGTATCTCATGGCCGTCGAGAAGGGCCGCCGTCTCTATGGCGTGGCCCACAGTGTGGCCGAAGTTCAGGGTCTTCCTGACTCCATGTTCCTCCGGGTCGGCCGCCACCACCTGCATCTTGCGCTCCACACACCACGAGGTGAGGGCCGTGAGGCGCCCGCGGTCGGCGACGAGCGAGTCGAAGTCAAGCATCCCCTCATAGGCGCCGCGGTCGGAGATGAGGGCGGTCTTCACCATCTCGGCATATCCCGATAGCATCTGCCCGCGGGGGAGTGTGGCGAAGAGCGAGGCGTCGACCACCACGGCGAGCGGATGGTGGAAAGTGCCGATCTCGTTTTTCAGCCCGAGGAAGTCGATGCCTGTCTTGCCGCCGGCGGCGGCGTCGACGGCGCCGAGCAGCGTGGTGGGCACGTTGACAGTGGCTATGCCGCGCTTGAAGGTAGAGGCCGCGAAGCACCCGAGGTCGGTGACAACGCCGCCTCCGACACACACCGCCGTGTCATGGCGCGTGAGACGCGCCTCCACAAGCCGGCGCCATATCTCCACTGCGCCCTCCACCGATTTCGACGCCTCACCCGCCGGAACGGCGATGACGCAGGCCGCACCCTCCGCTATGCGCTTCAGACGGGGCAGCACCGTCTTTTCGACTGTGGTGTCGGTGATGACGACATAACGCCCTTCTTTCTCACTGAGGAAGGACGCGGCAGCGGCGTCGGCGTCGGCGGCCGGGATTATTCTTGTGGAAGGTGTCATTTTCGCTGATGGTGATAGGCCGCACGATCGAATCTGTAATAGCGGGCGGCACGGTGGCTCACGCCCGTCTCGAATTCATCGAGGGGCTGTATATAGGGCATCGCCTTCATCTTCTTGTGGAAATTGCGCACGTCGAACGCCCGTGAACAGAGGGCCTCGAAAAGACACCGCAGCATCGACTCCGTAAACTTCGCCGGGAGCATGCCGAAGATGATCTCCGGCTCGGCCTCGGCGTTGCGGCGCAGCGTCTCCACGGCATCGGTGATGATCTGGCGATGGTCGAAGGCCAGCGGGGGCAGGCTGTCGACGTCGATCCACTCTCCGCCGTGCGAGGCCACGCGGCGCTGCAGGGCGGCGGTGAGCCGCAGGGAGCCGAGATAGGCGATGGTGATGATGCGCTCCACCCTGACGTGCTGGGTGTTCTCAAGCCAGTCCACGTCGCGTGGAGCGCGTGTGCGGTCTTTCGAGCCATAAGCCTTGAACTGGCGCATGGGCATCCTCCGGATGCCGCAGAGGGTGGAGAGGATGCGCCCCGCGGCCTCGTCGAGGTCCTCGTCCTGATATATCAGGGATCCCGGCAGCTTGTAATCGGCGAGTCCGTCGCCGATGCGGCGCAGGAGGAGCACCCGCAGTCTCTGCCCATCGAAAGCCGCCACCACGCAGTCGACCGATATATGGTGGAAAGCGAGTGGCGGACGTGACACGCAGGAGCCGGCGGCGCTCATGACGGGCAGCGGGCGGTCAGATGAGCTGGAGCAGGTGAAGCTCATCCTGGATCTCCATGCCGGAGAGCACCCGGCGGCGTGAGAGCACCCTGACAAACTCCTCGATGGCGGGGTGGAGCCGCGGGTTGGCGAAGATGCGGCGGGTGTAGCTGAGTGTGCGGTTGTAGAGGTTGTCGATCTCGTCGCGCTCGAGGCCGCAGGTCTCGGTGCCCTCGCTGATCACCTCCTGATGTATCTCGTCGAGGATCTGGCGTGGCGCCTCGCGCTTCATTCTCACGAGAGAGCGGGAGAGCACGTTGGCCATCACCATGGCGGTAGTGATATGGAAATTCTGTATCAGATTGTCCCACGTGGCCTTGGGCGAGATGGAAGGCGAGCCGGCGAAATAATACGCGTGAGAGAAGCTCACCATCGGACCTTCGGCATCGAGCGACACCTCGGCCACCCTGTCGATGGCGTTGAGGGCGGCCAGCGAGATGGCCATGCCCGCAAGCCCGTAGGCGCGGTCGTCTTCGTTCTGATAAGCCAGTGTTACCTTGTTTGAATCCATGTTGTGTAGATTTTGAGTCTTCATCTTTAAATGTAACGGCGAAAAGCGGCCGATGGTTTAGAAAAGCCACTGGAAGCCTGCCGTGACACACACGCCCTCGGACGGGAGGCCGGGAAGGATGGCGTCGTGGCGTCCGAGCAGGTTGTCGCCGCGCAGCGAGACGCTGAAATCGGGAGTGAAGCGCCATGTGGCGCCGGCGCCGAGCAGAGTGAGGTCGGGCAGGCGCATACCCACTGCCACGGGGCGCAGCGAGGAGCCGTTGATGCTCACTCCGCCGAGCTCCGGCGAGGGGTCGTAGTAGTTGCAGTAGATGGTGCGCACGCCGCGGTAGCGGTAGTCTACCGTAAGGGTGAGCGGCTCCACGGGCATCACGGAGAGGGCCACCTCCGCGAGCCAGCGCGGACGGTCGTAGCCGTTGAAATATCCCTTCTTTCCGTTCTGAGGCTGATAGGAGAGAGCCCCTCTGAAGTCGACGTAGCTTCCCGGAGCGTAGCGCAGCTCGCCCCCGAGACTGAAGCCGTGGAGGCTCATGCCGGCCGCGTCGAGCGAATAGGATGGGACACCGTCGCCCTGGAGCCCGTCGACTGGCTCTACACCCTGGGAGACCATCGGCATATACCACCCGCGCAGGGGCACCCTGTCAGACTTCTTCCAGGCCACGAAGAGGCTGGCGTCGAAGCCCCTGAAGGGGCCGAGGTTGACGGCAAAACGGGCGTCGAGCGGCGAATAGACGGGGCGCGTGGTGGCCAGGCGCGGCATCTGGTAGTAGTCGAGCTGCCAGAGCGACGATAGGGTCTGGAGCTCGCTGCCGCCGAGCAGGTCGAGGCTCAGGCCCACGGCTCCGGTGCGCACCGCGAACCGCACGTCGGGAGCCACGTGGAGGAAGCTGTAGCGGCTCCCTTCCGGGCCGGCCTTGACGGCAAGGTCGAGGTCGACGCCGGCCTTCACCTGAAGCAGCCCGCGGGTAAAGGAATAATAGGGGGTGATGGTCACCATCCCGTAGTCGTCGATGGCCGGGAGGGTGACGCTGCCGAGCTTCATCTCCTCTCCCTGAGCGTAGAGGAGGGCGTCGGCTGCGAGCTCGAGGCCGGCCGATGAGCCGTCGCCCCAGGGCGCCGACACGCCTGCGTGCAGGCTGAGCTGCGTCTCACGCAGCCCCTTTGCCGTGGTCTGGCTCCATCCGGTGAAGAAGGGGAGGGCCCGGTAGCCGAAATGGCGCACTCCGAGGCCGGCGTGGTAGGAGAGGGCCGGGGTGGCGGTGAGCGGAGAGCGCCAGCCTATGTTGAAGTCTATGTCGTTGAGGGTCTGGGTGGGAGCCTCTACGGGCCTTGCGACTCCGATAAAGAGGGTGGGGTCGTAGCCGTAGTAGTTGAAGAGTCCCAGATGATAGTC
This sequence comes from uncultured Muribaculaceae bacterium, assembly GCA_947626355.1. Lineage (GTDB taxonomy): Bacteria > Bacteroidota > Bacteroidia > Bacteroidales > Muribaculaceae > Lepagella. Next base: position 3,849 of record CANQRV010000012.1, read on the forward strand.
GAGCGAGGCATCGAGGCGCCCGATGCCGGAAAAGACGTGGGAGGCGTATAGTCCTACCGACTCGTCGTAGCGCCAGCGCTTCACGTCGGAGCCCTCGAAGATGTCGGGCTTCCAGAGCGACGTGGAGTTGTGCTGGAGGCGTATGCCTGCGGTGGTGGCGCCCTCGTCGATAATGCGGTATCCGGCGGAGAGGGAGCTGTTGAGCCATGAGCCGGCGGCTATGTCGAGATATCCGCGTCGCCCGTCGATCTCCCTCACGGAGCGCCAGCCGGTGGCGGGCATCGGCAGGGCGGCGGGCATGAAGGAGGCGGGCACTCCGCTCTCCTCATAGTTCATCTCGGCCCCCTTGAAAAGGGGTGAGAATGGCGATGGGAAGGCGTTGATGCGGTCGGCGCGGATGATTTCGGGCACGTAGCGCCCCTCCACCTCCACGTTCTCATGGAGCTGGGCGGCGGCAGGAACGGCCAGGAATGCTCCCATGGCCAGCGCCAGTGCGCCCTTTATTATAGATGTCATTTGTTTTTCCATTTTTCAAGACGGGTGCTGATCATATCGTGGATGTCGAGCTCTGTGCCGGGATAGTTGTCGCGCAGGCTCTTGAGGTATTCCTTGGCGAGATAGGTCTTTCCCGAGGCGTGGTTGGCGTCGGCGAGGGCTATGAAGCCCCGGGCGAGCCAGTAGGCATGCGGGGAACCGGCATCGGTGAAGGCCGTGAGCACGTCGATGGCCTTCTTATACTCACGGCAGTCGATATAGTGCTGGCCGAGGGCCACGGCGGCTCTCGCCCCGGCGAGCGACGATGGATTGGCGGCGAGCCTCTCGAGCTGCTCCTCCGCCATCACCTTCTGCGGGCCGGAGAGTAGCGACTCGGCCTCGAAATATTCGGCCTCGGCGGCCACGTCGGCGCTGATGCCTCCGAGATGCTGCACGGCGCGGGCGTAGCGCAGGCGCTCTTCGGAGTCGGAGGTACACCTCATGATTCCGGCGTAGGCTTCGGCGGCCATATCGGCGCCGCCGGCGCTCTCGAGGCGGCGGTAGGTGTCGAGCGCCTCCTTCTTATAGGGAGCGCCGCGCCCTTCGAGGATGCGGGCCTTGAGCAGGAGCGCCTCGGGAGCCTGCGGGGAATCGGCGCGGCGGTCGAGCAGACGCTCGAGATAGTCGAGTGCTCCGGCGGCGTCACCCTCCTCGTCGGCGCTCTGCGCGAGGTCGAGGAGCGCTGGAGCCAGATAGCGGCCGTCGGGATAGGAGGCGATATAGTCTTCAAGCCTCTTCTCGCCGGCAGGGTCGCTGTCGCTCCAGAGGGTCTCGGCGCCCTCGAACTCAAGGCGTTCCATATCACTGCGGTCCAGGCGCGGAGCGCCGGGTATCGACTCGAGGAAACGGGCGTAGGCCGGGAGCTCGCCGCGGTTGGCGTAGAAGCGGCGCAGGTCCTCGTTGGCCAGGGTTGCCTCCTCGCTGGTGGGCCACGTCTTGAGAATCTCCTTATAGACCTCCTCGGCGTCGGCCGGACGCGAGGTCTCCATATATGTGATGGCGAGGGCGAGCATCCCCTTGCGGGCCTCGGGAGAGTCGCGGTGGGTGGAGCGGAGCTGCTCGAAGGCCTTCACGGCCTCCCCGGTGCGCCCGAGGGCGGCGAGGGTGCGGGCCTTCTCGAGCATGGCGGCCGCCACCCATCTGGATGATGGATAGAGTCGCGGGAACTCGGAGAGCTGGCGTATCTTGGCGTCGAGGTCGCCGCCGAGACCGGCCATCACGGCCCTGCGGTAGTGGGCATAGTCGGCATCGGAGCCGCCGGCGTCCACGGCTGCCGAGTAGTTGGCCTGAGCGCTGCGGTAGTCGCCGGAATAATACTGGCAGTCGGCGAGCCTTATGCGGCAGTCGGCGAGTATCGAGGAGGGGAGCGAGCCTCCCTTGAGAAGGGAGGAGAAGAGTTCGGCGGCCGCCGTGTATTTCTCACGCTTCATGAGGGTGTAGGCGAGGTTGTAGCGGGCGAGGGGAAGGTCGGCGCGCAGTGCGGAGCCGCCCTGACGCGACTCGGCGCTCTTGATAAACGAGCGGTAGGCCTGCTCGGCGCCGTTCCAGTCCTCAATGGCATAGAGGGCGTCGCCGAGCCACAGCGAGGAGCGGGCGGCGAGCTGCCGGTCGGGGGCCTGGGAGGAGGAGGCGTTGCGGAGCGCCTCCGCGGCATCGCCCGGACGACCGTTGGTCATCGCCTCCACGCCGATCTGGTAGTAGGTCTTCTGGATGGCCTCCCTCACCTCGGCCGACGGGCTGGAGATGCGCTGGAGCATACGCAGGGCCGAGGAATACGACTTCTCGTTGTAGTAGGCCATGGCGAGGTATTCCTCGGCATTGTCGGCGTAGCGCGAGTCGGGATACTGCTCGAGGAAGCTCTCGAGCATCGGGATGGCGCTGCTGAAAGGTATCTTGCCGCCACGCGTGCGTGCCGCCACATAATTATAGAGAGCGGCCTCGGTCACCTTGGCGTCATAAGTCATCTTCGATGCCTTCTCAAACGAGAGGGCGGCGGCGGTGTCGTCGCCCTGCTTCACGGCAATCTGTCCGAGATACAGATATGCGCTCTGCGCCAGGTCGTTGTGCTTGTCGGTGAGGAGCCCGAAGAGACGTGCGGCTTCCTCATAGTCGCCGTCGCCGTAGTCGATCACGCCGAGGGCGTAGAGGGCGTCGTCGGCGGGAGCCGTCTCCTTGGCGTCGACATATCTCTCGAGCCAGCGACGGGCCTCGCCGTAGCGGTCGAGCTTGAAACAGGAAAGGCCGGCCACACGCTCCATCTCCGGGCGGAGCTCGGCGGGGGAGCGACCCTCGAGCAGCGACTCGGCATGCTCGAGCGCCTCGTCGTAGCGCCCGCGCGCATACTCTATCTGCGCCATGTAGAAGAGGGGTGCGAGCCCCTCGGCATCCTCTGCGTCGGCGCCGCCGGCGAGACGGTCGGCCACGCGGCCGAATTCGCGGTAGGCCGTATCGAGGTCGCCGTCGATATAGTCGAGATAGGCTATATAATAGCGTGCGGCGAGTTCGAAGCGCGGGTTGGCGGCGAGGGCCTGGAATATGGGACGGGCCTCGGCGCCCAGACCGCATTTCACCATGGAGAGGGCCTTGCGGTATTCATAGAGCGGCAGGGATGCGGGGGCGATCAGCGAGTAGTCGATGTCTTCATAGGCAGAGCAGGCCGTGGGCCAGTCGTGGGCGAAGAAGAAATAGTCGGCGGCGGCGAGCCTTGCCTCTATGGCGAGGGGGCTTGCTGGATTGGCGTCGGCGAAGCGGCGCAGCATGGCCACGCATTCGGCGTCGCCACGCTGATAGAGGGCCATGGCGAGCATGTAGGCACACCGACGGCCGTCATCGGCGGTAAGGGCGCCGGATGCCTGCTCGCCGGATATCACGGCCAGCTGGTCGATGACGCCGGCATAGTTGCCGGTGGCGAGCATCTCGGTGGCGCGCTCGTAGTAGCCTCTGGCGAGGGGGCTGAGCGCCTCCGGAGCCATGAGGGGCTGCGCGCAGACGGCCTCGGCGGCCACGAGCACGGCGGCCGCCGAGGCCAGCAGGCGCCGGCGTGTGCGCGGCCTCGGCCACGCTTTCTTATATAGAGGATTCGGTTTCATCTCTCTGCGGATTGATAAGGAAGTGCAAAAGTAGCAAAAAAATCACGAGCCGGCATCCACCCGCTCCAGTACAAGCTGGGGAGTTATGGATTTCAGGCATGCATAGTCGCCACGGCGGCAGGGGCGGTTGCCATATACGGAGCAGGGGCGGCACGCCATGGCGAGCTGCACGGCGTCGGCGTCGCTCTGCCCTGCGCCCATGAATCCGGCGTAGGGATGAGTGGCTCCCCATACGCTCACCACCCTCACCCCGACGAGGGAAGCGAGGTGCATGTTGGCGGAGTCCATCGACACCATGACGTCGCAATGGCTCATGAGGGCGATCTCGGAGGCGAGCGTCAGCCCCAGCGAGGGCACGACGGTGACGTTGCTGCGGGCTCCCGCCAGCAGCTTGAGCTTCTGCTGCTCCTTCTCGCCGCCGCCGAAGAGGAGCACCCGGTGGCCGCTACGGACAGCGAGAGCGTCGACCACCTTCTCCATCTGCTCCAGTGGCCAGCACTTGCCGGGATGGGCCGCGAAGGGTGCGAGCGCCACCCAGCGCTCACCCTCGGCGCGCGGTCGGAGGCCGCACTGCGGCAAGGGGAGGGGCCCTCCGGGCGCCAGGCCCTCGAAGCGGGGGGTGAGACCGAGGCCTCCCGCCCGGAATACATCATAATATCTCTCCACGGCCGGCTTCATCGCCACCAGACGCTTGCTGCCGGCGCGCGTGAGCGCCCGCTTCTCGCGACGCCCCTTGTCGATGTGGCGCGTGGCCACTCCGTGGAGGTGCAGGAAGAGGCGCAGCAGACGGGTGCGTATCACGTCGTGGAGGTCGACAAGCAGCTCCGGGGCGTAACGCTCGCGCAGCTCGGCGGCGAGACGCCACATCCCCGCGATGCCGTGATATTTATCAAGGTCGACGCCTTCCACCACAAGATTGGCGGGGGGATTGATGAAGACGGTGGCGGGATGGGGCCTGGTGACGAAGACGAAGCGCACGTCGGGATGCTGGGCGCAGGCGTCGTAGATGGCGGGCACCGTCATCGCCACGTCGCCCAGCGCCGAGAAGCGCACTGCGAGCACCGTCCGCGCCGGCTTACTTTCCGGCTGCGCCATAAAGCACCGGGTTGGTTGACGGGTCGTTATACATCTTCATCTGCCGGTAGACCTTCATGTAGCGGCGCCCTGCGGCTATGTCGCCGAGCAGGGTGTCGATGGCCTGCGAGAGGTCGACGCGCTGCTCGAGGAGCACGTCGAGCCGGGCGCGGCAGCGAGCGCGATGCTCCTCATCGGCGTCGGCGCGGGAGGCCTGCTCCTGCATGTGCCATATCTTGAGGGCGAGAATCGACAGGCGGTCGATGGCCCAGGCGGGCGACTCCGTGTTGATCACGGCCTCCGGGAGCACCTTCACTCCGGCGTATTTCTGAAGGAAATAGGAGTCGAGCTCCTCCACCATGTCGGTGCGGTCCTGGTTGGAGCGGTCGATGCGCCGCTTGAGGGCGAGCGCCTCGACGGGGTCGATGGCGGGGTCGCGGATTATGTCTTCGAGATGCCACTGCACGGCATCTATCCAGTTCTTGGCGTAAAGCACCTTCTCCACGTCTCCCTCATAGGGGTTGCGGATAGGAGTGTCGACGTTGTCGGTGGTGTGGTAGTCGGCCACCGAGCGGTCAAACACCTGATTGGCGAGTTGTGAGAATGTCATAAAAAAATTTGCCGTTGTGATTCAACGGCAAATTTAAAAAAAATAGTTGATAGTTCAAAGTTGATGGCTCACAGTCTTCGATCATGACCCATCACTCCTCACTCTTGACTCTTGACTCTTAACTCTTCACTCCTGACCCTTAGACGTCTTCTTCATCAGATGCTTCACCGCTCCCTCGAGCTGGGCGTCAGTGCCGCGGAGCACGTCGACCGGCGCGTTGTAGATCAGCACGTCGGGATTGAGCTGCTTGTTCTCGAGGGCGTTGCCGTTGAGGTCGGAGCTGGTGACCTGCGGGATTCCGAAGATGATGTTGGGGTTGATCTGGTTTTCCCACCATACTGCGGTCATGGTGCCGGGCACGGGAGCGCCCACCACATCGCCGATGCCGAGGGTCTGGTAGGTGTAGGGAGTGCCGTGGGCGTCGCTGTAGTTGCTCTCGTTGACGAGCATCACGGAGGGCTTGCACCACTGTGAGAAGGGCTCGCTGCCGATGTAGCGGCCGCGCGGGGTGAACCTCACGTATTCCCTGCCGCTGAGCAGCAGGGCGATATCGTTGTGGAGCCAGCCGCCGCCGTTGTAGCGTGTGTCGACGATCACGGCGTCGCAGTTGCGGTATTTGCCGAGGATGCGGTCGTAGGCCACGTTGAAGCTCGGAGCGTCCATTCCCTGGATGTGCACGTAGCCCACCTTTCCGCCGGAGAGGCTGTCGACCACATGCTCATTGTGCTCCACCCAGCGCTGGTAGGCGAGCTCGCCGGCGTAGCCGCGCGAGATGGGACGCACCTTCACGTCGCGTGTCGTGCCGTCGGCCTTCTTCACGCGCAGTGTGGTCTTCTTGCCGGCCTTGCCCTCGAGCATCGGGTTGAAGTCGGCGCCCGGGGCTATGGTGTCGCCGTCGATGGCGAGGATGATGTCGCCGGCCATGATGCCGGCCTCCTTGGTGGCGAGCGGGCCGCGCGGTATCACCTCGGTGACCTTGAGGCCCTCGCCCGTGTAGCTGTCATCGAAATAGGCGCCGAGGCTGGCTGTCGGCATCGAGACGCCGCCGTAGCCGGCGCGTCCGCCGGTGTGGGAGGCGTTGAGCTCGCCGAGGATCTCGCTGAGCAGGTTGGCGAAGTCGCGGTCGTTGTCGATATACGGGAGGAATCTGCGGTAGTGCTCGCCGTAGCCCTTCCAGTCCACGCCGTGGAGCTTCGGGTCGTAGAACTTGTCGTTGACCTGACGCAGCATGTGGTCGTAGATGTATTCCCTCTCGAGGCTGGGATGGCGGTCGTAGAGGGCCTCGAACTCGATATCCTCGGGCTTGCCGCTCTCGAGGTCGATCTTCTTCATGCCGCCGGTGTAGGTGAGCATGAAGATGTTCTTCCCCTCCTTGTCGGTGAGGATGCCGCCCATAAGCCCGGGCACGAGCACGGAGGTCTCGTCGTCGCGCAGGTTGCGGCAGTAGAGGTTGTAGTCTCCTTCGGTGCTTCCGGCCACATAGTAGAGCTTGTCGCCGTCGGGCGAGAGCCAGTAGTCGCCGATTATGGCGGAGGTGTCGGTGAGGCGCTTGGTGCGGTAGCGGCGTCCGCCGAGGTCGAAGTCAATGGTCTTGGCGGCGTCCTTGGCCTCCTCCTTCTTACCTTTCTTCTTGTCGCCCTTCTTGTCGGCGTCCTTGTCTTTATCGGCGTCTTCCTCGGCCTTCTTGGCGAGGGCGGCCTCCTCGTCGGTGTAGTTGAGGCGGTCCCAGGCGCCGGGAGTAAGGGCCATGAGCATTATGTCGCTCTGGTTGCCCCAGCTGCCGTGGCTCTTCATGCCGTATTTTGCGGTGGAGAATGTCACGGCCTCGCCGCCGAGAGCCCATTTAGGGGTGTCGTTGCTGTAGCCGCTCTCGGTGAGGTCTACCACCTCCGTGCCGTCGGCCTTCACGAGGGCGATGTCCTTGTTGTTCCAGCCGCCCACGCCGATGTAGTCGACGAGAAGCCACTTGCTGTCGGGACTCCACTCGAAGGAGACGTCGCCGTCGGTGTAGGAATAGTTGTATTTGCCGTCGAGCGCCGTGGTCACCTGTTTGGACGCCAGGTCGATCACCTTGAGCTCGGTGCGGTTCTCAAGAAACGCCACCTTCTTGCCGTCGGGGCTGAAGAGGGGCTGCTGGGCGCTGGTGTCGCATTTGTAAAGGGGCTCCTCCACGATGTCGGAGGCGTAGGTGAACGTCTTGTCGTCGGGATTGCTGAGCTTTGCGATGAAGAGCTGCCAGTAGCCGTCGCGGTCGCTGTCGTAGACTATGGAGCGTCCGTCGGGGCTGAAGTCGAGGCTGCGTTCCTGTGCCGGAGTATCGGTGATGCGGCGCGTGGTCTTGTATTTCGTGGATGTGGCGTAGATGTCGCCGCGTATCACGAAGGCCACCTCGTCGCCCGAAGGGGAGACGGCGAAATTGGAGGCGCCGTTGCCAGTGTAGTATTTCACGTAGTCGGCATCGAAGTCGTCGGTGTGGATCGCCACATTGATTTTCTGCGGCTGCTGGCCCGGACGCAGGGTGTAGAGCTCGCCGTCCCAGCTGAAGGCGAGAGTGCCGTCGGTGGAGGCGGAGAGGGAGCGCACGGGATGCTTGGTGAAGGTGGTGAGCTGTTTTGGAGCGCCGCCGTTGAGCGAGGCGGCATACACGTTGAGCGTGCCGTCGGCCTCGGAGATGTAGTAGTATGAGCCGGGCGCCGGGCCCCACACGGGGTCCATGTCGTGGCCGTTGAAGGTGGTGAGCTGTCTGAAGGCGCCGTCGTCGTAGAGCCACACGTCGTTGGTGCCCGAGGAGCGCTCATGCTTGCGGAAGTAGTCCTCATAGCCCTTGCGGTCGGTGTAGAGTATGTCGCCGTCCTTATTGACGGAGGCGCTGCGCATCGGCATGGAGAGGAACATCACGGGGCGCTGTGCCGGACGGTCGACGTTGACGGTGAATGTCTGCCCCAGAAACGGAGCCTGGGCTGAGCCGCGGGCCGGCATGTCGTTGGCGGAGAAGAGGAGCGTGCTGTCGTTGATGAATGCGAGGGGCGTCTCTCCGCTGCTGGAGGTGGTGAGCCGGCGGGCGTTTCCGCCGCGGCTGTCGATGATGAAGATGTCTTCGGAGCCGAGGCGGTCGCTGGCGAAGGCGATGCGGGAGCCGTCGGGGGTCCATACGGGAGCCGAGTCATGGCCCTTGCTGCTGGTGAGCTGGCGGGCGTCGCCGCCGGCCACCGGCACGGTGAAGATGTCGCCCTTGAAAGTGAAGGCCACAGTCTTGCCGTCGGGCGAGATCGCCGCGTCGCGCAGCCAGAGTGGCGCTTCGGCAGCCGCCGGCATGGCAGCCGCGGCCACAAGCGTCAATGCTAATATATTTTTCATGATGTATTTGGGTTAGTCTGATGATTTACAGTGGGACGGGAGGCGCTGGAAGCGGCGTGGCGGTCAGTAGACCACGTTGGGCTCGTTGCCGAAACGGTTGGCGCCGTTTTCCGACGGACGGCAGCAGAGCACGATGTAGATGATCGTTCCGACGAGCGGCACGAGGTTGATGAAGATCCATCCTCCCCCCTTGCCTATGTCATGCATGCGCCGCCACGACACACCGAGACCGGGAAGCAGCAGGGCCAGCGACACAAGCGACGACAGCGTCTCGCCGAAGATGTCGGAGATGAACATCGAGCTGGAAATCACGGCACTCACTATACAGGTGAAAAGCACATACCACCAGTATTCCGACCTGGCGGCACGCCCGTTGAAGTTGCAGTAATTCTCCACGAGGGCCTTTCTGACGGCCTCGCCAAACGACAATTCTCTCTGAACCATAACTCTCGATAATTAATTGTGTGCTACTTAGGGCAGGCCATGAGATGCCAGAAGCGCTCCGGATCAGCCCAGTTATCTCGTCAAAATTATAAAAAATCATCGAGACATGCAAAAAATCGGGCGATAAAAGCGCGATTGTCGCCGAAATATTTGGCGGTTAGAAAAAGTTGTTGTAACTTTGCGCCTGCAAAATGCGACCTTATAGGGATTTGCAGTTGCGCCGTGGCCCATTCGTCTATCGGTTAGGACGAGAGATTTTCATTCTCTAAAGAGCAGTTCGACTCTGCTATGGGCTACCATTCATTATATAAAGTCACGAAAGAAATAATTTTTAGAAATGGCAAATCATAAATCGTCATTAAAAAGAATTCGCCAGGCGGAGAAAAGAAGACTTGAGAACCGCTACTGGGCCAAGACAGCGCGCAACGCCGTTCGCCGTGTGCGCAAGATGACCGACAAGGCAGAGGCACAGGCCGCCTACAACAAGGTTAGCGCCCTCCTCCAGCGTCTCGGCCGCAAGAACATCATCTCCAAGAACAAGGCCGCCAACCTCTGCAGCGGTCTCGCCCAGCACATCAACAAGCTCGGCTGATCAGCCGCAGGATTCGCCTGAATTCCATAGAAGCTAACGGCGCGACTTGTCGCCCACACCGCTTGCGGCGGTCGTTGCCCGTGTCGGTCCATTCGTCTATCGGTTAGGACGAGAGATTTTCATTCTCTAAAGAGCAGTTCGACTCTGCTATGGACTACATCCAAAGTCCGGTTGCCTTCCATAAGGCAACCGGATTATCTGTATATCCACCTTCCATTGTCCTCCCGGCCGCAACGCCCGGAAGATAAAAAGCCCCGGGGCGCTCTCGCGCTCCGGGGCCGCAATTACAAAATTGCTTCTATCTATAAATTCCTTATCACTTTCGATCAGAATCTCACGAACTTGAAGCTCTCGCGGTGGCCGTCGGCAAACGTCACCACTGCCACGTAGACGCCTTTGCTTACGCCCGAGAGGTCGATGCTGTGTCGGCATCCTGCCTTCGGGGAGGAGGCTACCGTGCGGCCGTCGATGGCGGCTACACCTACCGAGAGGATGTTGTCGGCCGACTCAACCACCAGGCGGTCGCCTTCCATTCTCGCGCCTGCCACGTCGAGGCCTACGGGGCTGATGCCGGTGCCCATGCCGTTGGTCATGTAGACGGGAACTTTCACCACGGGCTGCAGGGGGTCGTTGGAGGCTATCTCGATGCTGGCCTCATACACGCCCTGCATCAGGCCGCTGCCGTCGAGCGTCACGCCCACCGACTCCTGACCGCCGGCCGCGATCGAGAGGGCGGCTTTATCGAGTGTCAGCCACGAGATGGCCGGAGTGGCGTCGCCGTAGACGTTGGCGCGGACGCAGAAGTTGTGGGGGATTCCGAGGTCGGCCATGCTCCACCATATGTCGCCGCCGATGTTGCAGAGATCGCCGCGTCCGGGGATGGCCGCCGTGGCGTCGATGCCTATATAATAGTGCTGCTCCTCCATGCCTTCGATGTAGACGCCGTAGGTCACGGCGCGGCCGTCGATCACGTAGGGAGTGTCGAACTCAACGCGGTTCCATGAGCTGGGCTGCGGGGTGAATTCCTGCTCGGCCACGAGCTCCGTGCCGTTGTCGCCATGCACATACACCTGCATGGTGGCCCTGACGGGAATCTCCTCTATATATACGTCCATGCTGCCGATGGTCATTCCCTTGACGGCCGCCATCATCTGCTCGGGATAATACTGCCCGAAGATAGCCCACGGGGAGTTGCCTACGCCCACCGACTCGTTGTGGCCGCCGTCGTAGCCGAGCACCATGGCGATGCCGTCGGTAGAGGGCTCGGATGCCCTGCGGGGTGCTTTCTTAGAGATTGCCCTGACATTCTTGGGAGCGGCGGCAAGAGTGCGGCCCTCATAGATGGAGGGAAGCGTGTATTTCACTTTCACCGTGCCGTCGAGCTGCGAGTCGCCGCCGTTGGCCACCGTCAGCCCAAGCTGCGCCACGTCGAAGGTGGTGGTTCCGTCGATCTCCGCGAGATCCAGATCCACAGCGGGAGCGCCATCGGGACGCACCACGTTAAGGGTATAGTCTTCGGTCTCGCCGCAGTAATACTCGCCGCAGGCCGACGGGTAATCCCAGGCGTTCAACACCACACGGAGTATGTGGGCGCCGGCCTTTACACTAATGCCTTCGGGAATGGAGATCTCAAGCGGCTTGCCCTGCGTGAGGTCCACGAGCTCACCGGTGCCGTCGAATAGACCGTCGCCGTTCCAGTCGATCCATACGCCTACCGCGCCACCCTCTACGGGAGACTCATAGGTGAAGGTCAGGGTCTTGCCGGGCTGGATATCTGTCGACATGGAGGTGAAGTCGGAATATTTGTCGTTAGGAGTCTCGTTGTCGATGCTTCCGAAGGTGACGCGGCTCAGATAGGCCTCGTCGTCGAAATCATATATCGGACCGGAGCTGCATGCCTCGCCCGCCGGCATTGTCTCGGAGACGGTCATGATGGCCTCGATGCTGATGCCCTCGTCGCCGGGAGTGGCGTTGGTCACCGTCAGCACATGCTCGCCTTCTGCCGAGCGGTCGACGCGGCGTGCGAAGGTATATGAATGCTTCTCCATGGGAGCCAGCGTCAAGCCCGGATACTCGGTGGTCTGCTCTCCGTCAAAGTCGAGGGTGAGGGCTATGTCGCTGAGTGGCGCGGAGCCGACGTTCTGGATGGCCACCACCACACTCTCGTGGGTGCCGTTGGCTGAGGACGCCGGCGAGAGGAAGCGCTCGAGCTTCAGGGCCTTCTCAGCGGCGACATCGCCGGGGCCGAGCAGACTGTAGATACACGACATGTTGGCATACATCAGGCCGTAGGCCTCGGAGTCGATAAGGGCGTAGCCCGCCGAGGAGTCGGCCGTGAAGAGGCTGAACCAGCATGAGGGAGCGTCGCCCATGTCGGCGGCGCTGAACGACATGAAGCCGGTCTCGAGCCTGATCTCCTCGCCGAGGTCTACCATAAACTCCATGAGCGGAGACATGTTGCCCTCCATGCCGTATTCGATACCGACATAGCGCCCGGTAAGCTCGAAATTCTTCTTATATATGCACTCGCCGGGCATCCCGTCGATGTCGGCCTTGTAGAACGACACCTCGAAGGTGACGGGATTGGTCATCTCATAGTTCTCGTTGATGCCCGGACGGTCCTCGCAGTGATACCAGTCATAGTCTTCCTGGTCGAAATAGTTGAAGAGGCCGACCACGCGCACTCCCGTGATCGTCTTCTCGCAGCCTGAATAATACTGCATGAATTTCATGCTGCCGTCGGGACGCCCCTGGTCGGAGTTCTGGAAACCGGAATATCCCACCTGGTCCTCGATATACTGTCCGCTATAGACAGTGCCCTCGGGATCGGCGAGAAGCTCGCCCGCTGTGACGTGTGCCGGGGAGCGCATCAGGGTGCCGGCAGCGCCCTGCAGTTGTGTGACGTTCCCCATCTTCGTGGGGCCGGTCTTCACCGGAGTCGATGCCCAACCCGTTGCGGCCACCAACATCGACAGTAGTGTTGAGTAGACGATTCTCATAATGTTAGTTTTTAATGGTGAAATGAGATCATGTATTTGACTTTCAATGCTGCAAATATAGCATCTATGCCAAAAAACCACCAAATTTTCTTTGTAGACAAATGGTATACAGCCTTTATTCTTTGAAATTCAGAAGATTTGAATTACCTTTGCATATGCGAACCGCCATATTGTCTATAATGCTCTGTCTACTGGCAGTGGCCTGCAAGGGGCCTGGGAGCCGCGATCCCTTCTTCGTATGGGCTCCCTTGGAGCCCGGTTTCGACTCCGCCACCGCCGCTCTGGAGCGTGCATACTGTTTCTCCTATTCACCCGACACGCTGCTTATGCTGAGCCGGCGCCTCGACAGCATGGCCTCGGTCGACCCCGCCTCGATGGTGAAGAGGGGACGGGCATGCTATTTCATGGCCCGCTATTACGACGCCATGAGCCCCTATTCGGAAGGATGGAAAGAGAAGGCCGCGCAGAAGATACGCCAGGCCATGGAATGCTATGCCGACACGGCACGCTGGCCCTACGACATGTTTCGCATCAGATACATAAGGGAGAAAAACGCACCCCGCACCATCGAGCGAACCTATTTCTACAATATCCGGGCCCTCGCCGACGCACGCCGCTTCGGCGACTCCCTGATGGTGGCCGGGGTGCTCAACAACATCGGCAATGTGCTCGCGGAGCTTGGCGACAGCGCCGGGTCGTTGCGCTATTTCCAGCAGTCGAAGGCCATCTTCCACTCCCTCGGCGTCACAAAATGGGAGCAGCGCGTCTCACTCTCCGAGGCCCAGAGCCTGACCTCCTCCTCCCTCCGGCAGAGCGACAGCATCATGCTCTCGCTGCTGTCTTACTCCGAGGCCACCGGCGACACCCTCTTCTCCACTATACTCCATAACCTCTATTCCCAGCACGGAGAGAAGAAATACATAGAGCGTGCCCGGCAGCTGGTGACAGGCAACCCCGGATATGCCAATATGCAGGCGTATTACGACGCGCTCCTCGCCCGCGAACTCACGGCCGCCGGCGGCGACCCCGACTCGGCCTCAGCCATGAGCTCGGCGCCCTTTCCAAAATCTCGGCCACCATGCTTCCGGAATACGCCATGACCGTCTATCTCGCCGGCTCGGAGGCGATGAGGCATCTCGGCCACACCGACTCGGCCCTCTCCTTTATGGAACGTTACCGTTTGCTCGCCGACTCCGTGTATCTCGAGAACTCCGGGCTCGACGTGATGCGCAACATCGCGCTGCGCAAGATCGCGGAGGCCGAGGCCACCGCCATCCGCGAGAAGGGGAAGGAGCGCGCCCTTTACCTTTACCTTGTATTCGCAGTGGTGATGACGGCGATGGGAATCCTCATATGGCTCTACCGCCGCCAGAACGCGCTCCAGATGTCGAAGATGAAGGCGGAGCTCGACCTCGCCCAAAGCCAGCTCCAGCTCGCCTCCTCCCGTCTCGTGGTGACGGAGAACGAGAACGCCATAGGAAAGGCAATGGACAGCATCAGCGCCATGCGCGACAAGGGGAAGATCTCCGACAACGACGCCGCAAGCGTGCTCGGCGAGCTGAAGGCCCACATCACCAACCGCGAGGAGCTTCAGACGTTTGAGAAGATCTACGAGAACCTCAACCCCAATTTCACCAAGCTGCTCAAGGAGCGCTGGCCGTCGCTCACGGAGGGCCACCTGAGGATGGCCACCTACGTGGCAATGGGCATGAGCAACAAGCAGATAGCCCGCGTGATGATGGTGGAATACCGCTCGGTGATCACCTCTCGCTACCGGCTGCGCACGAAGATGGGGCTCGCCAAGGACGAGAGCCTTGAGGACGCCCTCCGCGAGTTCTCCCGCTTCTGATTCCCCACTTAAAATTCCGTTTTAAGGAATTCCCGGAGGTTGACGTGCTCGATGCCGGGATAGTCGCTGAATCCGCCCGTTACCGGATCCATCGACACCACATATTTGGGATAATTGTCTTTTATTGCGGCAAGATTGCCGAACTCGCGCTTCACGGTCTCATCTGAAGCAAGAAGATACGTCACCTGAACGTATATCCGCATATCCGCTTTTGAAGCCACGAAGTCTATCTCTCCTGCCCGGAGTATGCCGACAGTAACATCTAAACCCTGACGCCGCAGATGATTCCAGACCACATTCTCCATTATCTTCTCTATGCTGCCGCGTATATTGGGGGTGCAAAGGTAATTGCGGATACCATGGTCGGAGAAATAATGCTTGTTGTTGGTCTCGAGAAGCATCTTGCCGTGAATGTCGAATCTCCTGACCGGTATCGCGAGAAAGGCGTCACGGAGATATTTGAGATAATTAGAGACCGTCTCGTCGCTGATCTTCTCGCCTTTGGAGGTCATGTATCTCGCAATATTGGCCACCGATAAGGGCTTACCGATATTGTCGGCGACAAAACGCGTGACGTTTTCAAGCTGAGTCACGTTGCGGACCTTCTCCCTGCTCACTATGTCCTTGACGAGAATGGTGTTGTAGACGCCCTCGAGATAATCGAGGATCTGCGACTGCTCTTCCGGTCGGAATGCAGACAGGCCAGGTAGGGCGCCGATCCTGAGATAATGCATGAGGGCCTCGTCGCTATCGGTCATGTTGTGGAATCGCAGGAATTCCGTATATGAGAGATTGTAGATCTTTATCTCTATATAGCGCCCGGCGAGATGAGTGCCGAGCTCACTCGAGAATATATAGGCGTTGCTACCTGTGGCGACCACCTGGCATCGGTCTTCAGCATGGAAGCTGCGCAACGCATTCTCAAAACGCTCGATATCCTGCACCTCATCGATAAGAAGATAATTCTCGGCTCCGGCAGGCATCCGTGAGGCGGCATAGTCATAAAGCTGCTCGGCCGTCACGATGTCTCGGAATTCCTGATATTCCTTATTGATATACACTACATTGGCTCGGGGGTGATTATGGCCGAGCCAATCGCGAAACAGCTCAAGCACCTTGCTCTTCCCGACCCGACGTTGGCCGACAAGAATGAGCATCATGCCGCGGTTGATCAGACCTGCTATCTTCTCTACATATTGAGGGCGTGGGATAAGTTTCATAGCAATTAATTTCTGCAAAGATAGTAAACTATAACCGGATAGACAAGCGAATTTTGCAGAAATATCCGATTATAATCGGAAAAACAGACATATTCTGCATAAATCTCCGGTTATAAGCGGAGATTTGCATTATCACATATCCCCTCATGATCGACAACTTTTGACCTCTCAGCTGACGAAGTCAAGGAAGTGGAAATTTCGGTCTGATGGAATTTTTTGGGTCGTTTCAGGTGCTGAAAGGGGTCCAAAATGGCCGTTTTAACACTTGAAACGGAATTTTTTGGGAATTTCAGCGCTTTTCCTCATTCCCAAGAGCATTGATAAACTTCTCCATATTTGATGACGGATTCCCTGGCCAGTGCAATCTCGCGGCACGTTTCATCGCCACGCTACAATTGTCCATAAGCAGCCTGTTCTGTTCCGGTGTCAGACGCCCCTTTAAATATCCATTCCATACCGTATGCGACTTCTCCAGTATTTTTACTGCTTCCTCCGAACTGACCGACCTGTTATGATCTATGACATGGAGAGCATACCATAGTTCGAGGCAGGGATTAGTAAGAATAGTATTGCCTGGAAGTGTGAGGAGCTTATTGGCCACACATTCCACATCCGCATCATAAATATAGAATATTTCGTAATCAGCATCACTGTCAACACCCTGTTCCCTTACATATTGCTCTACAAGACGCCGGTTAATACTGTTGCCGCTGACCTTGGTCTTTATCGTGACTGGACGTCTGTAGGCCCTGCGAAGGCTTTCTACATAAGTCTTCTCTGTCTCCCCTTCACATATCACGAGATACACCTTGTGGGGCAACCTCTTTTGTTTTGATTTCCGTTCCCTCATCAACGTCCAACCTTTTCCGGAAGTATGGTATGTATATCGCCAACGTATGGCACTGCATCAAAACGCCCCTGCATATACGCTTTCAGCACGTCGGTGTTTTTCCCCAGCTCATAGTCAGACAAAGGGATGAATTCCGAGTTGCCATTGTCCTGTTTGCTCACCAGTACAATCTGCTCTCTGCGCAGCTTCGTCATGTCGATCAATAGTGGATTGTGGCTGGTGAACACCATCTGCGCGCCTTCGGAAGCACGCACCACGTCGAGAATGAATTCTGCCAGACGGATATGGAGCTTTAAATCAAACTCATCGAGAAAAACTGCCGCTCCATTCAAAATCCTTCTCAATAGCATGAGCATTATGAAAAACAGGCGTTTGGTGCCGTCCGACTCCTCTTTCTCGAAATCGAATGGAATGGTGGGATTCTCCCTATGAAAGGTCTGCAGCTTTATCCTTCCAGTTCCATCCTTTACCATGTCGATATCGACGATATCACTGTCGCTGACTTCAAAAGCCTTCAACAACATTTCCTTGCTGTCAAGAAATTCTTCCTCTGTGATACTGGATAAGTCGAATCCACCTGCCCCGACTACCATCTCTTTAAGAAAGAAACGATAGACTGTCTTTGCCAGTGAACGGTTCATAGAGCTGGCCCTACTTAAGAATAAGGTTTTTGAGCCAGTGTTTGCTTCCACCTCCGCTGGACGCAGTATGGCTCCCTTGCCATAGGTATAGCTTCCATTGTCACGGACAAAGACCTTGGCCTTACGCCTGTTGGGGTAATGATATAATGATTCCCGCAACACCGAGCCTTTATATAATGTAAAGGAATATTCATATTCAATGCCGCCGGTGATGAACTCTATGGAGAATTCCGATGGCTTGTCGACATCGAATTTAAACGGTTCAAAATCAAATTCACTTCCTTCGTTATTGAGATGCGAGGTGAGGATCAGGTTGCGGCAGAAATCAATCGCCTTGATCATATTCGATTTGCCGGCTGTGTTGCTTCCGAAGAGACCGACTATATTTAAGAAGCTATCTCCGGCAAACTCGATGAGATTCTCCGGAAGAACATCCTTGAGTTTTCGCGAAGATGTGTCTGCCGTAAAATCCAATACGGCATCATCCTTCATGGAATAGAAGTTGGCGAGGCGTAGACTTATTATCATACCCGAACAGTTTTCCGCAAAGATAGTTATTTTATCTCGATAAGATTGAGTCAGGGAAGTGGAAAATTCCATGAGATGGAATTTTTTGGGTCGTTTCAGGTGCTGAAAGGGGTCCAAAATGGCCGTTTTAACACTTGAAACGGAATTTTTTGGGAATTTCAGCGCTTTTCCCCATTCCCGAAGTAGCCTTGGAAATAATAGAAAGACTCCCCGCCGCGAGAGGCAGGGAGTCGGTCATTATGGATGTTGATGTATGAGTGATGTTTTTATCTCCTGACGGTCTTGAAGACGCATGTCGAGCCGTCGGCGTAGCTGACCTTACGGAGCAGGATACCGCGCGCGTCAGCGCTAACCTCCACGCCGGAAAGGTCGTAATACCTCACGTCAACGACCTGACGGTCGATTTCCGTCTCCTCCACTCCGCTGATGTCGATGATCATGAGGTCTGACTCGTTGCGCACCCCGTCCACTATATAGACGCTGCGCACACCAATGCTCTCAACGGGCACCTTGTATAGGAGTTCATGAATCGAAGACCTTTCAGACCATGCACTCACAATCTCTCCACCGGGCAGATTATAGCGATACGGCACAAGCGACAGACCTGCTTCGGGAACACCCGCGAACTGGTCGGGCATGAATGTATAAGGCTCGCCATCAACCATTACCTCGTAGAAAAGGCAGTCGGGATTCATGAGCGTTCCATCCACGTCGGTCTGAGGGATGTTGTAGCGGATATATGTGAGGGCAGGAGCGTCAGGGCCCATGTCAAAAATCTGATATTCCGCTGACTCCGGGGCACGCGGCACAGCCGGTTTTCCGAGTTCGTCGCTGAAAATCAGGCTCGCAGGATAGTTGGTGTGGAAGAATATCAAATCGGTCAGTTTTGCACCCAGTTCTTGCTTAACGCCATCTGTAAGGTACGAGGAAGCGGCATATCTGTTGTCTCCATCTTTCACCAACTCAAATGTGGGTAATACATCCACATAACAGATATCCGGATTTTCGGGATTAGCGTCAGGTGTTATATCCGCTCCGTAGGCATAATACCACATAGGCTCAGTTGCGCCGGAATCGTAGACACCCATCAGCTGCATGGAATCGAATTTCATCCCCTCGGATGTCACGTTGCCCTTGACCCATCCCTCTTGAAGAGTATTGAAGATGCCCTGTACCCATACCTCATCGCCTTCGCCATAGCCGACCTTGAGGTAGTTGCCGTTGTCGCCGACCTGCCACGCCGCCGTGACTGTCTCGAGCCCTTCGGGAGGAGTGACGGCCTCATCTGTCTGAGGCTCGAAGAGATAGCCGTAGTCGCCGTAGCCGCCGAATTCACCGTCCACAGCCCAGCCGATCACCACATACTCATCCTCCTCCACCGGCTGGAGGGAACGGTCTTCGGAGAGATACATACGGTAGGTCTGGCTCTCGTTGAGAGAGCATCCCGTCACGAATCCGTCTTCATAACCGTCTACGGTGAAGAGGTAGAAATCAAGAGGCATGCCGTTGCTCAACGTGCCCATGTGCTGGGGAAACTCGAACGTGACTATGCCGTCATCGCCGAGGGTGCCCTTGATATAATAGGTGCCGAGGATGTTGTTGATGGCCCTGGAAACATATACCGAGCCGTCTTCGGCGAAATAGCCCTCGGCATATCCACTCGATGCCTGTCCTTCAATCAGGTATACAAAGATGGGGGCGATCTTGTGCGATGAACGGATGTATTCCACCCGCTCGCCTTCCGGCTCCCAGGGGCCGGGAATCTCGCCGGCGCGTGTCGCGGGGGTCTCGACGCTCTCGTCAAGACGCAGATAGCTCATGTCGGAGGGCTTCACGTTGCGCGGATTCACATCCACCCCCGGGGCGGCAGTCGCCGCGAAAGCCATGGCCGTAGCCACGATGCTTGTGTAGATTTTTTTCATCAATCGTTTGAATTTTGATGTTCCGGAAATATTTCCGTGTTGCAAAATTATACAGTCGGAGCCCCTCCCGACAAATTTTTAGCGTCTACATCCCGTCTACAACCTTCATTTTTACCGCTGCAACCATTATTTTTTGCTATTTTTGCGCCATGAGAACCACAATCGCGATAATTCTATTATTATTCATATCGTCGGCATGCCGGCGTCAGGCAAGCATCGACGGCCTTTGGAAATGGGAGCCGTTGACACCCGAGGCCGACTCAATCACACGTGTGATCGAGTGGATACTCGCCGATGAGACCGCCGACCACGACATCTCTCCTCAGGTCGATGAACTGGGACGTCTCACAGCCAAAGCCAATCCCGGGACTCGTGACGCGCTGCTCACCAGATGGCATTTCTGGCGTGGCATCGTATTTCAGCACAACTTCATGCGAGACTCATTCATCTATGAATTTAAGCTTGCGAGAGAGACAGCCGACTCCGCACGGCGACCCTACGAGTTCCACCGCATTCGCACACGGAGCCAATGGGAAAGGGAGGAGCAGGGTGTCGATATGCTGAAGCCGCTCCTCACCGACCTCGACTTCTATATGCAGCGCGGCGACAGCTGCATGGCGGCAAAATGCGCCATGATGGCGGCCAGCTCACTATCCGCTGCCGATCAAGACAAGCTCGCCATGAAATATTATTCACTCGGAGATTCCCTATTGATCCGCTGCGGCAGGGAATCAACCAGGAAAATATATAAGATAAATCTCGTGACAATGCTTTTCAATACCGGTGATTCCGTTACGGCCGACAGCCTTATGGTGGGTCTCCTTGCCGACAGGGATGTGGCAAGGCATCCCACCTACAGCAATGTATTGCTGAGAAACGCTTTCCTTCGCACCGACGATGTGGTTTACCTGCGCCGTGCCTACATGCAGCTCGACGGCATGAGGGGTGCAAAAGGGCTGCGAGCATTCTACGAATCTCTTCTCGCCGGATACTACACGGATAAAAGCGATGGGGAAGACAGCGCCGCCCACTACACCGAGCTGACGCTGACACATCTCTCCGATATCACCAATCTCTACCATAAGGCCGCGGCCTACCAGAGCCTCGCCAACCGTTTCAGCTCCATCGGCGACTATGAGAAATCCCATAATTATCTGCAACGCTACATCGCCACCTACGACTCGGCAGAGATGCGGCGCAATCCGGCGCGGGTGCTCCGCGTACAGACGGAGCGCGAGCTGGAGATCATGCGGCTCGAGAAAGACGCCGCCAGGCGCGATTCGCAGCTCATATGGCTCGCCGCGCTGCTGCTGCTGGCCATAGCGGGCGGATTCGGATGCTTCTTCTACATGCACCGCCGCCAGCGCCTGATCATGGAGAAGGACGCCGCGCTCCTCGAGGTGGAGAAGATGCGTCGCCGCGCTTCGGCTGCCGCGCTCGCCGTGGAGGAAAACGCCGCCATGTCGGAGGCGATAGAATCGGCCGTGGCCACCCTGCGCGACGACGGCAAGCTCGGCGACGAGGCCATGCGCGCCGTCAGCGGAGTGATGTCGCAGCACCGCCGCAAGAACCAGGAGCTCGAGAATATAACCGAGATGTTTGAATCGACCCATCCGCATTTCGTGGCCAACCTGAAAAGAGCGTGTCCCGGCATCGGCGACACCCAGATAAAGCTGGCCTCGTTCATCATCATGGAGATGAGCAACCGTCAGATCGCGCTCTTCCTCAACATCCGGCAGGAGTCGGTGAGGCAGGCCAGATGGCGCCTCCGCGCCAGGCTGGGCATAGCGGAAGGGGAGAGCCTCGAGGAGGCTCTCCAGGCGCTCAACCATGCATAGGTGTCATTCCTTGCCGGTGAGAAGGCTCTGGAGCTCATGTAGCTTCGTGAGGGCCTGCAGTGGCGTCAGGTTGTCGATGTCGATATGGAGCAGGGCGTCGCGTATCTGCGAGAGCAGAGGGTCGTCGAGCTGGAAGAGAGTCATCTGGTAGCCGTCGCGCGAAGCGCCGAGTCCCTTCACATTGGCTTTACCGACTGTCGGCGTGGCGCCGTCCTCGCTCCCGCCGCCCTCCACCGTCTTGGCCGCCGACTCCAGCTGGCGCAGCACCTGTCCGGCCCGCTTCACGATCGAGGGGGGCATACCGGCTATCTTCGCCACATGGATGCCGAAGCTGTGGGCGCTTCCGCCGCGCTCCAGCTTGCGCAGAAACACGACCTTGCCCCCTATCTCCTTCACGCTCACATTGTAGTTGACGATGCGGCCGAAGGTGCTTTCCATCTCGTTGAGCTCGTGGTAATGGGTGGCAAAGAGGGTCTTCGGGCGGCAGCGGCCGTTCTCGTGGATATGCTCCACGATGGCCCAGGCTATGGAGATGCCGTCGTAGGTCGACGTGCCTCGGCCGAGCTCGTCGAAGAGTATCAGCGAGCGGGGGCTCATGTTGTTGAGGATGGCCGCCGCCTCGTTCATCTCCACCATGAACGTCGACTCGCCCGACGAGATGTTGTCGCTGGCCCCCACGCGGGTGAAGATCTTGTCGACAAGCCCGATATGCGCCGCCTCCGCCGGCACGAACATTCCGGTCTGGGCCATAAGCGTGATGAGGGCCGTCTGGCGCAGCAGCGCCGACTTACCGCTCATGTTTGGGCCCGTGAGCATCATGATCTGGCGGCTTTCGCAGTCGAGGCTGACGGAATTGGCCACATACGACTCGCCGGGAGGCATGTTGCGCTCTATCACCGGGTGACGCCCGTTGGTGATGGAGAGCCCGAGGCTGTCGTCGACCACCGGCCTGACATATCCGTAGGCCTCCGCCACATCGGCGTTGGAGCGCAGGCAGTCCACATAAGAGAGAGCCGAGACGCCGGCGTGCAGGTCGGCGAGGCGGGAGCAGAGCGAGGCCACGAGCTCCTTGTAGATGCGGTCTTCGATGGCCGCCATGCTGTCGCGCGCTCCGAGGATCCTGGCCTCGTAGTCTTTCAGCTCCTCAGTGATGTAGCGCTCGGCGCCCGTGAGCGTCTGCTTGCGCGTCCATCCCTCCGGCACCTTGTCGCGGTGGGTGTTGCGCACCTCGAGATAATAGCCGAACACATTGTTGTAGCCGATCTTGAGCGAAGAGATGCCGGTGGCCTGCGCCTCCCTCTCGCGGATGTTTTCGAGGGCCTGCGAGCTGTGGTCGCTGAGCTCGCGCAGGGAGTCGAGCTCAGGGTCGACGCCATAGGCTATCACGCGGTCGGAGCGGAGCGTGCCCGGCTGGGGAGGGAGGATGGTGGCCTCTATCTTCGCGGCCACATCGTCGACCGGCGGCATGGTGGCGGCTATGGCCTGCATCACGTCGCTCTCGCTCTCGGCGAAAGCGCGGCGCAGCGCCGTGGCGCGTGCCGCTCCCTCGCGGAGCTGCCACATCTCGCGCGGCGTGATGCGGCCGTTGCCGAGGCGCCCGGCGAGGCGCTCCATATCGCCCACGGGGCGCAGCAGCTCGTAGACACGGCTGCGGAAGCCGGGGTCGCGGAAGAAATATTCCGTGCCGTCGAGCCGCCGCGCGATCTCCTTGAGGTCGAGCTCCGGGAAGGTGAGCCACCAGGAAAGGCGACGGGCGCCCATGGGCGTCACCGTGCGGTCGACCACCGAGAGCAACGACTTGCCGTCGGGAGCCAGCGGCGCCAGCACCTCCAGATTGCGGAGCGTGAAGCGGTCGAGCCTCACGAAAGCATCGCCGTCGATGCGCCGCAGCGACGTGATGTGGCTGAGCGATGTGTGGCCCGTCATCTCCAGATAGCAGAGGATGCTGCCGGCGGCTATCACGGCCTCCGGCATGTCGTCGACGCCGAAGCCCTTGAGGGTGGCGGTGGCAAACTGGCTCTGGAGCTTGCCGCGCGCGGTGTCGGCGGTGTAGACCCAGTCGTCGAGCTCATACACGGCGCATTTATGCGTTATGCGGGCGTCGCAGAAGGGCTTTGTGCCCCGCATGCGCAGCAGCTCGCGGGGCGCCATCGAGCAGAGCATCTTGTCGGCCTCCTCCGGAGTGGTGCGTGTGCAGAGAAACTCTCCCGTGGTGATGTCGAGGAAGGCCATGCCCACCCAGGGCTTTCCCACATGGATGGCGGCGAGGAAGACGCGCTCGCGCTCCTCGAGCGGCATTGTGGAGGTGTTGACGCCGGGAGTGACGAGCTCCGTGATGCCGCGCTTCACGAGCTTCCTGGTGAGCTTGGGGTCTTCGAGCTGCTCGCAGATGGCCACGCGGCGCCCGGCCCTCACCAGCTTCGGCAGATATGTGTCGAGGGCATGGTGGGGAAATCCGGCCAGCTCTATCGATGCCGCCTTGCCGTTGGCGCGGCGCGTAAGCGTGATGCCGAGGATCTCGCTGGCCGTTATGGCGTCTTCGCAGAAGGTCTCGTAGAAGTCGCCCACACGGAAGAGGAGGACCGCGTCGGGATGCTTCTTCTTCATCTCGCTGTATTGCTTCATGAGGGGAGTCTCTACTACATTGGCCATTTGCTTGCTGGGTGTGTTGGTGTCGGGTTACTGTATCTTTGGGTTGGCTGCGGAGAGGGATCACCTGATGCCGAAGGCATGCATCATCCACGTGGACATTCCCACATAGATGAGGAGCCCCACCACATCGTTGGTGATCTGGATGAAGGGGCCTGTGGCGAGCGCCGGGTTGACCTTGAAGCGCTCGAGGGTGAGGGGCACGAGGGTGCCGAAGACGGTGGCGAAGATCACCACCGCGAAGAGGCTGGCGGCCACCGCCACCGCCACCGCGTAATGTATGTCGCCGGGCTGGGTGAGCGCCACGTAGACAAACACGACGCTCGAGATCACCACGGCGTTGAGCATGGCCACGAGAAACTCGCGGCCGATCTGGCTGCCGGCGTTCCTGATGTCGAGGCGTCCGTTGGCGAGGCCCTGCACCACGATGGCCGAGGCCTGAACGCCCACGTTGCCGCCGGTGCCGCCGATGAGGGGGATGAAGATGGCGAGGGCGGTGACGGCCGCTATCTGCGCCTCGAAACCGCCAAGGATGAGGGAGTTGACGATTCCTCCCACCACGCCTATGAGCAGCCAGGGAATGCGGGCCCGCGTCTGCGCTATCACGGAGTCGGAGGCGTCGACATCGCTCGAGATACCGGATGCCAGCTGATAGTCGCGCTCGCTCTGCTCGCGCACCTCGTCCATGACGTCGTCGACGGTGATCTGCCCCACCAGGCGCCCGATGCTGTCGACAACGGGCACCGCCACGAGGTCGTATTTCTCGAAATCTATGGCCACCTCGTCGATCGGCGTGTCGGTGCGCACCGACACCGGGTCGGTCTCCATCACGTGCTTGATCTTCGACACCGAGGGGTGGGTGATCATCTTCTGCAGCGGCAGCACGCCGCGCAGGCGCGTGTCGTTGTCTACCACGTAGACGTTGTAGATGTCGTCGAGGTCCTCGGCCTGGCGTCGCATCTCGCTGATACACTCCGGCATGGAGAGGTTTTCGTTGACCATGATCATCTCCGTGCCCATAAGGCCGCCGGCGGTGTCCTCGTCATACTGCAGCAGGTCGACGATATCGCCGGCCTGCTCCACGTCGTCGATGTGCTGTATCACCTCGTCGCGGTCTTCCTCGTCGAGCTCCTGGATGAGGTCGACGGCGTCGTCGGTGTCGAGCAGGTCGATGAAGTGGCCGATCTGCTCGGGGTCCATCCCCTCGAGGAGCCTCTTGCGGTCTTCCTCGTCGAGCTCCATCAGCACGTCGGCCTTCTTCTCCTTGTCGTCGATGAGGTTGAAGAGCCATTCGGCCTGCTTCAGGTTGAGCTCCTGGAAGAGCTCCGCGATGTCGGCCGGGTGGAGCTCCGCCACCTCGCGGCGTGCGGCCTCGCTCTGCTGGGTGTCGATGATTTCCTCTATACGCTCTATATCCGCTTCCGTAAATTCCTTCATAAGCGCAGATCCGTAAATTCTATTTCACTATACCTTTCTCGAGATACTCCTCGAGATTGAGGCGCACATGCTCGCCGGCCCTCTCGGCGGCCACCTTGCTCATGTCGGAGTCTACCATGCGCTCCACGAGCTGGCGGAAGGTGGTGGTGCGGGGGTTCCAGCCGAGCTCGCGGCGGGCCTTCGACGGGTCGCCGAGAAGGTTCACCACGTCGGTGGGGCGGTAGAAGTCGGGCGACACCTCCACGAGCACGCGGCACGTGGCGCGGTCGATGCCCTTCTCGTCGGCGCCCTCTCCCTCCCAGCGCAGGTCGATGCCCACGCGGCTGAAGGCCAGCTCGCAGAATTCCCTGACGGTGTGCTGCTCGCCGGTGGCTATCACGAAGTCGGAGGGAGCCTCCTGCTGGAGCATGAGCCACATACACTCCACGTAGTCGGGGGCATAGCCCCAGTCGCGCTTCGACGAGAGGTTGCCGAGGTAGAGCCGCTCCTGCTTCCCCTGCGCTATGCGGGCCGCGGCCAGAGTGATCTTGCGCGTCACGAAGGTCTCGCCGCGCCGTTCGCTCTCGTGGTTGAAGAGGATGCCCGAGCAGCAGTACATGCCGTATGCCTCGCGGTATTCCTTCACGATCCAGAAGCCGTAGAGCTTCGCCACGGCATAGGGGCTGTAGGGATGAAACGGGGTGAGCTCGTTCTGCGGCACGGCCTCCACCTTTCCGAAGAGCTCGGAAGTGCTGGCCTGATAGACGCGGCAGGTGCCGGCGAGGCCGCACTGCCTGACGGCCTCCAGCACGCGGAGCACGCCGGTGGCGTCGGTGTCGGCCGTGTATTCGGGCACGTCGAAGCTCACCTGCACGTGGCTCTGGGCGGCGAGATTGTAGATCTCGTCGGGGCGCACGCTTCCGATGGCCTTCATGAGGCTCATGGAGTCGCTCATGTCGGCATAATGGAGATGGAAGCGGGGATGCCCCTCGAGATGGGCTATGCGCTCGCGGTAGTCGGTGGAGCTGCGGCGTATCGTGCCGTGCACGTCGTAGCCCTTCTCTATGAGGAATTCGGCCAGATAGGAACCGTCCTGGCCGGTGACGCCTGTGATGAGTGCTTTCTTCATTTCCTGTCGTTTTTCATGTATCGCTGCCATTCGAGCCGCCACTCGGCGAAGCGTGCAATCCCCTCATGGAGTCCGATCCGTGGCTGATAGCCGTAGTCGTGCGTCAGCAGCGAGGTGTCGGCCCAGGTGGTGGCCACGTCGCCGGGCTGCATCGGCAGCATCTCCTTGCGCGCCTCGCCTCCGATGGCGCGTTCGAGCTCCGTGATGAAGAGCATGAGGCTCTCGGGGTGGCCGCAGCCGATATTGTAGACCGGGGCCTTCCCCTCGGGCGAGGCCTCCGCCACACGGGCCGTGCCCTCCACGATATCGTCGATATAGGTGAAGTCGCGGCTCATGTCGCCGTGGTTGAACACCTTGATGGGCCTCCCCTCGAGGATCGCGTCGGTGAAGAGCATGGGCGCCATGTCGGGGCGTCCCCAGGGGCCGTAGACCGTGAAATAGCGCAGCCCCGTGGTCTTGAAGCCGTAGAGGCGGGAGTAGGCCGCGGCCATCATCTCGTTGCTCTTCTTGGTGGCGGCGTAGAGCGACACCGGGGAGTCGACGCGGTCGCTCTCGGCGAAGGGCACCTTGGTGTTGGCTCCGTAGACGGAGCTGGACGAGGCATACACCAGATGCCCGGTGGCGTTGTGGCGGCAGCATTCCAGAAGGTTGGCGAAGCCGTCGATATTGCTCTCTATATATGAATGCGGGCTCTCTATGGAATACCTCACGCCGGCCTGGGCGGCGAGATTCACCACCACCTCGGGGCGGAAGGAGGCGAAGAGCATCTGGAGCCCCTCACGCGATGTGATGTCGAGACGCAAGAACGTAAGCCCGGGCCACAGGGAGCTGCCGAGGGGCACCCCCCAGGGGAGGTCGGGATAGCTCACCGCCTCGCGGCGGGAGCCGGTGGCCGGCACGGCCATGGCGAGCCCCCGGGCGGAGTCGACGTCGATGCCGCTGCGCCGCAGCCGCTCGATCTTCAGCCTCGGGTCGTAGTAGCTGTTGATATTGTCGATGCCCGTCACCTCATGGCCGGCGGCGGCCAGTCTGAGGCCGAGGGCATTGCCGATGAATCCGGCAAATCCTGTCACTAATATCTTCATGATTCAAAATTACGGAGGGCGGGCCGCGGCCCGCCGTGAAGCGCAAAGTTAGCTATTTTCTCAAAATTGTGGCCGACAATTTGGGAAAAATAAATAAAATTTATAATTTTGCATAACTTCATGAACCCATGAAGCCCTCTTACCCGGGCTTCGGCCTATTCAAGCGGCACCCGCGTCCTCACTGTAAATCAATCATCATGATCACTGATTACTGGATAGAAAGCATCATTCTGGCTTTCACTGTGTCGATTCTCATCACGGGAATACTGATACCGCAGATCATACTCATAGCTTTTCGCAATCAGCTCTTCGACACTCCTGACGAACGCAAGATTCATCAGGGGATTGTGCCGCGTCTGGGCGGCCTCGCTTTCTTTCCGGCAGTAGCGTTCTCAATGGCCTTCGTGCTCGGCCTCAACTTCCGGCTCGACATCACGGAGCTGCCGCTCGAGACGTGGTCGGACATGATACCGTTTTTCTTCCAGCTCTGCGCCCTGATCCTGATTTTCCTCGTCGGAATGGCCGACGACCTGGTGGGCGTGAGATACAGGGTGAAATTCATGGTGCAGATCCTCTCCGCCATTCTGGTGGTGGCCTCCGGCATGTATATCGACAATCTCTACGGAGTGCTCTGGCTCCACGAGCTCCCCGCCTGGCTCGGCTGGCTCGTCACAGGCTTCGTCATCGTCTACATAGTGAATTCCATCAACCTCATCGACGGCATCGACGGGCTGGCATCCGGCCTCAGCGCCATAGCCCTGATCTACTATACCATCGTGCTCAGCACCTCGGGCTATTACGCCTATGCCATGACAGCCGCCGCAGCAGCCGGCACCCTCGTGCCCTTCTTCTACTACAACGTCTTCGGCAATCCACAGAAGCGCAAGAAGATATTCATGGGCGACACCGGCTCGCTCACCACCGGCATGATCCTCGTCTTCTGCGGCATATCGGTGATATACTACGACCATCCCGCCATCATGGCCGACTACAACCCGGTGATCCTCGCCGTCTCGCCGCTCATCATCCCGGCCTTCGATGTGGTAAGGGTCTACTTCCACAGGGTGAAGCGCCACCGCAATCCGTTCCTTCCCGACAAGAGCCACATCCACCACAAGCTGCTGGCGCTGGGCCTCTCGCAGGGAAGCGCCCTGACCATCATCCTCTCCTGGAGCATCGTCTTCATCGTGAGCAATGTGCTGCTCTCCCCCTACGCCAATCCCAACCTGCTGCTCGGCTGCGACATCGCGGCATGGGTGGTGATCAACGTTCTGCTCACCCGCGCCATCCGTCGGCGCGAGGCCCGGCTCGGCACGACGCTCTACGACTGATACCCCCACAAACACCCACTACAAATAAGAGGCGCCCCGGATGGAGCGCCTCCTCTATTGAATGTCTCTATAACGTTCAGTACTTAATACCTCGTACTTCATTCCTCGCACTTAGTACTTCGTACTTCATGCCTCGTACTTGATCAGAGCGGCTCGATGCCTGTGATCACAGGGTAGGCCTTGGCGATGGCGCGGCCATACTTGTAGTGCTCGCCGCGTGTGGCTGTGAAGTGTACGTTGGCAGCCGACTCGAATACCATGACGATATCGCTTCCGCCAAACTGGAAATAGCTGATTTCCTCGCCCTTGCGGAGCACACGTCCCTCTTCTGCAGTCATCACCACCGAAGAAACCTGTCCCATTCCCATAGGCAGGACGGCTACCAGACCGATCGGGCTTTCCAGCACGATCAGGCCACGGTTCTGCATGAACTCGTATCCGGGATCGTCGGGAGCGCCAAACTGCCTCTTGGCCTCGAGCTTGTTACGGCCGGTCGACGGATCGGGCACTGCGGTCACCTGAAGGTATACGGTGCCCATTATGTCACGCGACTCAAGCACACGGCCGCTGACAGGAGCGTGCTGACGGTGATAGTCGTTCGGGCCGAGGAAGGAGTGGGTCCACATACCGCCGGCGAAACGGTCCTTGTAGGGGCTTCCCTCGAGAAGCTCGGAGATCTGCCAGTGGATGCCCTTGATCTCGATGGTGTCGTCGCCGCGCACTTCCCATGCGCCGTCGAATGTGGCGTCGGCAGGAGAGGTGATGACGGTGCTGTCGTTGATGGCTGCCACCGGACGGTAGCCAGGCTTGCAGCTGCGGGCGAAGAAGTCGTTGTAGGTCTTCCAGCCGCCACGGGGCTGCAGATATTCCTTCATGTTGAACTCCGGCGAGTCATAGAACGACTTCACGGAGTCGGGAGTGATGGAGGCGGGGGAGTCGAGGAACTTGCCCAGCTCACGCACATAGTCCTTCATCCAGGCCGAAAGCTGGGAGAGGGGCTGCTCTACCGGATGAGGCTCCACGGCGTTCTGAAGCTCCTTGACAGGAGACTGGTCGAGTATGAAGTAGAACTTGCAGATGTGGTTGAACATGGCACGTCCGAACTTGTTCTCGAGAGGAATCCATGTCAGATTGGCGTCGAGCCAGTCGTAGTAGTCTTCCATTGTGTTGATGTCGTCCATTTCCTGAACGTCATACGATTTGGCTTTTTCCAAAGCCTTCTGAAACTTGTCTTGCCAGCCGTTCTGAGCTATCAGGTCGATAAGCTCCTGGGTCTTTGGCTGATGGGTCTTGCTCATAGCGTTTATGTCTTTATAATGTTTGTATGTTGTCGGATTTTTACCACCCGGGAGGAGTGATTGATGTCCGAGTTTGATACTAAAACACTGCCGGTGGCAAATTGTTTACAAATTTCCAGAATTATTCCCGCCTCACGCAAAAAAATTTTCCATACCGATAGACACACGGAATCTTAAATCGTTTTATGTCGAACGAAATGTAAATAAACATTAAAAAAATGTCGTAGTATTTCACGACCACCTTGGCAGCCTCCACGCCGGGAGCGCAGACGCCGTTGCCGCCGGTGACAGGCTCCATAATAGAGTTGAGCACCATAGCACATGACATTTTTAGGTAGGTTTAGGCGCCTCGTTTTTAACATTTGCCCAGAGGTCATGAAGCAGGTTGACATATCCATATCGGAAAATGCTCATGCGTTGGACATTTCTGTTTTTCATCAGAGGAATTGGCAGTGACTCGATTTTGACAAGTCCCTCGATGAATGCGGCGGCGAATGCAATCATCAATAGCGTAAGCATATTCTGAAAACGTGTCGCATTGAGATGCGCATCCTCCATATTGAATCCGGCTGTCTTCAGACCCCGGAAGGCAGTTTCAGAATTGTTAATAGAGTATCCATAAGGCGTGAGATTTCCTGGATTTTAATTCACTCTATTAACAATGGAAGTCCGCTCCTTTCTTATATTGTTTTGATTTATTGACAATTGCAAAGAATGTCTCTTGCAGGACTATTTAACACGGGTACGTCTTATATTAGATGTATATATCTGAATATGTGGTCATTGGTCCTTAATGCTAAAAATGTCATGTGCTATGCCATATTGCCAAAATTCAGGCGAAAAACCGCATAAACACACTATTAATAAATACTAATATTGGTTATAATATGTTAATTAAATAATATTCTTTCTATACTTATGCAATAAATCCCTAACTTTGCGAAACCATTATAATACCTAATCATCAGAACAATGGAAAAAATATACAAAACCATCGTGTCGGCAGCCATAATGGCGCTGGCAACGACAACTACCGTCTCTGCGGCTCCCGGAGCCACCTGCCGTGAGGCGACAAAAGACGGCCACCGTCTCGAAGCAAAGGCCCCCGTTATGAAGGAGGTGCCTGAATGGTATGAGTTTCCCGATCCCGACGACCTGATCACGGAAGCGCCGGCAGGAAAGAAGACACAGTATGTGAGAGACGCCTACTACTGGGTGGTGGGATTCGGATGGTCGATGTTCGACTATAAGGGCGGCGCAGCCGCCGAGATGGTGGAGGGCGACGACGGCTTCGTCTATATCAAGAACCCCTACACGGATTTCGTCAGCGACTCCTACCTCAAGGGGAAACGCGAGGGCGACAAGATCACCGTCGAGCTTCCCCAGGCAATCTACCGCGAACCCGACTACGACAATCCGGGCGAATACAACACCTACTACGCCTGCATCATGCAGGAGGAGGCTCCCGGCAGCGACTACTACAACCTCATCGACACCGATATCCTCACCTATACGATAGACGGCGACAAGATCACCATGGATCTCGACTACATACCGCAGCAGGATCCCTGGGGTGGCTGGGAATATCCCTACTATATCCTCGGGCTGGTGACCGACGAGGGTATCTGGATGTCGGAAGGTGAGGCCGCCCAGACCTGGACCTCTTTCGCTGGCGAGCTCAACGAAGTGCCCGACGGCGTCACCTTCGAGCCCTGGGCCATGACATACGAGGCCGGAGGCCAGTTTGTCGACGTGGCTGTCGACGGCAGCGACGTGTATCTGCGCAACCTCATGCCGCAGCTTGCCACAAGCGTGGTGAAGGGCTCGATCGAGGGCGGCAAGGTGGTGATACCCTCAGGCCAGTATCTCGGCCTCTACAACGCCGACACCTACGCCTTCTTCAAAGGCGTGGTCTTCGATGCCGAAGGCAATGCGTCGTCGGTAGCCGAGCTAAGCTTCGACTACGACGCGGCCGCCAGGACAATCAAGGGGAGCGCCGACACAGGCATAGCCCTGAGCCGCATTCCCGACGGGCTGTCGGTCATCAAGCAGTGGCGCGACGTGAAGTTTGCCGTGCAGCCCGCCGACATCGACCAGACGCCGCTCACACCCTCCTTCATCGAATGGGAAGCCTACAATGAAGAGACAGGACAGGGATTCTTCCGCTTCAACCTCCCCATTCTCGACAAGGACGGCTATCTGCTCAACGCCGACAACATGTACTACAACGTCTACTTCGACGACGCCCTGGAGACATTCTACACCGACGAATACACGCGCCTGGAGGAAGACATGACCGACGTGCCCTACAACTTCGGCGACGGATGGAACTTCTACGCCCTTGGCACCGTCCATGTGCTCTACTATTATTCGCGCGGCGTGAAGAAGGCGAGCATCGTGCTCTGCAACAAGGTAGACGGAACCGTATATTCCTCTCCCGACGCCACACTCGACCTCGAGACCGGCGAGGTGACTACCGCTGTCGAAGAGGTGGAGGGCGTTGACGTCGTAACGGCCGAGGAATGGTATACCCTCGACGGATGCCGCGTGGCTGATCCGGAGCCCGGCATCTACCTCCACCGCACAGTGATGGGCGACGGAAGCGTGAACGTTGAAAAGAAAGTAGTGAGATGAACGCACTGAAACGAATGGCCGCCCGGGGAACCGCCCTGGCGGCCATGGCCTTCCTTACGGCGTCTGCCGGAGCCGTGGAGCTTCCCTTCACCTACGGACAGGGGGAGAATGCCCCATTCGGCACCCAGAAGAAAGAGACCTACGAAGTGGCTTTCCGCCTGGAGCCGGGCATGATGGCCGGAGGAAAGGTGATGTCGCTGCAGGTGCCCGTGCGCTCCGAGGGAATCTCCAACGTGAAGCTATGGCTCAGCCGCGACCTGAGGGTGCAGCTCGTCGACGGCAGGAACGTCACGGTGCCCGACATCTTCAGCGGCGACGCGGAAGTGACCGACGGCATGGCCATGGTCTCGCTCGCAGAGCCGTATGAGATAGCCGGCGACGGCCTCTACGTGGGATATTCATTTGATGTCGACGACCTCGACGATGACACGGGATATCCGCTCTTCGTGTCGGCCTCCACGGCTCCCGACGGATTCTATCTGCGTACGAGCCGCTCATACCGCGAATGGCAGAACATGTCGCTCCAATATAATGTGGCCACGGAGCTCACCGCCGTGATCGACTACGGGTTTGCAGCCACATCGGTGCAGCTCGTGTCGCTTGAAGACGTGCGTTCCAACACCGGCGAGGCGCTCGGGGTGCCGGCCGTCATAGCCAACCACGGCTACGAGCCCGTGAGCTCCATCGATTTCGACTATGAGCTCGGAGCGTCGAAAGGGAGCGTGCATTACGCCCTTCCGCAGGAGCTGGCGGCCATCTACGGGCGCCGTATGGCCGTGACGCTGCCCCTGGGAGTGCCCGAAGTGGACTACAACAACTCCCTGAAGGTGACGGTGACGAAAGTGAACGGAGCCGACAACGCCGACCCGCTGCCGCATGCCGGATGCGAGGTGAACATCATCTCCCACACGGCGACCCATCGCGTGGTGATGGAGGAATACACCGGCACCTGGTGCGGCTTCTGCGTCAAGGGCACGGCAGCCGTGGAGAGGATGCTGAGCCTTTATCCCGATGATTTCATCCCGGTGGTGCTCCATGGGGGCAGCGATCCGATGGTGACGCTGTATGAATTCCCTAACGAGGTGCCGGGCTTCCCCCACAGCTGGATCGACCGCGCCTTCGACTGCGACCCCTACAGCGGCCTCTACGACGACGAGTTCTTCGGCATCGAGAGGACCTTCCTCGAAAGGAAAGCCGTGCCCGCGCCGGCCGACATAGAGCTGACAGCGGCGCTCGACGGGGAGTGTAACGTGACGGTAAAGACCGACGTGCGTTTCGTGGAGATACCCGAGACGGAATACATGCTCGCCTACGCCCTTCTTGAAGACGGCATGACAGGCGAGGGAGCGGTATGGAAACAGTCTAACTACTATGCCGGCGAGAAGCCGGAGAAGTTCATTCCGGAGATGGAGCGCTTCTGCAACGGCACCGGCAAGATGGATGGCATGGTCTACAACGAGGTAGTGGTGATGGCCCCCGACATCATGGGCGTGGAGGGAAGCGTCAGCTTCGAGAGCACCGACACTCCGGTGTCGCATCAGTATGTGTTCCCCGCTGTCGACAATGCCGAGAACGTCTACGGGCAGAAGGTGGTGCAGGATACCGGAAAGCTCAGCGTGGTGGCTATGCTCATCGACACCTCCGACGGCCATATCGCCAACGCCGCCAAGTCCCACGTCACGACTCCCGGAGCCGTGAGCGCCGTCGGTGAGGATGCTGCTGTGGTGGCCGTCGAATGGTATGCCGCCGACGGACGCCGTCTGAGCGCTCCCAGCGGCGCCATCTGCCTGAAGGTGACGCGATATGCCGACGGCTCTGTCAGGAGCGAAAGGTTAAGGGTCAAGAGTCAGGAGTGAAGAGTGAAGAGTCAGGAAAGGTGAAGGGTGAAGGATGAATAATTAAGAGAGACCATGAGCAAGACCTACGACATCTACTGCGTCAACACCGCCTCCTATATGGAGGCGGAGGGAGGGGAGACCCTCGGCGCCATCGCTGAGCGCCTCTATCGGGGCGTGCCACTGCGCGACGCCCCGATCTGCGCGCGCGTCAACAACAAGACCGAGAACCTCGGCTATGCCGTCTTCGCCCCGAAGCAGGTGGAGTTTCTCGACTCCCTGTCCCCCTCCGGGCAGCGGGTCTACACCCGCTCGCTATGCATGATGCTGTACAGGGCCGTGACGACTGTCTTTCCAGAGACACGCCTGCGCATCGAGCACAGCATCTCCAACGGCTACTACTGCCGCCTCACGGCCCGCGGAGGCGACACGGTGGCAGTGACGGAGGCCGACACCCGCCGCATCGCCGGCGAGATGCGCCGCCTCGCGGAGGCCGACCTCCCGCTGGTGCGCCACGAGCGCCTCACCTCCGAC
Organism: uncultured Muribaculaceae bacterium; assembly: GCA_947626355.1. Lineage (GTDB taxonomy): Bacteria > Bacteroidota > Bacteroidia > Bacteroidales > Muribaculaceae > Lepagella. Next base: position 39,307 of record CANQRV010000012.1, read on the forward strand.
GTCATCAAGACCTTCCGCTCGCAGGGGCTCGACGACAAGGTGCTCCTGCTCGAGAGCCAGGGAGAGCTCTATACCACCTACTACGAGCTCGACGGGATAGCCGACAGCTACTACGGGCCGCTCGCCCCCTCCACGGGATATGTCGACGTCTTCGACATCCGCCCCATGAAGGAAGGCTTCCTGCTGCTGGGCTTCGACGCCTCCGACCGCAGCCGCGCCGCCGCCCCTAAGGTGCAGGAGAAGATGTATGGAGCCTTCACCGACTACCTGCGCTTCAACCGCATCATCGGCATAGAGAACGTGGGCGAGCTCAACCGTGCCGTCAAGGCGCGCGACACGGCGCGCCTCATCAATGTGGCGGAGGCCATGCACGACAAGCTCCTCGGCCGCATCAGCGACGAGATAGCGCGCCGCCGCGAGGAGGGGGGCGCACGCATCATCCTCCTCGCCGGGCCCTCCTCCTCGGGGAAGACCACCACCTGCAAGCGCCTCGCCGTGCAGCTGATGACCAACCTCATCGTGCCTAAGATGATCTCGCTCGACGATTATTTCGTCGACCGCGAGCTCACCCCGCGCGACGAGAGCGGCGACTACGACTACGAGAGCCTCCACGCCCTCGACCTCGCGCGCTTCAACTCCGACCTCACGCGCCTGCTGGCCGGCGAGGAGATCAACCTCCCCACCTACAGCTTCGAGCTCGGCCGCCGCGTGGAGAAGAGGCGCCCCCTCTCGCTCGGGAAGCACGACGTGCTGCTCATCGAGGGGATCCACGGCCTCAACCCGGAGCTCACCGCGGCCCTTCCCCCCAGAGACATCTACAAGGTGTATGTCTCGGCGCTCACCACCCTCCACATCGACGACCACAACTGGATCTCCACCACCGACAACCGCCTGCTCCGCCGCATCGTGCGCGACAACAAATACCGCCACACCTCGGCGCTCGACACGCTGCGGCGCTGGCCCAGCGTGAGGCGCGGCGAGGAGAAATGGATCTTCCCCTTCCAGGAGAACGCCGACGCCACTTTCAACTCATCGCTCATCTTCGAGCTGGGAGTGATGAAGCCATACGCGGAGCCGCTGCTCCACGACGTGCCCCACAACGTGGAGCAATACGCGCAGGCCTACCGGCTGATGCGTCTGCTGGAGTATTTCCAGCCCATCACGGCAGCCCAGATTCCCTCCACGTCGCTGCTGAGGGAATTCCTCGGCGGCTCCTCCTTCAGATACTGACCGCCCGGCCCACCGGCTATGGAAGAGGCGTCTTTCCGCGCGGAAAGACGCCTCCCTTCTATCTTTAAATAAAGCAGAGATGCCGCATCACGCATGGCTCCCCCTCCTTCTGGATTATATTTTTAAGAGAGATCTGGTTTTTAGAGTTTTTAGAGAGATCTGGCGGAGGCTATCTCCCTGACCTGATTGACATCGAGACCGCAGATCTTCGAAATTGAGGCAAAATCCATCTTCATGGCGAGAAGATTATGTATGACTTCTTTTGCCAGAGACAATTTTCCTTCAGCCCTGCCTTCAGCCCTGCCTTCATCAAGATATTGCTGCTTATACTGCTCCTTCAGCTCTTCGCGCATCATCTCCATACCGCTCCTGATCTCGGCATCCTTAGCCTCCGACTGACTGTAGAGCACGTATTCGCTGTCCGACATGTTCGTTTTCTCGGCAGCCTTGAAAAAATCCTTGTAACCCATATCCTTAAATTCTTCCGAGTCCCTGTCGAGCGAGCCTATCCGGTCGACCAGATAGCTCAGCCTCTCGAACTCCGTTTTACACTCTTTCCAGCTTTCCGGCAGTTCCGGCAGACAGATGAGGAATATGTTCACCCTGTCCCGATATGATGCGCGCCGTGTAGAACACTATCCGGTTGACGAACAGCGGGGAGTCGACGTTCTGCATCTCCACTATGAAGTGATGGCCCTCGGGCGACGAGCAGTAGATGTCGTAGATTATCTTCTTGCCCTCCTGCGTCTCGGGAAGCATCTCCTTGTCGTGGTATTCGATATCCTTCACGACGATGTCGCGCCCGGCCCTCTCGAAGATGGCGTTGAGGTAGCGTATCAGGATGGCCTTGCGCTTCAGCTGGCCGAAAAACCACTTGAAGCCGTAGTCGAGCTTGACGTTGACGAAGGGCTTCCCTCCGTCGTTCCTCTCGATGCGCGTGGGTGTCTCCATATCATATCGGGTTTGATGTCCACAAAGATAGCGTTTATCTTTTAATTATACAATAATCACGTTCACTTCATTCCGCAGCGAGGTAATCAAATACGACGACTTCGTGTCGCCGGGCTCGGAGAACACCGTGAAGGTAGCCGTTGCGGACCTCCCCTTCATGATGGAAGAGAGCGTCTCCGGCCCGAAGCCGGAGACGCTCCTGCCATCATTAAGCGAGGCCGGGGCCTCACTCAGATTAAATCACACGTTGAAGCGGAAGTGCATGATGTCGCCGTCCTGCACCACATATTCCTTCCCCTCCACCGACATTCTGCCGGCTTCCTTCACGGCGTTCTCGGAGCCCGGCGACACGAAGTCATCATACTTGATCACCTCGTCGGGGCCGGCCGTGAAATAGGTCTTGAACAAATGATGCGATTTATTCCACTGCCTATCAGACACATTCATAATAATTAGTCAAACATTTTGAGAATCGCCATATTCCTACGGTAAAAACATTTTGAGAATCACTTTAAATTTCTTACCTTTGCGTCTAATTTAAGTTTCGTCAACAATATGATATTCAAACGTAAAATTTACGATGAACTGCTTAATTGGAAGCAGGAGGACAATGGATCGACGGCCATTCTTATCAAAGGTGCCCGGCGGGTCGGGAAATCGACAATCGCCGAAGAGTTTGCTAAAAATGAATACAACTCCTATATCTTGATCGACTTCACAAATTGCGCCAACGAAATCAAGGAATTATTCGATGATGTCTCAGACCTCAACCGAATCTTCCTGAAACTGCAGCTTGAGTATGGAGTGACGCTTGAAACCAGAAATTCGGTCATCATCTTTGATGAAGTGCAGTTCTGTCCCAAGGCACGTCAGGCAATCAAGCATCTTGTGGCTGACGGTAGATATGATTATATCGAGACCGGTTCACTGATATCCATCAGAAAGAATGTCAAGGATATTCTTATTCCAAGCGAGGAGCTTGAAGTGAATATGTATCCTATGGATTATGAGGAATTCAAATGGGCAATGAACGACTATGCCACTATTCCTCTGCTTAAACAATGTTTCAAAGACCTGAAACCGTTGGGTGATGCAATCAACCGTAAGCTGATGAGGGATTTCAGGCTATATATGCTTGTGGGTGGTATGCCGAAGGCTGTCTCGACATTGCTTGAAACCAATAATCTCGAAAAAGTAGATCGCGTGAAAAGAGGTATTATTAATCTATATGAGAAAGATTTCAACAGAATAGATCCAACCGGCAACGCATCCAAGATCTTTCATCAGATACCTGCGCAACTTACCGGAAACGCCAATAGATATATGACCTGGCAAGCCACCGACGGAACGGCTCTTTCAGCCTTAAACGAGATTATCTCTGAAATGAAGGAATCAATGGTAGTCAACATCGCCTATCATGCCAATGATCCGAATGCAGGATTGGCTCTACACCATTCAACTGATAATTTCAAGTTGTTTCTGGCAGACACGGGTCTGTTCATAACCCTCGCTTTCTGGGATAAGAAATTCACCGATAATATCATATACCACAAGCTTCTTAGCGACAAGCTGGCAGCTGATTTGGGATATGTGTATGAAAATGTTGTGTCGCAGATACTTAAATCCAACGGTAATGAACTTTATTATTACACATTCCCGACGGAAAGCGGCAAGCATAACTATGAGGTTGACTTTTTAATAGCGGATGGATACAAGATAAGTCCTATTGAAATTAAATCATCCGGCTATAAGGCTCATACTTCTCTTGACGCTTTCTCAAATAAATATTCAAGCAGAATAAGGCATCGATATCTCATCTACACGAAAGATGTACGAAAGGATTCCGACATAATCTGTCTGCCCGTATATATGACAATGTTTCTATAGCGAATGTCAACCGACTGTAACCATAAGCTACTATTAAGCGCGTCTCCGGCCCGAAGCCGGAGACGCTCCTGCCATCATTAAGCGAGGCCGGGGCCTCACTCAGATTAAATCACACGTTGAAGCGGAAGTGCATGATGTCGCCGTCCTGCACCACATATTCCTTCCCCTCCACCGACATTCTGCCGGCTTCCTTCACGGCGTTCTCCGAGCCCAGCGACACGAAGTCGTCATACTTAATCACCTCGGCGCGGATGAAGCCCTTCTCGAAGTCGGTGTGGATGATGCCGGCAGCCTGCGGCGCCTTCGTGCCCTCCGTGAACGTCCAGGCCCTCACCTCGTCGGGACCCGCCGTGAAATAGGTCTTGAGCCCCAGCAGCGAGTAGGCCGCCCGGATCAGGCGGTTGACGCCGCTGCTCTCCAGCCCGATCTCGGCCAGGAACTCCGCACGCTCCTCGGCGGTGTCGAGCTCCGCGATGTCGCTCTCCGTGGCCGCAGCCACCACCATGATGCCGCTGTCGTCGCCCTCCAGAGCCTTGCGCACCTGCTCCACATAACGGTTGCCCGTGGCCGCCGACGCCTCGTCGACATTGCAGACGTAGAGCACCGGCTTATTGGTGAGCAGAAAGAGGTCGCGCGCGAAGCGCCGCGCGTCGGGGCTGTCAAACCGCACGCTGCGCGCCGGCCTGCCCTGGCTCAGCGCCTCCCTGTACGCCGAGAGCACCTCCGCCTGGAGCTTCGCGGCCTTGTCGCCGCCGGTCTGCGCCGCCTTCAGCGTCTTAGCGAGGCGCGACTCCACGGTCTCAAGGTCCTTGAGCTGGAGCTCGTAGTTGATGATCTCCATGTCGCGCACGGGGTCGACCGTGCCGTCGACATGGGTGATGTTGTCGTCGTCGAAGCAGCGGAGCACGTGGAGGATGGCGTCGGTCTCGCGGATGTTGGCGAGAAACTTGTTGCCGAGCCCCTCGCCCTTCGAGGCTCCCTTCACGAGGCCCGCGATGTCGACGATCTCCACCGTGGCGGGCACCACGGATTTAGGACTGCACATCTCCACCAGGCGGTCGAGACGGGTGTCGGGCACCGAGATCATGCCCACATTGGGCTCGATGGTGCAGAACGGGAAATTGGCCGACTGGGCCTTAGCGCTGCTCAGACAGTTGAATAGGGTGGACTTCCCCACATTCGGGAGGCCCACTATGCCGCATTTTAATGCCATTGGTCGTAGTTGGTTTTATTCTATTGCTGTTTTTCTCCGCAAAATTAATAAATTAAGGGCAAACCATCATCTTTCCGGAGCGTTATAAGTAAAAATCCGCTCAACAGCGCTTAACCAAAACACACCGAATATGGACGACAAACTCATACAGCAGCGTCTTCAGGCCGACGAAGACGCGCTCTACGCCAGGAAAGACAGCGTGATGCTGCGGCTGCTCGGCTATCTGCTGGCCCTCGTGCTCGGCGGAGCCATCGTATGCTTCATCATCGGCCTGCTCAAGACCACCGTCGACTTCCTGATCATCGTGGGCTCCGTGCTCCTGATAGTGGCCATCTTTATCGTGTGGATGTATCACTCCGTGAAATGGCACATCACCGCCGGACGCTACCGCCGCCTCCTCGACGACTACCGCGCACGCGACGGCGAGAACACCCTGACAAAATAAATCTTAAAGCTACTGGGATTATGAAAAAGACAGACGACGCCATGCAGGCGGCCATCGCCCTGCTCGACAAGGCAAAACACGAGATCTACGAGAATATGGAGGCCCGCGGCTTCGCAGCCGTGCTCTGGGATCTCTCCAGCGCCGGATTCCACTACATACCCGAGATCTTCATCCGCCCCGCCACCGGCAAGGGGAAGACCGACGTGGTGCGCATCGCCGGCCTCTACGCCTACGACGGCACACTCTACGCCATCGAGGAAGACAATCCGGCCGTGGACTTCAATAAATTCTACAACCCCGACGACGAGGTGCGCCCCGTGGTGGTGACACTCACCGCCGACTCCGCCGCCAGCCGTCTCGGCGACCCGCGCCAGGGCGCCGGATTCACCACCAAGGGCTCCGTGGAGGAATGGATCGCCATCGGCGACTGCTACTTCGAGGCCCTCGCCGAGGAGTGACAAAAGACATAAGTAAAGATTTTGATTGTAATTAATGCGTGAGGATGCCGGGTTTCCGGCGTCCTGCACGAGCATATACACGGCAATATCCCGCCCACCTCATACGTTTCTTATGAGATGATGAATATCGCGCACGCATTCAGGCGGCTCCAACTTCCGTGCCTCCTCTTTTCCATCCTTTTCTTGCTCTGCGGATGCAGCACCAAGAAAAACACTGCCATCTCCCGCAACTGGCAGGCATTCACCACGCGCTATAACGTCTACTTCAACGGCTCCGAGCACTACAAGGAGACGCTCGGCGCCATGGAGAAGGGGTATGAGGACGACTACAGCCGCCAACTGCTCGTGCATCCCGCCGAGGCCAAGAACGACCCGCTGATGCCACAGCCCTCCGGCGACTTCACACGCACCATCGAGAAGATGCAGAAGGCCATCCAGCTCCACTCCATCAAGAAGAAGCCCGCCAAGAAGAAGGGCACACAGAAGGAGAAGGACTTCAGGGCCCGCGAGGAGTTCAACCCCTTCCTCCACAACGCCTGGCTCACCATGGGCAAGGCGCAGTTCCACAACGGCGACTTCCTAGGCGCCGCCTCCACATTCCTCTACATCTCCAAGCATTTCAAATGGCTGCCGAAGACCGTCACGGAGGCGCGTCTCTGGCAGGCACGCTGCTACTGCGCCATGGACTGGGGCTACGAGGCCGAGAACATACTCCGGCTCGTGAAGCCCGCCGAGCTCACCACAGGCGCCCTGCGCGAGCTCTACAACCTGACCCAGGCCGACTACCTGCTCCACACCGACAACGACAAGGAGGCAGCCAAATATCTCGCCGAGGCAGCGCGCAGCGCCCGCGGCAGCCAGAAAAACCGCCTCTGGTTTCTCCTCGGGCAGGTCTACGCCCGCCTCGGCCAGAAAGGAAACGCCTACCAGGCATTCCGGAAGGCCGGCGCCGGAGCCGCTACCGCCTACCGCACGAAGTTCAACGCCAGAATCAAGCAGAGCGAGGTCTTCGCCGGACAGAACATCAAGAGCGAGGTCAACGCCCTCCGCGCCATGACACGCTACCAGCGCAACAAGGAATACCTCGACCAGATCTACTACGCCATCGGCAACCTGTACCTCTCGCGAAAGGACACCGCCAAGGCCAAGGAAAACTATATCCTGGCCGTCGAGAAGTCGACCCGCCAGGGCATCGACAAGGCGCTCGCCCAGGTGGCCCTCGGCAACATCTACTTCAGCGAGCATGAATACGTGAAGGCGCAGCCCTGCTACGCCGAGGCCGTGCCGCAGCTGAGCGCCGACTATCCCGGCTACAAGACACTCAAGTCGCGCAGCGACGTGCTCGACGAGCTCGCCGTCTACGCCGGAAACGTGGAGCTCCAGGACTCCCTGCTGCGCCTCGCCGCCATGACCCCCGAGGAGCAGAAGGCCGTATGCCAGAAGATCGTCGACGACCTTATAAAAAAGGAAAAGGAGGAGGCCGAGGCCGCCAGGCGCGAGGCGTATCTCGCCGAGCAGGAGGCCAAGGGGCAGGACGGCAAGCGCCCGGGCGACGCCCCGCAGCAGAATTTCCAGATGAACGGCGACAAGTCGTGGTATTTCTACAACACCATGACCAAGAACGCCGGCAAGACGGAATTCCAGCGCCGCTGGGGCGCCCGCAAGCTTGAGGACGACTGGCGCCGCCGCAACCGCCAGAGCTTCCAGCTCGAGGAGGAGCCGGAGGACGACGGGGAAGCCGACGAGAGCCTCGCCGAGACCAACGACTCCATCTCGCCGGAGGAGAAGGAGATGCTCGAGAAGGAGAACGACCCCCACAACGTGGAGTTCTATCTCAAGCAGATCCCGAAGACCGACGAGGAGAAGCAGATCGCCAACGACATCATCCAGGAGGGACTCTACAACATGGGCGTCATACTCAAGGACAAGCTCGAGGACTTCAGCGCCGCCCGCAGCGAGTTCATGCGCCTCGAGAGCCGCTATCCCGACAACATCTACCGCCTCGACGTCTACTACAACATGTATCTCATGGCCGTGAGGGAGGGCGACAAGACGGAGGCGGAGCGCTGGCGGCAGAAAATCCTCACCGACTTCCCCGACAGCCCATACGGGCAGGCGATGACCGACCCGGCCTATTTCGACAACCTGCGCCGCATGAACGAGATACAGGAGGAGATGTATGCCAGGGCCTACGACGCCTATCTGGCCGACGACAACCCCACGGTGCACGCCGAAGCCGACAGGATGCAGAGCGAATACCCGCTCTCGGAGCTCCTGCCGAAGTTCGTCTTCATCGACGCCCTCTCCTACGCCACCGACGGCGACACGGAGAAGGCCAAGGAGCGCCTCACGGAACTCCTCGGCCGCTGGCCCGACACCGACATGACCGACATGGCGGCGAGCATCCTCAAGAGCCTCAAGGCCGGACGCAAGCCCAACAGCGGCGGCGGCAACCTCCGCGGCATGCTCTGGGACACCCGCCTCACCGACTCCGACACCGACGGGACAGGAGCCGACGGACAGCCTGCCAATTTCGAGCGCGACCCGGAGTCGCCGCAGTATCTCGTGCTCGCCTATCCACGCGACTCCGTGAGCAGCAACGCCCTGCTCTACGATGTGGCCCGATTCAACTTCTCCTCTTTCGTGGTGAAGGACTTCGACCTGGAGCTCATGAGCTTCGGCAATGTGGGCCTCCTGATAGTGAAAGGATTCTCCAACCTCCGCGAGCTCGAGCACTACCGCAGCGTGCTCGCCACTTCCGACTACAGGCTGCCGCCCCAGGTGAGGCCGATCATGATCAGCAAGCCCAACTTTGAACTCCTGCTGCGCGAAGGGCGTTCTTTTGAAGAGTACTTCCGATTCGAGGAAGACGCCGAGGCCGCCGCCACCGAAGAGAAGGTGGCGGGCGAGGGGATGACGATGCCCCCCGGCCCCGACGAGCCTGCCGACTCAGAAGACTCCGGCGAGGCGCCCGTGCCGGAAGACACCGGCGAGGAGGCCGCCCCCGAAGAAGGCGACCAGCCGGAAGCCGATTACGGTGAGCCGGAAGCCACTCCCGAAGAGCCGGAGGAACCGGAGGGCGCTCCCGAAGAGCCGGAGGAGACCGGAGAGGCTACGCAGTAGCCGGATTATATATTGACTTTAATCAGTTGCCGACCATGCAGAAAATATTATGGGCCGACGATGAGATCGACCTTCTCAAGCCCCACATACTATTCCTGAAGACAAAAGGATATGACATCGACACAGTGAGCAACGGCCGCGATGCCCTCGACGCCCTCGACCGCGAGCCATACGCGCTCGTGCTCCTCGACGAGAACATGCCTGGACTCTCCGGGCTCGAGACACTCTCGCGCATCAACCAGACGCATCCCGAGGTGAAGGTGATCATGATCACCAAGAGCGAGGAAGAGAACATAATGAACCAGGCCATCGGCAACCAGATCGCCGACTATCTCATCAAGCCCGTCAACCCCAACCAGATCTGGCTGGCGCTCAAGAAGAGCCTTCAGAGCATGGAGCTCGTGGCAGCCCAGACCACGCAGGACTACCGCCAGGAGTTCCAGCGCATCGCCATGCTCATCAACGGAGCCCGCACCATCGACGACTGGATGGAGGTCTACCGCCAGCTCGTATACTGGGAGCTGAAGCTCAGCGACACCGACCCCTCGGTGGGCGAGCTCCTGCTCATGCAGAAGCGCGACGCCGACAGCAGTTTCTGCAAGTTCGTGAAGCGAAACTACGAGGACTGGGTCACCACCGACAACCATCCCCTCATGAGCCACGAGATCTTCAAGAAGCGCGTCTTCCCACTGCTCAACGCCGGCGAGAAGGTATGCTTCGTGCTCATCGACAATTTCCGGCTCGACCAGTGGAGGGTGGTGCAGCCGCTGCTCTCCGAGTCCTTCTCCATCTCCGAGGAGCTATACACCACCATCCTCCCCACTTCCACGCAATATGCCCGCAACTCCATCTTCGCCGGCCTCATGCCGGAGAAAATCGCCTCGCTCTATCCGCAATACTGGGTGGAGGAAGACGAGGACGAGGGGCTGAACATCCATGAGGAGCAGCTCATCCGCACCCAGCTCGAGCGCTTCCGGCGCAAGGAGAACTTCATCTACACCAAGCTCAACGACTCCTCGGGGGGCGAGAAATTCATACAGAAGCTCAGCCAGACCCGCGACATGCCCCTCAACGTGGTGGTGCTCAACTTCATCGACATGCTCTCGCACGCCCGCACGGAGTCGAAGATGATACGCGAGCTCGCCAACAACGACGCCGCCTACCGGAGCCTGACGGAGAGCTGGTTTCGCCACAGCTCGGCCTGCGACATCTTCCGCCGCCTCGCCGAGCTCGGATATACCGTGGTGGTCACCACCGACCACGGCACGATACGCGTGGACAATCCCATAAAGGTGGTGGGCGACCGCAACACCAACACCAACCTGCGATACAAGGTGGGGAAGAACCTCAACTACAATCCGCGCCAGGTCTACGAGATGCGCGACCCGAGGCGCTTCGGGCTGCCGGCGCCAAACCTCTCGAGCACCTTCATCTTCGCCACCAACGAAGACTTCTTCTCCTATCCCAACAACTATAACTATTACGTGCAGTATTACACCGGCACCTTCCAGCACGGCGGCATCTCGATGCAGGAGATGCTCGTGCCGCTGGTGACGATGCGCCCTAAATGACGGCCACGCCGCCCATCCATCCTATGAGACGACTCCTGGCAGCGGCCGCGGCGATCGCGGCGATCACGGGGTGGGGCAGCGCCCCGGCGCAGCGCCCCGACATGGCGGAGGCCCTGCGCGAGCTCGGGCTCCGCGCCGACAGCGGCGACCCGCGGGCCCTCTACAGCCTCGCCATGCTCCATGAGCGCGGCTACGACTCCATACGCCCCGACACGGCCCTCTCCGTCTCCCTGCTGCGACGCGCCGCCGCGGCAGGATATGCGCCGGCGCAGAGCTATCTCGGATTCCTGTTCCATGAAGGCAAGGGGATTGCCGCCGACTCCGACTCGGCGATATTCTGGATCTCACGCGCCGCCGAGCAGGGCGACGCCAAGGCAGCCAGCAATCTCGGATTCCTCCTGCTGGAGGGGAAGCGCCTCGTGAGGGATTACGAGGAGGGGGCATACTGGCTCGGCAAGGCGGCCGACGCCGGGCTGCCGGTGGCCATGAGCCAACTCGGAGACCTCTACCGCGACGGCACTGGAGTGGAAAGAGACACCGCCAGAGCCGCCGCCCTCTACGCCGACGCCGCCCGCGAGGGGCTGCGCGACGCCGAATGGAAGCTCATCGACATGATGCGGCCGCGATGGGAAAGGCTCGCCCCCGACTCGGCGGCCCGTCTCGGAATCGAATACTATACCGGGGGACTGCCCAAATCGGGCGTCATGCTGATGGAGACGGGGAGCGGAGCACGCTCGCCGGAGGCGGAGCTCCTTCTCGGCGACGCCTACGGGAAGGCATACGGCGTGGCCTACGACCACGACCTCTCGCTATGCCACTACGTGGCCGCGGCGGCCTACGGCTCGGAGGCGGCGCGCCGCATCCTCGACGAGCTGCTCCAGACGTTTCCCGACGCGCTCAAGGCGCCCGGAGTGGCGGTCGTGGCCGACTCCCTGGGCTTCACCCCTTCCTCTCCAGCTCCCGCTCCAGGCTTCTGAGGCGGATCTTCACCTTCGAATAGCGGTGGTGGATCATCAACACGGCCACGAGCAGCAGACAGCCTGCCACCACACACACCATAAGGATCTTGTGGGCCTGGCCGATATGGTCTTCACGACGCTCTATCTCCATCCGGGCATTCTCGGCACGGAGGTTTTCCACGTCATACCTGATCACGAGCTCGCGGTAGGCGGCGGCGTTGAATGTCAGGATATAGTCTTCGAGCGCCTCGTTATAGCCCTTCAGGGCGAAGAGGAGAGTGGCGCTGTCGCCGCTCTTCTCGGCAGCCTCCTTGAGCATGGCGAGCATATTGCGCCTCACGTTCTGTGATACCTGCGGATTGTCGAGCTGGCGCCGCAGCAGCGGTATGGCGGCCTGCCACTGGCCGGAGGCCATGCGGTAGTAGGCCTCGGTGCGCGGATTGGCGGCCAGGTCGCGGCGTATGTCGTCGTTGACCTCGCCGAGGGCCATTATCCGGCTGTAGAGCGAGTCGGCCTCGCCGGGCTTCAGCGCCCGGTAGTTGCAGAGCATGCGCCGCAGACAGATGTATCTGTTGACCTCGTAGTTTCGGAAATGTCGCCCCTGGGCGGCGTAGCGCTGCTCGAGCTCGTCCATGTTGGAGAGGAGCCGCCGGTCGGCGGCGAGGGCCTTCTCGGGCTCGCCGTTGTAGGTGTAGATGATGGCCGCCGAGGTGAGGTATTGGTTGCGCACGCCGTATGCCTCTCGCGGCAGCCTGTCGACGAGCCTGCCGAGCTTCTCCATATGGTCCTGATAGAGGGTTCCCTGCGACTCGTGGCCGAGATAGAGGCAGAGGGTGTAGAGCAGGCGTATGTCGCGGTATATGTCGCCCGTGGAGCCCTCGTCCTTCTTCTTGAAGAGCTCGAGGAGGCGGGCGTGCCGCTCCTGCTCGTTGAGGAAGCTCACGTGGGAAGTGGTGTGCTGGATGGCGACGAAAAGGCGCGCGGCGTCGGCCGCCGGGGTATGCGGCAGCTTCGCCGCCTTCTCCTCGAGGAGGGTCATCACGCTGTCGTCGCGCAGATATATCACGGAGAGGTGGGAGAGGGCGCCGGCGGCCACGGAGTCGCGGCCCGTGCGCTCGCCGATTGAGAGGATCTGCCAGGCGTAGACGGGCTGCTGGGCCCGCGATGCGAGGTCGAAGAGGTTGTAGAGCAGCGGCAGGCTGTCGGCGGGGGTCCTGGCGAGCGACAGAAGGCGCACGAGGCGCAGGCTGTCGGCCGTGGTGGCTTTGACGCCATAGGCCGTGTCGCAGCCCAGAGAGGCCAGGAGGATGATGATGGGGATGATGAACTTTTTCACGCGCTGGATAGGTTGGTGTTCTTTATTTTCACTTCATCGACGCCCTCGATTGCCGTGACGCTTGCCGCTAAGTTCTGCAGCTCGTCAAACGAATGCACGTTGAGGGCGATGGATATGGTCACTATGGAGTCGACCGTGGCTGTGTTGAAGCTCTGCATCGTGAGGCCGAGCCTGTTGGTGATGTTGTCCACGATGTCGATCAGGAGATGGAACCGGTCGACGGCCCTGATCTCGATATTGGCGGGATAAAGCGTTTCGTCGGGGGTGAAGTCGATGGCCACGATGTCGTCGCCGCGCTCTGAGGCGAGGCGTATGGCCGTAGGGCAGTCGCGCTTGTGGAGTGTGATGCGGCCGTCGGCGTCCTTGATGCCCACGACATCCTCGCAGGGGATCGGCAGGCAGGTGGGGCAGCGCCGGTAGACGGGCACGGGGCGGCTGTCGAGCCATTCCCTGATGGCCTTCCGGGCCTTGTAGGTCACCACGGCGTCGAGCCAGTCGGGCTGCGGGGTGGCGTCGGGAGTGGCCGCGATCTCCACCACGTCGCCGCGCCGAAGGGGCGCCTTGACGCTGGTGAGGAAGCCGTTGACGCGGGCATAGCGGGCGTGCTCGCCGAGCTCACGTCCGATCTCGTAGGCGAAATCGAGCACCGTGGCGCGCTGCGGCAGCACGACGGGGCGCCCCGTGGAGGAAAACATCATCAGGTCGTCGTTGTAGAAGGAGCTCACCACCTTCTGCATATAGTCTTTGGAGGGGTCTTCCTGCGAGGCTATGTCGCGGAGCACCTCGCGGAATTTCTCAAGCCACGTGCCACCCTCGCGGTCGCCTTCCGAGGCCATGCATCCCAGCTGCGAGGCGCGCACCATGCGCCGGCTGCTGATGTGCACCTCCTGCCAGCGTCCGAAGTCGGCGAGAAGCTTGAGGTGGAAGCTCTGGTAGCCGTTCTCCTTCGGGGCGTCGATATAGTTGGTGATGCCGCCGGGCTTCTCGCGGAAGCGGTCGGTGAGCACGCTGTAGATGCGGAGGGCCATCTCCTTCTCCGACACCGATGCCGGATGGGAGTAGACGATCTCGGTGAAGTGGCGGTATTTCAGATGGTTGAAGTCATCGCCATATTTCTTCATCTTGCGCCAGATGCTGTAGGGGCGGCGGTAGACGATCCTGACCTCCACCTCGAACCCGGCCTCGCGCAGCGTCTTCTCGATCTCGCCGCGGAAATGGGAGAGACGCTTGCGCTGGGCCTCTTCGTCGCGCCTGATCATGCTGTCGACAGAGGCGTAGTCGATGGGACATCGGAAACGGAGGCTGAGGTTCTCCAGCTCCGTCTTCACGTTGTAGAGGCCGAGCCTGTTGGCCAGCGGGGCGTAGAAATAGTCGGTCTCGCCGGCGATCTTCATCTGCTTGTCGGGGCGCATGGAGGAGAGGGTGCGCATGTTGTGGAGGCGGTCGGCGAGCTTGATGAGGATAGCCCTGACGTCATATTTCACCGAGTCGAGGATCTGGCGGTAGTTGTCGACCTGCTTTGAGCTCTCGTAGACCTTCTTCTTGCGCTTGGTGACGACGCTGACCAGAAAGGCAACATCCTCGCCGAAGCGTTTGCGGATGTCCTCGAGAGTGTATGGAGTGTCTTCCACCACGTCGTGGAGGAAGGCGGCCATTACCGGGGCGGCGCCAAGCTGGAGCTCCTCGGCGGCGATCTCGGCCACCGCGATGGGATGGAGTATGTATGGCTCGCCGGTCTTGCGTTTCTGGCCCTCGTGGGCCTCGCGGGCGAGCCCGGCGGCCTCGCGGAGCATGGCGAGCTCCTCCGGGGTGACGCGCGGCGCCATCGCCTTCATCACCTTCTCGGTGCGCTCCATTATTATCCTGTCGTATGTCTCTTTCTCTGTCGCCATGGCTCCTCCTGTCTTGCCGCGACGTCAGTCGGCGGGGAAATATCGCTTGTAGAGAAGCTCGACGCCCTCGGCAATCAGGGCGTCGCAGCTTTTCGAGGCCCCGGGACGTTTCAGTTCCCGACATAGGACGCGCCCGTCGTTGACGGCCTTGAACCCGTTGCCGAGCTCCTTCATGGCCTTGTATACCTTCGGCTTGTCGGCGACTGAAGCCCTTTCGATGAGCCCTACGGCCACGGCCATGCCCGTCACCACGCCACATGTCTCGCCCATGGCCCCGATGCCGCCGCCGAGAGCCTGCGTGGCATTGGCAACGACGGATTCTTCCGGCGCCATGAGGTCGGAATATGCAAGAGCCACCGACTGGGCGCAGTTGTAGCCGTGGCGATGATGGTCGAGGGCGATATTCTTTCTCTGCTCAAGTGTCATATAGATAGTCTCCTTAAAAATTGCAAAAATAATAAAAATTTTTGATATCCTTGTCTTAATCGGTTTTTTTCGGAATATCACACCCGCCACACCCCCTCCGGGCGCCTTGTCGTGGGGAAAAAATGACCGAAACAGCATGTCGGGCCGGAGAGAGACGTGAACCTTAGTCCCTCCGCGGTGTTGTATTACAATAGTTCGTTAAAAAATTATCCATAGGCTAAGCGGCATCTACCGCCAAGCCAAAGAGTTCTTTGACAAGTTT
>CANQRV010000013.1 GCA_947626355.1 uncultured Muribaculaceae bacterium
TGGGCCCGAACGTAGGGACATGCCTCCGGCATGTTTCGATGAGCGGCGAATCCGGGACCCGGGACGTGGGACGTGGGACGTGGGGAAACGTGCCGGAGGCACGTCCCTACAGACCGGTAAAGGCAGGGCCAGGAATGCAATAAATACATTGAAATATAAATCAACACAATACTTTATGAACCGGATAAGCAAATATTTGTTTGGAGCAGCCGCACTGGCGCTCCTCGCAGGCTGCAGCGACGAGATCGTCCACGACGACAACGGCAACGGCAGCGTCACCGACGACGGCCCGGGCCTCTACATCGGCGTCAACTTCTCCCTCCCGGGTGCCGGACAGGGAACACGAAGCACCACCGACGGCGACGACTCATCTGACGGCGGAGAGGAAATCGGCACGAAGGTCGAGAACAACATCAACGAGGTGCTCCTGATTCTGGCGCGCCAGAACGACAACGGCCTCATAGCCTACACCATCGTGCCTGAGCAGAAGATCATCTACTCCCCCGGCGCGGAGGATGTCAAGCCTTTCTACACGGCCACGGCGAAATTCTTCGAGAACGCGCTCGACGACTATTACGCCGACGCCACCACGGTGCCTCAGCCGGGCCAGAACCGCGACGTCAACGTGTTTGTGGTCTGCAACCCCAACAACTGGATCCTCGACGAGCTGGAGAAGGCTCAATACGGCAGCACCGACTGGACCAACGCCCACAGCAAGGTCACCGTCAACGGCCAGCAGACAGAAGGAGTCATCTGGTCGAGCGGCAACGGCGGCAACTTCCTGATGAGCAACTCGCGCATCGCCACCCGCCAGATTCCCGCCGCCCTCGCGGCCTGGGACAACTACACCACCGAGGACAAATGCTTCCACCTCTCCGACACCAACGGCACAGGCGAGAACGTGATCGACAACAGCGCCGCAGGCAACGGCGGCGCCATCGACGTGCAGCGCGCGGCCGCCCGCTTCGACTTCAGGGACGGCTCCCCTTCCGACACACCCGACAACACCTACAACGTGGTGTTCCTCAAGGACGACTCCAACAAAGACGACACGAACAAGCCGGTGGTCAGCGTGACGCTCAACAAGATGGCGCTCGTCAACATGACCAACGCCTGCTACTACTTCAAGCGCGTCTCCGCCAACGGCCTTCCGGCCGACGCACAGCTCTGCAGCCCGGAGAAGCCCTGGACCAACGGCTCCGGCGGCAACTACGTGGTGAGCTACTACAACGGCAGGACAGGATATACCATCCCGCTTGAGGGCAACTACAGCAATTTCTTCAACTACCCCTTCTTCAACGAGGACGGCAGCATCGACAACACCTCCATCCAGAACGGCGACCGCTGGGGCACGGTACGCATCGAGGACGTGCTGAAAAGCACCGCCAATGATGCATCCAATACCTACAAGATCTGGCGCTACTGCACGGAGAACGCCATTCCGGCAGGCAGCGGCCCCGACCAGAGCAAGAACGAGGTGAACGGCAACTCCACAGGCATCGTGTTCAAGGCCAGGATCAACGGCAATGAGGCGCTGCTCAACGAGTCAGTCGACGAGTCGGTGAAAGACCTCATCCGCACACTCCAGAATCAGCCGAAAGAAAACACTCCGCTGACAGCTCCGCTGCATGACACCAACACAGACCCGATCCTCTATTCCTTCAACGGTCTCTTCTACGTGACATGGCCCAATGTGGTGAAGGCCGCCATCA
This sequence comes from uncultured Muribaculaceae bacterium, assembly GCA_947626355.1. Taxonomy (GTDB): domain Bacteria; phylum Bacteroidota; class Bacteroidia; order Bacteroidales; family Muribaculaceae; genus Lepagella. Next base: position 1,713 of record CANQRV010000013.1, read on the forward strand.
AGGCTTCCTTCTCCTACACCGTGACCACAGCGGGAGCAATCGAGCCTGAATGGAACCGCTCCAACTCGCTCTACAAGGCAGTGTTCGGCGACGGCGGAGTCGGCAGATTCACGTGGACGATAAACGGCACCGAAACAACGCTCACCGATACTATGGAGCCTGACCCGAACTCACCGAACAGCATGTGGAACACCTGGAACGCCGCAGGACGCCCTGCCGACAATCCCGATGATGACAACGATTCCCACGACAACTTCAAGAAGGCCATGACCAACGCCGGCTTCACGCTCTACCAGAGCAGCAACGACGCCGACCAGGGCTGGGGCTACTACTGCTACTATTACTACTGGAACCGCCACAACGACAACCTCAACAACGGCGTCATGGGCCCGATGGAGTTCGCCGTGGTCCGCAACAACGTCTACAAGCTGGCCGTGACCGGCATCCACGCCGTAGGCCATCCCCGCATCTCGGAGAACGACCCCGACAAGCCGACCCCCGACACTCCAGACGAGGACACGAAGCTGTACATCACCGTACAGTGCCGCGTGCTCCCGTGGGTAGTACGCAAAAACGACATCGTCTTCGACTAAACGAGTCATTGTCCTGACCCCCGAAGGTAATATGCCTTAACCAGCATGTAGGGAATGTTCGAGGAATCCGGGGACAGCGACACGATATAGCGGGCAGGGGCTTTGCGGCCCCTGACCGCACCAAAGTTAAACCGCCGGCAACGCCGGCCAAAGAAACATCATGACAACAATGGAAATATTCAGACCATACGGTGTCAAAGGGCTGCTGAGGAGCGTCATGGCGGCTGCGGCGGCCATTACCGCCCCGGCCATGCTCACCTCATGCGATGCCGTGATCGACGACGCCCTTCCCGAGTGTCGCGAGGGGCTCGAGGTACGTTTCATCTACGACTACAACATGGAATGGGCCAACGCATTCCCGTCGCAGTCGCATTGCCTCACGCTTTACGTCTACGATAAGGAAGGACGCCTGGTTAAGACCCAGAGCGAGGTGGGTGAACCGCTCGCCGACGAGAACTACCGGATGCACGTAGACCTCGAGCCGGGAGAATATACCCTGATGGCATACAGCGGCATCGACTGCGCCGACGCCTCGTTCTCGTTCACCTCCGACCCGGAGACGACACTTCTCCCCGACCTCGACCTGCGCCTCAGGGTGTCGCTTCTCGAAGGGACGGAGGGGCATCGGCTCCACACCCTTCTCTGGGGGCGCGTGGAGGCCACAGTGCCCGAGGGGGAGACGCTGGAATACACCACCGTCACTGTGCCGATGATGAAGGACACCAATAACATCCGCGTGATGCTCTGCAACCTCAGCGGCGAGCCGCTGGGCGAGGATGACTTCACCGTGGCCATCACCGACGACAACACCCTGCTCTCGTCGGCCACCAACGACGTGCTCCCCGCGGGCGAGGTGACATACCGTCCCTGGACCAAGGGTACGGCATCGGCCGGCGTGCTTCCCGACGGAGCGGAGAGCGTGATCGCCTACTCCGAGCTGAGCACCTCGCGCCTGATCGCCGGCCATGACGCACGGCTTGTGGTGACCCGCACACGCGATGACCGCAAGATCATCGACGTGCCCCTCATCAACTTCCTGCTGCTGCTGAAGAGCCAGGAATTCGAGAGGCTCGGAAGCCAGGAGTTCCTCGACCGCGAGAGCCGCTGGGCATTGACCTTCTTCCTTCAGGGTGATGGCTCATGGATGAACGTCTACATACGGATCAACGACTGGATAGTAAGAATCAACAACACTGAGTTCTGATGATGCTGAATAGAGCAATAAGACATATAAGGCAGCTGCATGGTGGCGTGGCAAAGGCCTCCCGGCTGTCGGCATGGCTTCTTGTCGGCGGATTCCTGCTGACGGGATGCTCGGCCGACACTCCCGACAGCCCGGCGAACGGCGAGGCGACGGAAGTCACCCTCTCGCTCAACGTCGCCGTGGCCGACAACGGGCAGAAGCTCACCAGGGCGACAATTCCCGCCGACTCCGACAATCCTCAGGACGGCGATTATCAGGAGCCGGCCAACAACGCCGAGAAAATCAATACCCTTCGCGTCATCATCGTGGCGGCCGACGGCACTGTAGAGCACAACCGTGTGGTCAACTGTGATCAGGACGGCAACCCGGTCAACGACAACCTCCGCTTCCTCGTGAAGACGGAGACGCAGGACGGCAGCGGCAATTATCCGAAGAAGGACATCTACCTCTTCGCCAACGAACGAGCCGCCAACGCAGCGATCTACGAATCCCTGAAAAGCCTGATCAGCAATGACCCGGACAACCTCAACCCCGACCCCACGCAGCACGGGGGTATGCCGTTCGACCTCATCCGCCCCGGGCACCTGTTTCCGGCCGACCTCGTCAACGGCATAGTCTACGGACGCGAGGCCGGACAGCCGCTGATAGCCGTCACCGCCGATAAAAACGACGGCGTGGTCACTATTCCGGCAAAAGCCGACCAGTACATACCCATGAGCGAGCACTTCCAGCTGGAGGTGAGTCCGAAGACAGCGAAGCCGACTACAGAAAACGGCAGCAACCTGTCGCGCCTGGAGCAGACGGCCAACCTCTTCGTGACCCGCGCCGCCACGAAGTTCACGTTCCGTGCGAAATTGGGACAGGATTTCCCTGCCGGCTATGGCATGAGAATCACATCAATAACAGTATCCCAGATTTCCGACAGGGAATACCTGCTGCCGCAGGCCACAGTCTACAATCCGACCAAGGACTTTGCAATCAATCCTGCCAACACATACGAAGGACTTACAATTACCGGCTACACGACACCGGCCGGGGCAGGCAACAGCGGATACACCTTCACCCTTCCCGCTGAAGGGCTCGATGCATCGGCATATGCAGCCACGGCTCCCGCGAAGTATTCTCCTCTGGAATATCTGCCCGAGACCGGGATACTGAGCAGCGGAGCATTCACGGTGACGGTGACAGCCGACCTCATAGCAGGCGGAACGGTATCCCCGATACAGGAGAACAGGACCTTCGGTCCCGAGACGCTGACAGGCATGCAGCAGTTCGGCAGCCGCTACGGCATGCCGCGCAACACCCATGTCTATGTGGACCTCGAATTCCGGAATTATTCCGAACTGAACGCCACAGTGACCTTGGTGCCGTATATCGGAGTCTGGCTTAATCCCGGCTTCGGCATCGACAGGGATTAAAAATATAAACTCTCTTTGACAACATGAAACGTGATCTTTTAAAATATCTCGCCATTATCCTCCTGCAATTCCTGATGGTGGGTTGCATGGATGACCTTCTCGTTGATGAATATGACTACGGTGACGGGGAAGGATACATCACCGGAACCATCACCCTGACCAACGTGCCTAACGACCTCAGCACGAGATCGGCCGATTATGCAGCGGTGGAAGGAGGCACGCCGGGAGACGCCATCGATAAGATCGAATCACTCTGCGTGGTGGTCTATGACGCCAAGGGTAACTATATCGATAAATTCTCCGACAAGCAACTCGGCAATTACAAGACAGAGACAATTGAGGAAACGTCCGACGAGTCCATATATCCCTCCGACGGCGTGGGTGAAGGAGAGCATAAGGCACAGTCGAAGACCGTACGCGCGACATTCACACTCGGCAGCCCGGCGAAGAAATTCCCTTACGGAGCCTATCATATCTATGCTGTAGCCAATATGAACGATTTAGGGGGTCAGGACATCAGCACTGAAGAAAAGCTGAAGGGAATCATTCTTCAGTGGGATTCTGAACACATTGCCCGAAACAATCAGATGTTCGGATATTTCACAAACAAAGGCGAGGAAAAATCCGAGGGATTCGGGCCTGCAGTGGTCGCTGTAAAAGCTCCGACAACCGAGATACACTCCTGGATGAAGCGTGCTGTGTCGAAGGTGACCATCGCATTCGATGCCAGGAATCTGAAAGAGAACATCACCATATATCTGAAGTCGGCAAAAATCGTCGACATACCCCGGACATGCTATCTCGGCGCCAACAATCCCGGGGATCCAGAAAACACAGGAGACGGCACTCAAGTGCAGTTTGCACAGAATAATACACAGAAGTTTGTCTACGGCACCGGCACCGATTACGGAGAGAACTGGGCGGCACGCATCGCCAACGGACGCCCCATATACGGGTGCAACACAGAAGCGCTTAAAAACACGGAGCTGTCATGGGAGGATAAAATCAAAGCCCAGCATGAGGAAACGACCAATGCGTTCTATTTCTTCGAGAATCTCCAGGGGAAAGGAGTGAGCGGCACAGCGAGCGACAAACGTCAGGACGTGTCAGGCAAAAACACAAGCATATCCTACCCTGACGGCGGCAAAGGTGATGGAAACGAGGGCTGGAAGGATGCCAAGAAATATGGATCCTATATCGAGGTGGAGGCATACTACATCTCCCAGAACCCCGGCGACGCCACTCGAGGCGATATCAAGTATCGTTTCATGCTCGGCAAGGACACACATCTCGACTACAACTCGGAGCGCAACTATCATTACAAGCTGACCCTGTGCTTCAACGGGTATGCCAATGATGTTGACTGGCATATCGACTACAACCGGGAGCAAAGGGATATCGAGGCTCCGAATCCCTACTACATCTCCTATCTCTACAACCACAGCATGATGATGCCGCTGAAAGTAAAGACGGGAAGCGCCACCATCACAAAAATCAACGCGGAGATTGTCAGCAACAGCTGGGCGCCGATTGCGGATATGAACAGCGCAGAAAAAGCATATCCATTTAATACGACAGTAGCTGCAACACATTATGATGACTACATTCTGTTTTACGGCGGAAATGGCGTGTTGGATTCGAAGGCTTATGCCTGCAATGGATTTCTGTCTTTGCGCAAAACTACAGAAACAGTAATTACGGCAGCATATCCTTTGTCAATGGATAAAAATAAAACGTATTATGATCAAAACCCTGCCCGTTGGAAAGTAGAATATGAAGGGGAGAAGCTGAATACAGCTGACAAATCATTTGACTGGTGCATCAATAACGAGGCTCCTCACGTCGTACTGAAGAGTACTGATGGAGGCAATGTGTACGATGTAAATATTCCCATGTGGACACGAGCCAAGCAGCTGATCAAGCAAACCGCATACACCGGCAATAACCCTTACGTAGCATATCAGCGTGAGGCAAAGGTGAAAATCACAATTACGCTCAGCGACGGAAAGACAATCACTACCGGTATCAAGACCGACGGCAGCGACCCTCAGGAGGAGCCGATCACCATCAAGCAGGTGAGACGAATCGTGAATCCCAAGGGAGTTTGGAGAAGTGAGGGTAAAAATGAGCCGTTCCATGTAGTGCTGAAGATTCTTCCCAACGAGGAGGCGACACAATTCGAGCCGCTTGAATCTGACGGTCCCTGGCGTGCGTATGTATTGAGAAACACCGATGGATTGATAGATCTTGAGGGGTCGGCCAATACTACGACCGGAACGTATACCTACACTGACAAAAACAATAATACTGAAACGTTCAGTACAATCGAGGGCAAAACCCGCTCCAACATCGACTTCCATATAAAATTCAACAACAAAGGAACCTATAATGACCCCAGTTATGCTGTGATCCGCGTGGAATACAATAACTACTCCTGCTATCACCTCATCTTCGTGAGACAGGGATTCGGGCCGGATGATCTCATTGAAGGACGCACAAGATGGTATACCGGAAACAACATCACGAAAAGTAAACGGGCGAGCAACCCACTCGATGAAGGCTCGATGTTCAAGTTCGGCAACTGGGACCAGCCCATAGCCGCTTCCAATAATGAGAACGGGAAATCTCCATGGACACGAATCACTCCTAATGATTTTAAAGATAATGCATCACCTGCAAAATTAAAACTCGCAGGAAGTGGAGAAGCCTCATGGGGAGATATAACATCACAACCTTATTCATCAGGTTCTTTCGCTGACCAGCCGGATATGCGCGTAGCTCAGTATGAGGATTATCTTGCTCTCTATAAGAGCGATGATATTGAGATTGGATTTGGTGTGCTTTACGGAGATGGAGCTAAGGAAACTAAAACAAATATTTCCGACGTTTACGGCCACATGGGATCTCAATCCGACGAGATGGGAATGAGGGGTTGTTTTGTGTATAACTACAAGACAGGAAAGAATCTTTTCTTCCCGATTGGCAATTCCGGATATGGACATCGGAAGCATTCCCTTAATTCATATAGTGGGGTATTACGTTATAGCTGTAGTAGTAGATGGGGTTATTTCGATGCTGGAGGTGATGGCACAGGCAATTATCCAGAAGGTGTCGCTGATGCTCCACTCTTTTTTGATATTTTCCGACGTCCGGGAGCTATTTATTGGTTGAAAAGCAATCATGTCAATAATGATATTGGAAACGGAGGTGAAGAGAACAATGTAGGATGGGATTTCAATTATTTCACATTTGATTTTTTCCCGATTTCACAAAGCAACGTATTCTCAGACAGCAGCTCGGATGCTATGTTTATCCGATGCGTAGTACCGTGACGCTCTGCAGATCCGGGTGGTGCATGACGAGTAGACTGACAAAGAAAAGCCGAGGGGCAATCCGGGAGCGGGTTGCTCCTCGGCGCGCTTTTGGCACGCAAGAGTGAAGGCGGCGGGGTGGGATTGCCGGGCGACGCTGGCCGGGGGTGCGAAGTCGACTTCGCACCACACATATCTGCTGGTGCTTTCTGGCACCGCGGAAGATATGCCAGACACGCCTTCGCGAAGCGAGGCTACGTCGGCAATGATACCCTATGGACTCGCAGGGTGGCGGCGGAGTCAAGCGGCAGAGCCGCAAGAGCGGCTTTGCCGCTCAGATTGTGGCGGCGGTGGAGGGGCGGGCGCGGGCGCTCACGGCCGCGAGGCGGCGACACCTGGCTACATGGCGCGGGGCCGGCATCTCGTGGAAGCAGATGTGGAGGGCGATGGCACGGGTCATCAACAGGTCGTCGTGGCGCCCCGGAAGAGCGCCGTAGCTGCCGTTGGGGCGACGCTCATACGTCAGGTATTCGTCAAGACACGCCTCGTCGCGCTCGGCATACAGCCGCTCACGTATCACCTTTATCAATGTGGAGATGATCATCGGCTTGGTGGCGACGTTGGTGTGGAAGCCGTATTTCGTGGGGATGCCCTGGCGGATGTCCTCCTCGCTGCGGCGCCGCGCATACAGGTTGGGATAGACGTCGCGCAGCTGGTTGAGGATGAAGCCCGACTGGTCGCCGTCGACCTGCCGGTCGCGGTCGCGGGTCTCGAGGGTGTTGCTCTCCACGACGAGGAGGGCCTCCTGATAGAAGGCGGCGATGCGCAGGGCGTTCCAGGCGAGGAGGTCCATGTCGGAGTGGCCGCGCCATTGGGCGACGAGGGCCGGGCGGCCGCCGTCGAGCATGAACTTGCGGTCGAAGACCGCCACCACCGACCAGTCGGCCTTGTCGGAACGGCCGCCGATGTCGACGACGGCGAGGTATCGGTCGGAGACAGAGCGGTCGGCGTCGGGGAGTGCCCAGACGGCGAGGCGGCCGCACTCATCCTCCACGAAGCGGAGCCCGGCGAGGGCGCCGCGTCCCTCCGGGGCATCCGAGCTCACCTCGCCGCGCCAGCGTGGCGCGCGGCATCCCCGCCGGAGGTCCTCCACCTTATATTTGTCGAAGACGCGTGCGCCGGAATGCACGAAGGCCTCGATGTCGTCGCTGGGATACTCGGCGGCCATGAGGCCGTGGTCGGAATACTTCATGCGCTCGTCGACATACCAGCGGATGGCCTCGAGGGTGGCGCCCCGCTCCCAGAGCTGCCAGAGGTAGCGGCCGGGCTGCCGGCGGTCGGAGGTGGCCACGGTCTGGGCGCGCATGCGCAGCAGCTCGCCGGCGAAGGCGCGGGCTTCGGCGAGGGGCGCCGAATACTGCGGGATGGCGAACCAGGGGATGAAGAGGGGGCGGAACTGCGAGTCGCCGCGGCGCGCGGCCTCATACTCGCGATGGAAGAAATTGCCGGTGCCGTTGGCCGTCGACTCGAAGACGATCATCGTGAGCGGGCGCAGGAGCACCCCCGAGCATGCCGAACGAAGGAGCTGCTCGGGGGTCTTCTCTTTGGTGGCCTTCCAGATGCCGACCTCGGAGCAGTGCACGAGGTTGTAGTCGCCGCCGCGGCATGAGTCGGGGCGCTCGGCTGAGCCCACCTTCACCTTGCAGTTGCGGGCGGGGATGCGGAAGGCGGAGCCGGAGCGCCCCACGCGCTCCATGCGCTTCTCCCCTTTCGGGGGCTTCTCGCCGGGAGGATAGAGGAGAGTGGCGGGATAGGAGGCCATCATGCGGTCGAACATATCCTTGATCTCGTCGGTGGCGACGCCCTGGTGGGCGATGATGAGGGAGTTGAGCCCCTCGAGATGCACGAGCTGGAGCCACGCCATGTATAGCTGCACGCATGTGGATCCGCCCCACTGACGGGCCTTGAGGAGGATGAGGCGTATGGGCTCGCCGGCGCGCCGCTGGCTCTCGAGGGCCTCGACGAGGAGACGCTGGGGAGGGTTGAGGGTGAAGAGCACGTCCTCCCCTCCCCCTTTCCTCTTTATATATGCGCAGGTGGCGGCCCAGAAGGGGAAGTCGTGGCGCAGGCGGAGACGGCGGAACTCCTCGCGGGTCTTCGAGCGGAGCCACTCGGAGGGCTCGGCGCCGCGTGTCTTCTCGATATAGTCGTCGAGGGAGCCGGCGCGTAGCAGGGCGACGCAGAGGGGGTCGGCGAGCATGGGCTCGGGGAGCCAGAGGGGATGGGGAGAGAGGCCCGGGAGGTGGAAGGCGACGCGCGGGCCGTCGCCGGGATCGCCTGCGACGGGGTCGTAGGGGCGGAGAAGGACTTCGCGTCGGCGCTCGTTCTCGCGCAGGATGTCGTCGACGGTCATGGGCGCACTCCTTTCCGGCGCATGCAGCGCTCGCGGTAGATGATGCTCCGGGCAGTGGCCGGGGAGAGGTAGAAGCGCGGGGCGGCGGTGTTGACGACGCGGAAGGTGGCCTCGGTGAGGGAAAGCGATGGGTCGGCGTCGAGGAGATGCTGCACGCGCCGGTAGATCTCGGCGAACATCTCGCGTCGCTCGGGGTTCATGCCGGCGATGCTGACGCCGCGGCGCATGGCGCCGACGACGGCTGCGGCGCGGCGCTCGCTGACGTAGAAGCGGGAGGCGGGAGTAGCCACTACAGTATGAAACACGCGCGAGAGGTCGACGAGGCCGGTGTCGGCGGCGACGAGAGATGAGAATGCCTGAAGGAGGGCGGCGTTGCGCTCGCTCCCGAATTCAGTCTGATTGCCAATGTGTTTTGCCATAATTCTGTTTTTTGTTTTTTGTTTTGGTTAGCTTTTTTCAAGATTAATCTTGATTAATCAGGAATAATCTTGATTAATCATGATTCTCCCGAGAACCGTTAGTGCGCGAAGCGCCAAGCGTTGCTGTTGGAATCGCGATGCAAAGATAGTATGAAAATTGTAAAATAACAATAGCAACGCTATTATTTAGTATTAAATTTGCAACGTCAAACAAAAACAGAAGAGTTATGAACGACAACAACGCAAAGCAAATGAAAGAGAACGAAAAGGAGAGAGACACCCTGCTTGAGAAGATCGCGGGGCTCGTGAGGCGCCTTGGGCGCCGCGAGGGTGACACCCAAGGCGCTCTTGCGAGCGCCGAGCCGACCGAGGCGGCCGGTGAGGGCGAGCCGACCGGGGTGGCGGCGGGACGCCGCCTCTCCCAGGAAGAGCCGACCGAGGGCGACGCTCAGGGCTCCGAGAGCCCCGGGGCTGAGGAGAAGGAGGGGGCGTGCTGCAAGCTGCCGATGGTGATCAAGAGGAACATCGTCAACTCCATCGAGGAGGTGAGACGCTTCGCGGAGGAGCACGAGCTGGCGGTGACGGCCGTGGAGTCGGTGCTCGGAATGATCCTGGAGGTGGCGGTGGGATGCGCCGAGGGAAAGGTGAGCCGGCAGATGCTGCTGTGGGCGCTGCGGGTGCTCAACTACGAGCGCGACAAGGCGGAGGCGCGCCGCAAGGGTGAGCTCGACGGGCGCAACGCGGCGATAGAGGAGCGCTACTTCCGGGGTCGCCCGGAAGACGTGCCCTACCTGACGAGCGGCACGGACACTCCGCTCGGCGACGAGCAGGACGAGGACGACATCTTCGAGATGGCGCGAAGCGCGAGGAGCGCGAAGCGCTAAGAGTCAAGAGTGAAGAGTGAAGTCACTGACCGGGCAGAACGTAGGGAGAGTCAAGATTAATCAAGATTATTCATGATTAATCTTGAAAAAACATCCAAATCAAAAAAAACAAATCAAAAACAAAACAGAATCATGGAAAAGGAAATGACCAACATCGCCGGGCAACCGGCAACCGTGAGCGCGGCCGCCGAGGCCACCAACGGCCTGGCTACAGGCAATTTCATACAGCCGGATATCGACGAGCAGCTGTTTCGCTTCAACAGCGAGGACACGCCGCTGATGAACCTCATGCTTCGCGCCAAGCGCGTGAAGGTGAACTCGCCGGAGGTGGACCACTATATGATCGACGAGCCCCGCGCGGTGGTGACCACCACGGCGGCGGTGAGCGGCGACAACGCCTATCAGGTGGAGCTGCCGCTGGGGCCGGCCGACCAGAACCTGCCCCGCCCCTACACCACACTGCTGGTGGAGAGCGTCGACGGCTACAGCGCCGACGGACGCGAGCGCACGCCGGGGCGTCCGCTGATGCTCTTCGTGAAGGGGCGCTCCACCACCACCAACTATCCCGTGGTGACGGCCGTCAACGGCCCGCGCAACAGCGCCGACGACGAATACTGCACCATCCCGGAGATCCCCGCCGGCACGAGGATCGTAATCCTCGCCAACTCCCTCTACGAGACCCAGAAGGAGGTGGACCCCGACCTGACGGTGCCCCGCCCCACCCGCGTCTACCTCCAGAAGAGGGGGATGAACCAGGTGGTGAGCGACTACTTCGAGAGCCAGAAGAAGAGCATCCCCTTCTCGAAGGCGATCATCGCCGAGCAGGCGATCGCCAACTTCAAGATCCGAGGCAACCGCACCCTCTGGGCGGGACGTGCCGGGAAGTTCAAGCTCGACACCGGCAAGATGGGGCTCCAGACCGTCTACACCACGGAGGGGGTGAGATGGCAGTTCAAGAGGGAGCTGCAGCACTCCGGACGCTGGACGGTGGAGAAGGTGATCGCCCTGGCGAAGATGTTCTTCACCGGCGAGGACGTGCCGAAGACGGCGCTGCTGCTGGCGGGGAAGAACCTGCTGGAGCAGATACAGTGTATCGACTTCTCGAAGCACCCCGAGATCCAGATCACCACGAAGACCAACAGCATAGGGTGGACCGTCACCAACTTTCACACCGTATTCGGCGACATCGAGATCAAGCGGGAGCCGACGCTCGACCGTCTGGGATGGAGCAACAGCGGCGCCCTCATCGGCGAGGACCGTCTGGTGCATTACGTCTACAGCACGGAGCACCGGTTTTCGGGGCGCATGGAGGGCGAGGAGGCGACGCGCAGCGGAATCCTCATCTGGGACGCCCTGGCCCTCAAGGGAAGCTGCCACATCTGGATCGACGGCGAGGGTGGCCAGCAAGGGAGCGAGGCCCTCGGCATGCGCCTCTGGGACAGCGAGGAGGCGCCCGGCGAAGACGATCTGGCAGGCGGCGTGGTGTTCTACCTGCTGCGCGACTGCCCCGGCATCGGGGCCGCGGCCCGCAGCGGCCAGATGTGGACGGCCGTGAAGAGCGGGGGCGCCCTTGTCTGGAGCGAGTATGCGGGGGAGCAGGCGGTGTGACGCCCGCCATTCATCAACCATAAAAACATTCAACAGCTATGGACAAGACAATAAAGACCTACGGAGTGAACGGCCTGATGGAGTGGCACGCCCGGCTGCCGTTGGGGAAGACGACGCTGCTGGTGGACTTCACCGGGGGCAGCCTGACGGGCTACGGGGTGTCGCCGGCCACCTACACGACGGGCAACGAGGTGGTGCAGCGTGTGATCGAGAGCTCGCGCCCCTACCGCGAGGGTAAGATCAGGCTGCTGCGGAGCGTGGCGACGGCGAAGCCGCCCGCCGCCGGGGGCGCAGAACCAGTCGGACCAGTCGGGACGAGGAGGGAGACCGCTCCCTCCTCCCCTGCCCCGGCGCCACCGGCGGCCGCCGGTGGGCAGCCCGACCTCTTCAGCTACGAGGCCACCGACGAGGCCGACGCCGCCGACTACCTCAGCGGCAGCCACGGCGTAGCCTCGGAGAAGCTCAACAGCCGCGCCGACATCTTCCGCGAGGCGTCGCGCCTCGGCATAACGCTGACCATCGATGGCGACCGACGTTGAACTGCTGATCGACATGGCGCTGCGGCTCGCCGGCGAGTCGCCGGCCCACTGCGGCTACGGCGAGGAGGGTGGCGCACTCACAGTGCGCCGCCGGCTGCGCCAGCTGGTGGAGCCGGCGGCCGCGCAGGCGGTCCGCGAGGCGCCGGCGAGCGTCTTCGCCACGTGGCGCGAGCTCGACCCGGAGGGGGTGACGGTGGAGGCCGGCGGCTGCGGCTACGCACTGCTGCCCGCCGACTTCATGCGCCTGCTCTCCTTCCGGATGAGCGACTGGCGGGTGGCCGTGGAGCGCGTCGACGAGGCGCGAGGCGCCTGCATGGGGCGCCTCTACCCGGAGGCCTACGCCTCGCCGTCGCGGCCGGTGTGCCGCCTCGGGCAGCGCCCGGAGGGGCGCGCGCTCCTCTTCGCGGGCTCGCGCTCGCCGACGGCGACGCTGACGCAGGGGCTCTACGTGGCGCAGCCGCGCATCGACCGGCGCGGCACCATCGAGGTGCCCGAGGAGCTGCTCGCCGCGATTGCCAGCAAAATGCTTGCAATCGCAGCGAAGAGTGAAGGGTGATGCGCTTCGCGCAAGAGTGCGTAGCCCTTGGGAGTGGCGGCGTCCCGCCGCCTTCGCGAAGCGAGGCCACCCCGCGACGCCACCCGGCATGCCACCCGGCAAAAATACCTATGGGCTCGCAGGCTGGCGGCGGGACGCCGCCTCTCCCAAGGCACTCCGCGGGGATTATCGGGATTAATCATGATTATTCATGATTATTCATGAAAAATTGATTGCTAATTTCTAATTGCTAATTAAATGAAGGATCTGCAATGCGTGGGTGACGCCTGCTTCCACCGCGACGTGACGGTGAAGGGATGGCTCGAGGCCGACAACATCACCGGCTTCCTGCGAGGGCTCTATCCCACTTACGATGAACTGAAGGAGAAGCTCCCGGAGCCGCACGAGGGATGGTGCGCGCTCGTCGGGGAGACACTGCCCGCGACGCTCTACCGCGCGTCGGGGCTGCAATGGCACAACACGGGCACCACGGCGGGCACGCCGACGGTGGCCTCACCGGCCACCACGGGGAGTACAGCTCGTCTCGACGCCGCGGAGAGGCGCCTCACGGAGGCGGAGAACCGCCTCGATGCCGACGAGACACGCCTCGCCGACACCGAGCGGCGCCTTGACGTCGGCGAGGAGCGGCTGACGGCCGCGGAGAGCGACCTGCGTAGCCACAGCCGACGGCTGCTGGAGCTGGAGCGGAGCGGAGCCACTCCGCAACAGCCCTCCACCGGTGAGGGCGCGACCGCGAAGCACCGTCTCAACGGGCGACGCCTCACGGTGATCGGCGGCGCGGGGAGCGTGGATGGCGGCTGGGCCACGAGGCTGGCGGCCGCCACGGGAATGAGCTTCGACGCCGAGGCCAACAGGAGCTACTGCTCGGAGGCGGGGCTCCTCGAGGAGGGAGCGTCGGCGCAGTGGCGCGCCTCGCGGCTGATCGCCGACACGCAGACGAGTCCCGACGTGATCATCATCGACGCGCCGACGGGAGCCCTCCCGGAGGGGAGCGCCGATGACGCCCCCTATTTCGCCGGGCCGCTGCATATAATAGCAGCCGGCGGGAGCGTCAACCGCACGGCGGCGCAGGCCGTGGCCGCCTTCAAGAAAAGCCTTGCCTCCATCGCGGGCACCACGCCGGGAGCGCACGGCACGCGCTACGCCCTCCCTACCACGGCCACCGCGGGCTACACCGTTGCGCTGACCTCCGGCGCCAGCGTGTCGGGAAGCGTCATAATCAGCTACGGCGGACGCGAGCGGCACGTGGGCGTGAGGGCCGGGGAGAGCGCCTCTGTCATCGCGTCGCGCCTGCGGAGCCTGGAATGGGAGGGGTTCACCGTCGGGGGAGACGGCGTCGCGCTGGTGTGGATGGCGATGGAGAGCGGCGCGGAGGCGCCGGAAATCCGTGGCAACGGCACCGGCGTCACCTCGGGCTCCGCGCAGACGGGCACCGGCTACAGCCACGTCACCGTCACCTTCACGGGCCACGACCCGGAGAAGTGGCTCGACCCAGACAGCTGGCAGCCCTTAGGGCAGATCAGCGCCGTGAGCGCCGTGAAGGGGATGGTCGACGCGCTGTCGGGGCGCTTCCCGGGCGCGGAGATAGTGTGGGTGGAGCTGCCGGGGTATGTCTTCAGCGCGGAGCATGAGAAATTCGTGCGCGGCGATGAGAGCGCGGACACGGAGGCCATCGAGACGACGCTCCGCGGCATATCGGGGGAGCCGCTGTGGCGGGCACTCGCGACACGCGGGATGCAGGCGCTCGACCTGCGGGAGGCGTCGGGCATCAACGCGGCCAACGCTTTCAGGCATTTCAAGGACTGGAGCGTAACATTCACGGAATCAGGCAGCGAGCGGATATGCGAAGGATTTCTGAAAAAATTATGAAAAATTTTTTTGAATTTTTTTGGTGAAATATTTGGTGGGAATGAAAAAAGGTTGTAACTTTGCACTCGCAATCGGGAAACAAACCCCGGGCGCAAGAAAAAGACTCTAAAGGTGCGGTAGTTCAGCCTGGTTAGAATACATGCCTGTCACGCATGGGGTCGCGGGTTCGAGTCCCGTCCGCACCGCCGAGGAGAGAGGAAGAGCAGCAGCGTAAACTTAGGTTTCCTGCTGCTCTTTTTTTGTATTTGCATTGAATCGGTTGGCCTGTAGGGACGCTTTTCAAAGCGCCCGCCCGGCGAAAACCGGCAAAACCATCATTGTTGGGATGCACCCTGGTGCATCCGCCTCGCGCATCCCGACATGCAGCCCGAGGGGACCGTTCCTGACAGGCGGACGCATACCAACCGAGGGGACTGTTCCTGACAGGCGGACGCTTTGAAAAGCGTCCCTACAGGTCGGTGGAGCCAAGGGTCAAGAGTGAAGAGCAAGGGTAAAGAGTCAAGGCAATGGCTGGGGCCGAACGTAGGGACATGCCTCCGGCATGTTTCGATGGCCGGCGGGTCAGAGACATTCCTGACGGCGGGAAACGTGCCGGAGGCACGTCCCTACATGACGGTGAAAGCTGCAAGACATGAAGTGAGGATATGATACTGATAATAAACGGACCGAATCTGAATCTGACAGGTAAACGCGAGCCGGAGATCTACGGCTCGGAGACTTTCGAGAGCTATCTGACGCGCCTGCGTGCATCAATGCCGGAGGTGAGCATAGAGTATTTCCAAAGCAACAGCGAGGGAGCACTGATCGACCGCGTGCAGGCGGCCGGCGCCGACGCCGGATGCGAGGGAATCGTGATCAATCCCGGCGGCTACTCCCACTACTCGATAGCGCTGGCCGACGCGCTGCGCGCCGTCGACACGCCCGCGATAGAGGTGCACATCTCCAATATACACGCGCGCGAAGGGTATCGCGCCACGACAGTGACTGGCGCGGCGTGCCGAGGTGTGATCGCCGGCCTCGGGCTCGACGGATACCGGCTGGCGGTGGAGGCGCTGAAAGAGAGGTGGAAACGTGGCTAATGAGCCGCTATGTCTGCTATCTTGCCGTGCAGAACGCCAACCCCGCCAAAACGATTGTGGCTCAGGCACAAACATATTTTGCAGTGCAGACCCGCAGAGCTGAAAAATATCTCGATAATGTCTTCACTGAAGAGGAGGAGAAGAGGCTATTGCTCCGGAAGGAGAATCAACGCATACTGGACCACATGGGGAGCACAGAACTTGCTGCCAATCTATTCCGCGCGACACAGACAGAAGATAAGCTACGCCGCGACAACATACAAGGGAAAGCCGCCGCCAACCGCACCCACTATGAAGTAGGCTAGAAAGTAAGGGACACCATCAGGGACCTGGGGGGAGTGATGCCAGAAGACCTACCCACTGCCGACAGTATCAAACGACTGGAGAGTAAGCAAAAAAGGCTTGAAGCAAAAGAGGATGAAGAGTGAAATTGGGTGTGGCGGCGTCCCGCCGCCTTCGCGAAGCGAGGACACCCGGCAAGCCAACCCAGCGAGGATACCTATGGGCTCGCAGGCTGGCGGCGAGACGCCGCCTCTCCCAAAGCGCTCCGCGCCAAGAATGAATCTCTTCGAGATTCTCGAGATCTCCTCAATTATCGGGATAATCGGGATAATCCTGATTAAGCATGATTAAATAAAAACAACGATCTGACGAATCAATGACTGACGAATTAGAGAGATATATAGAGGCGCATATCGGGCGGGAGCCGGAGGAGCTCGGCCGCATCGACCGCGAGACAAACCTGCGGACGGTGAACGGCCGCATGTGTTCCGGCCACCTCCAGGGAAGACTCCTCAAGATGCTTGTGAGGATGATACGGCCGCGGCGCGTGCTGGAATTAGGCACGTTTACCGGCTACTCGGCGCTCTGCATGGCGGAGGGTCTCGAGGACGACGCCTGCGTCGACACCCTCGAGGCCGACGACGAGCTGGAGGACATAATACGCGCCAATCTCGCCCGCGTGGAGTGGGGACGGCGCGTGAGGCTCCACATCGGAGACGCCGAGGAGCTGATGGCCTCGATGGAGCCGGGAAGCTACGACCTCGTCTTCATCGACGCCGACAAGCGGCGCTATCCGGCCTACTACGAGGCGGCGCGCCGCCTGACGCGCCCCGGCGGATATATCATCGCCGACAATACATTATGGGACGGCCACGTTACAGAAGAGGGCAAGCACGCGCCGCAGACGCGCGGGGTGATGGCCTTCAACGACATGGTGGCCTCCGACGAGGGTGTGGAGTGCGTGATTCTGCCGCTCCGCGACGGAATGAGCGTGATAAGAGTGAAATTGGGAGTGGCGGCGTCCCGCCGCCTTCGCGAAGCGAGGCTACCCGGCGAGAAGATACCTACGGACTCGCCGGGTGGCGGCGAGACGCCGCCTCTCCCAAACCAGGCCGGCCAGGGTGGCGGCGAGACGCCGCCTCTCCCAGGGCGCTTCGCGCAAGGGTGAGGGGGGAAGATATTATAAATCTTATAAGAATCTTACAGACAATCATTTAAAGAAACGAAATATATGGAAAGGAAATTCAAAAGGACCTTGATCACGTCGGCGCTGCCATACGCCAACGGCCCGGTGCATATCGGGCACCTGGCCGGCGTCTACGTGCCGGCCGACATCTACGCACGCTACCTCCGCTCCAAAGGCGAGGAGGTGATGTTTGTGGGGGGTAGCGACGAGCACGGCGTGCCCATCACCATCAAGGCGCGCCGCGAGGGCGTCACCCCGCAGGACATCGTAGACCGCTACCATGCCATCATCCGCGACAGCTTCGAGGAGCTGGGCATCAGCTTCGACGTCTACGGACGCACCACGTCGGCCACCCACCGCAAGACAGCCTCCGACTTCTTCCGCAAGCTCTACGAGAAGGGAGAATTCATCGAGAAGACCTCCGAGCAGCTTTACGATCCGGAGGCGGGGGAATTCCTCGCCGACCGCTACGTGACGGGCACGTGCCCGCGCTGCGGCAACGAGCACGCCTACGGCGACCAGTGCGAGGCCTGCGGCACCTCGCTGAGCCCCTCGGAGCTCATCAACCCCAAGTCGGCGCTCTCCGGCGCCACGCCGGTGCTCCGCGAGACCACCCACTGGTATCTGCCGCTCGACAAATGGGAGCCCCGCCTGCGCCAGTGGATCCTCGAGGAGCACAAGGAGTGGAAGCCCAACGTCTACGGGCAGTGCAAGTCGTGGCTCGACCTCGGCCTTCAGCCGCGCGCCGTGAGCCGTGACCTGAAATGGGGCATCCCCGTGCCCGTGGAGGGAGCCGAGGGGAAGGTGCTCTACGTATGGTTTGACGCCCCGATCGGCTATATCTCCAACACCATCGACGCCGTGGGCGACGACTGGGAGCGTTGGTGGAAAGACCCCGAGACACGCATGCTCCACTTCATCGGCAAGGACAACATCGTGTTCCACTGCATCGTCTTCCCGGCCATGCTGATGGCCGACGGCAGCTACAACCTCCCCGACAACGTGCCGGCCAACGAATTCCTCAACCTCGAGGACGACAAGATCTCGACCTCGCGCAACTGGGCCGTATGGCTCCACGAATACCTGCGCGAGCTGCCGGGCAAGCAGGACGTGCTCCGCTACGTGCTGACGGCCAACGCCCCGGAGACCAAGGACAACAACTTCACCTGGCGCGACTTCCAGGCCCGCAACAACAACGAGCTTGTGGCCATCCTCGGCAACTTCGTCAACCGCGCGATGGTGCTCGTGCATAAATACTACGACGGCGTGACGCCGGAGGCCGGCGAGCTTCAGGAGATCGACCGCGAGGCCATCGACGAGGTGAGGAGGAGCATCGCGGAGGCCGCGCGCAACCTCGACGCCTTCCACTTCCGCGAGGCGCTGAAAGACGTGATGAACGTTGCGCGCGTCGGCAACAAGTACCTGGCAGACACGGAGCCCTGGAAGCTCATCAAGACCGACCCGGCTCGCACGGCGACGATCCTCAACACGGCGCTCCAGATCTGCGCCAACCTCGCCATCGTGATGGAGCCCTTCACGCCCTTCATGTCGCATCGTCTGGCTCCGTGGCTGGGCCTCGGGGAGCTGCGCTGGAGCGACGCCGGGAGGTTCGACCTCGTGCCTGCCGGCTACGTCATCGCGAAGCCGGAGCTCCTCTTCGAGCGCATCGACGACAGCGTGGTGGAGGCCCAGGTGGCCAAGCTTCAGGCCGCCAAGGATAAGAACGCCGCCGAGGCATGGACGCCCGACCCGGTGAAAGCCGAGGTCGACTTCCCCACCTTCGAGAAGATGGACATCCGCGTGGGGAAGGTGACGGCCTGCGAGAAGGTGCCGAAGGCCGACAAGCTGCTCAAGCTGACGATCGACGACGGCATGGGCGGCCGCACGATAGTGAGCGGCATCGCGAAATACTACAGGCCGGAGGAGCTCGTGGGCCAGGAAGTGTGCTTCATGGCCAACTTCGCGCCGCGTAAGCTTCGCGGGGTGGAGTCGCAGGGTATGGTGCTGAGCGCCGTGGATGCCGACGGGCGTCTGGTGGTGATCGGCCCCAACGGCAGCGTGCGCCCCGGGGCATCCGTAGGATGAAGAGTCAAATTGGGAGTGGCGGCGTCCCGCCGCCTTCGCGAAGCGAGGCCACCCGGCAAGAATACCTATGGACTCGCAGGCTGGCGGCGAGACGCCGCCTCTCCCAGAGTGCTTCGCGTCAGGAGTGAACACCTACACCGAACGTAGGGACATGCCTCCGGCATGTTTCGAGGGCCGGTGGGTCAGAGGCATTCCTGACGGTGGGGCCGGTGGGGAAACGTGCCGAAGGCACGTCCCTACAAGACGGGAAGGCGCTCCGCGTAAGGGTGAGGGTCAGATGGGTGAGAGGCGGCGGGGGCGCGCGGGGGGCCGGGCGAGGACCCGGAGCGAGACCCGGGCCGCGTCGAGACGCTCGCTGAGCGGGGCGACGACGTCCGGCGCCACCGCCTCCAGACGCCTCAGCAATACATACGTCACCACGAAATCGGTGACCACGGCCCTCAGCCGCTCCCTCCTCCAGAGAGGAAACGGCAGCCCGGCGGCGGGAAGCAGGATCCAACCCTGCTTCCCGCCTTCCGTTTCCGGGGTAGAACCTGCTGACGCATGACCGCCTTCCGTTTCCGGGGGCGCGACGATGACGGCCTGACGCCCAAAAAGGGCGGCCGCCTCCGAGAAGGCGAGGCGCAGCATGGCCGTGACCCACGGCATGTTGTCGTCGTCGCAGATGTCGGCGAGCTGATGGAGGCGATGGGGAGTGTAGGAGCCCTCGAGGATGTCGGCCTGCACAAACGCTGCGTCGGCGATGTCGGCCGTCAGGGAGTCGAGGGGCCAGAAGATATGGGCGTCCATGGCTCAGGAGGCGGCGGGGCGACGCGGCCTCACGCGGCGGCACAGGGCTACGTCGAGCGCCGAGAGCGCCCTCTCGGCGGCCTCCGCATAGTCGGAGGCGTCGCTCTTGTCGGTGATCACAAACCAGTCGGCCACGGCGCGGGCCACGATGAAATCGTGGGCCGAGGCGGCGATGGCCTCGAGAGAGGCCGTATTGTAGTTGGAGGGCATCGCCAGCAGGAGCACCACAGAGCCCGCGGCCTCCTGAAGCGAATTGCGGGCCGACGTGGCGTCGACCGTGAGATACTCCCCCACCCTGGTCTTGAGCTGCGCCAGCGCCGTGGAGACGCTGCGGCGCACCTGGTCGAGGTTCTCCTCGTCGTCATTGGCCTGCATCGCGGCCACGCGCTCGTGGCTCAGGGCGTCGGAGCGGCTGCGGCCGGTGAGATAGGTCTTGTTCTGGATATCGAAGATGATCTCGGCGATATCGAGTGTGATTGAGATTGACTTTTTCATTCTGCCTGGATAATTAATTATAAGATTTAGACTTATAAGATTTATACAATTTATAAATCGGAGCCTCATGCGGCGCCGCCGCGCCTCTGCGGGCGGCGGCGGTGGGTGCAGCGGGCGGCGGCGGCCTCGAGGAGGGCGTCGGCCTTGGCCTGCATGGCCGGGGCGGCGGGCTTGTTGGCCATCGCATACCACTGTGCGGTGACGGAGGCCACCATCGATGAATAGATGTCGCGGGAGAGGGAATTGCTCTGTGCGTCGTCGTAGGCCGAGGAGAGGGAGAGCACCATGGCGAAAGAGCCGAGGGCGTAGTCGACGCTGACGATGAAGTCGCGCAGACGGGCGGCGACAACGGCCGCGGCCTCGGTCCAGAACAGGTTCAGCATCTCGAGGGCACCCTCGTCGGCGGCTATGCGGTCGACGGCATCGGGGTCGGCGGCGCGTCCGGCGGCGAAAGCGGAGGTGCGGGCGGCGTCGGCCACGACGTCGTCGCGCAGGATCTGGATTTTCACAGTCTTCATAATTTTGCTATTAAAGGTTGAAAAATCGGTTTGGAAAATTTGCATAATCGTGTGATTATGGCTATCTTTGTGGTGCAAAGAATGATTTACGGCACAAAGATAGGCGCCGCGACCGGGCGGCGAACATTATTTTACAACTTTGCTATACGCTTCGCGCATAGCAAAAGAGTGAAGGGTGAAATTGGGAGAGGCGGCGGCATTCCTGCCGGTGGGGACGGTGGGGAAACGTGCCGGAGGCACGTCCCTACAGGCCGGGCATAGTGACGGTTTTCGCCGGGCGGACGCTTTGAAAAGCGTCCCTACAGGCCGGGCACAGGCCGTAAACAGATATTTAAGCAAGTAAGAAAGGAGAATAGATATGAAGACAGAGAATGGACGCGACCTGACGACCGTGAAGGGACGCCTGATGGAGTTTCTGCGCACGCGGAAAATCAGCCGTAAGGAATTCTCGGAAGCCATGGGCCTCTCTCTCAACTATGTGGGCGCAATCCGCAAATCGCTCCCCGCGGAGCGCATGCGGCGGCTGATGGAGCTCTACCCGGAGCTCAACCGCGACTGGCTGCTCTACGGCGAGGGGGAGATGCTCAACGACAGGGATGGGACGCCGGCGACTGCCGACGGCTACGCCGTGCCGCTGCTCCCCGTGGAGGCGAGCGCCGGCACCATGTCGCAGATCTCGGCGGGGGTGATGCCCTACGAGTGCGAGACGATAATGTCGCCGGTGAGGGGCGTCGACATGGCCATCAAGGTGTGTGGCGACAGCATGGAGCCCACCTTCAGCAACGGCGACACATTACTGATTAAGAAAATCAACGACAAGGCCTTCATCCCGTGGGGCCATCCGGTGGTGATCGACACGGAGAACGGGGTGCTGGTGAAGGCGCTCTACCCCGGCGACACACCCGGGGAGGTGCAGGCGCGGAGCCACAACCCGGCCTATCCGCCTCTCGACATCCCGAAATCCACGGTCTACGGCCTCTACAAGATCATCGGGAGGATTTCCCTTTACCAGTCGTACTGACCTTGGCATGGTCGGCCGAGGGGAGCTCGATGCGGAACACGGTGCCCTTTCCGAGCTCCGACTCCTTGACGAAGATGCGGCCGCCGTGATAGTCTTCGATGATGCGCTTCACGAGAGTGAGGCCGAGGCCCCATCCGCGCTTCTTGGTGGTGAAGCCGGGTGAGAACACATTCTTGAAATTCTTTCGGGCGATTCCCTTTCCGGTGTCGGCCACCTCTATCCATACCCGGTCGCGGTCGGAGCCGGTGGAGATGGTGATGCGCCCCTCGCCGTCCATGGCGTCGACGGCGTTTTTCGAGAGATTCTCCATCACCCACTCGAAGAGGGGCGTGGAGAGCATCAGGCCATGGTCGTCGGGCGACAGCCGCATCACGATGTCGACCTTGCCGGAGACGCGGCCGCGCATGTAGTCGAGGCTGCGCTCCACCGTCTCATTGACATATTCGAGCTGCATCTCGGGCCGCGAGCCGATCTTCGAGAATCGGTCGGCGATGACCGAGAGCCGGCGCACGTCCTTGTCGATCTCGGCGGTGACCATGGGGTCGGTGCCCGAAGCCTCGAGATACTGGCTCCAGGCCATGAGCGAGGAGATGGGAGTGCCGAGCTGGTGGGCCGTCTCCTTGGAGAGGCCGGCCCAGACGCGGTTCTGCTCCGCCTTCTTCGAATAGATCACCGCGAAATAGATCACCAGCGCGATGATGAGCATCACCACAAGCTGCACGTAGGGATATAGGCTCAGGCGGCGCAGCAGTATTGAATCCTCGTAATAGATATACTGATAGGTGTCGGCGTAGATCTCCACCTCGATGAAGTGGTGGTTGCCCTCGCGCGCGAGCTTCTGGAGGGGCACGCCTCCGGCGGCCTTCTCGAGGCGGGAGGCGAGCCAGCGCTGGTTGCGCTGCGAGAGGTCGGCGAAGGCCTCGCCGGCTCCCTCCTTGTCGGGGAGGGAGAAATTGCGGTATTCGAGGATATTGTGGTCGGCGTCGGCCACAAGCACAGGTATGGAGTTGTTCTGGGCTATTATGGCGAGGAGGAAATCGAAATCGGAGTCGATGTCAGACTTGGCGAGGCGCTCGGTGGCCTTCGCCCAGATGTCCATGCGCTCGCGCTCCTGCTGGGCGAGCTCCTTCACTATGGAATTGGAGATGAGGAGAAAGACCACGATGGCCGCCATCGAGAGGGCGAGGAAGACGTATTTCGCCGTCTGGCGGCGCTCGTAGAGTCCGGAGTATATCCTGCTCATGGCTTACGGGAAAGGAGGGAGGCGCGGAGGGCGCCCCCCGATTGGTAATCGCGGAGAATGAAGCGGGCCACGGAGTCGGAGGTGTTGGGGCCGATCACTATGTCGGCGGCCTCCCTCACCTCGGGCACGGCGTTGCCGACGGCCACGGCCACATCGGCCGCGCGCAGCAGCGGGAGGTCGTTGACGTTGTCGCCGAAGGCCACCACGCGCCGGGCGCCGCAGGCGTCGCGCAGGCGCCGGGCCGCATCGGCCTTGGTGGCATTGCGGGCGAAGACCTCCATCACGGCCGTGTCGGGGCCGAAGATGTCGTGGTAGTAGAGGGGCGTGCAGTCGTCGCGGCCGCGTATGTCGCGCCACACGGCGGCGGCCTTCGCGTCGGGCTGCATCGAATAGAGCAGAGCCACGTCGTGGAGCGGCCAGGGAATCTCCGAGAAGCCGGAGGGGGGCACGAGGAAGCGCTTGTAGCGGCTGCCGGAGCGCTCCTCCATAAACCGGCGCTCCACATCCGAGAGGGGGCCGCGGTGATAGATGTCGATATGGTCTTCCACGAAGACGTAGATGAAGAGCGACATGTCGTGGCGGGCGTATGCCTCGAGGAGCCCGGCGGCCGTAGCGTCGGGAATCGGCACCCGGCCGGAGAGGGAGCGCGTGTCCTGATCCCAGAGGGCGGCGCCCGTCATCACGATGGCGGGGAGCCTGAGGGTGACGCGGGCCATCAGCGTCTCGACCGTGGCTGGCGTGCGCGCCGTGGCTATGCTGAAGAGGGCTCCGGCCGCCACCGCCTCGCGCAGCATGAGCGCCGACGGCTCCGACATGCGGCCGTCGGCGCCGAGAAGGGTGCCGTCGAGGTCGCTGAGATATAACGTGGGCTCCATAGCCGGGGAGATGATATGCGGTGTCATTTGCGTCGGCGCGGCTTGATCTCCTCCCACTCGGCGTCGCTAACCTGACTCTCCTCGCGCCACGTCACCTTGCCGTCGTCGCGGCTCTCCGGGCGCGAATATTCCTTTATCTCTACAAACTCCACATCCTCGGCATACTCCGGCGGGATGATGGGCCCCTGCCGCCGGCCATAGGAGCGGCGGGAGCCGCGTGTGTCGCCGCCGCGGGAGTAAGCCTCCTGACGGCGTCCCGGGTCGCCGCGGCGCTTCTTTCCGCGCGGGGGCATGCCGGCGGCGCGGCGCATGTAGTCTTCGGCCTTGCGCGCCATGTAGCGCATGAGCAGCGGGCGCAGCAGCCGGGCGAGGAGCGGCAGCAGCGCGAAGACCGCTATGAATATTATAAGCAGCACTCCCATATCACGAAGGGCGCACGGCCAGAGACAGGACCACATAGAACACCATCAGCCAGAGGAGGCCTCCGACGCCGAGGCAGAAGACGCAGACCGGGGCGGCGGCTATGAGCAGCCAGCGGGAGGCGTTGCCGCGCCATCCCCAGGAGTGGAACTTCAGCGAGATGATGCGCACTGGGCTGAGCATCAGCCAGCACTCCAGCAGGAGCACCGGGATGAAGACATACCACAGCGTCAGAAACGAGACCCCGGAGAGGGCGAGCGCCACGTAGCCGATCCAGAAGATGGCGTTGGCGGGCACGGGGAGGCCGATGAAGGTGACGCTCTGGCGGGTGTCGATGTTGAAGCGGGCGAGGCGCAGGGCGCAGGCCACGGGTATGAGCAAGGCACCCCAGGCGAGGGGGCCGGCGCCGAGCGTGGAGAGGGCGTTGAGCAGTATCATGGCCGGAGCCACGCCGAAGCTCACGAGGTCGCAGAGCGAGTCGAGCTCCTTGCCGACATTGCTGTAGGCATGGAGCAGACGGGCGGCGAAGCCGTCGAGGAAGTCGGCCACGGCGGCGATGCCGATGAAGATATAGGCCCACTCGAAGCCTGAGAGGCCCCACAGGGGCGCCGCGCCGCGCCAGGCGCAGATCACGGCGATGCATCCCGAAAGGATATTGAGACACGTGATGCAGTTTGGTATCTGACGAATCACAGCATTCATAATCTATCACATTATATACGGGCCACGCGGGCCACGGGAGTGACGCCCCCCTTCACGTTCTGCCCCATGGCCACGAGCACCTCGGCGTCGAGCGGGAGGTAGAGGTCGACGCGGCTGCCGAACTTTATGAAGCCCATGTGGCCGTCGATGTCGGCGCGGTGGCCGCGGCGGGCGTAGGTGACGATGCGGCGGGCCATGGCGCCGGCGATCTGGCGGGCGGCGATGCGGCGCCCGTTGTCCATCACCATCCCGATGGTGCAGCGCTCGTTCTCCGAGCTGGCCTTCGGAAGATAGGCGGAGAGGAAGCGGCCGCGGCGGTGGCGCACATACTCCACGGTGCCGTCGACGGGATACCAGTTGGCATGGACATTGAGCGGCGACATAAAGACGGAGAGCATCAGGGCGTCGCCGCCGATATACTCATCCTCGCGCACGCGCTCGATGGCCACCACATGGCCATCGACCGACGACACCACATGGTCGCGCCGATCCCCGCGGTAGGTGCGCTTCGGAGACCGGAAGAAATTGAAGACGAAAAGGTAGACCACCGCCGAGGCCACGGTGAAGACCAGCGGGATGACCACCGGCGGCATGAAGAGCCACACCGGCACGTTGAGCGCCGTGAGCACCAGGAACAGTAGTATCAGTATATTTGTGCCTTCGCGGTGTATTTTCACATTCAGGGATGGGGCCCGGTGGTGGAGGGCGCCCGAGAGTAGATGCAAAATTACACATTTTCCCGATATATCACAAATTTTTGATAACTTTGCAGCCGGAAGCGCCCCGGCGCCGCCGACCCACCTGAAATTATCCACAGCAAAAACCAACAACACCAGCACCAGAAGCCAAGATGCCGACCACGACCACCACCCCGAAAGCCATGCTCATCATCAACCCGATAGCCGGCACACGCCCGAAGCAGGGAGTGGCCCAGCACGTGGGCACCCGGCTCGGCGAGGCCGGCTACACCGTCGACATCCTCGAGACGCAGGGTCCAGGCGACGCCCGGCGCTTCGCGGCGCGCGGGGCGGCCGAAGGCTACGACATGGTGATAGCCGCGGGGGGCGACGGCACGGTCAACCAGGCGGCCTCGGCGCTCTGCGGCACGCAGACCCCCCTGGGCATCGTGCCCCTCGGCTCCGGCAACGGCCTCGCACGCTCCTTAGGCATCCCCTCCGACCTCCGGTATGCCACCGACATCCTGCTGCGGGGCAACGTGATGACCTGCGACCACGGAAGGGTGAACGGCCGCGACTTCTTCTGCACCTTCGGCGTGGGCTTCGACGCCGCCGTCAGCGAGCGCTTCGCACAGGAGCGCCACCGAGGGCGCACCACCTACGTCAAGAACGTGATCCGCGAGTTCCTTAAATACAGCCCGGAGTCGTATGCCATCTCCATCGGCGGCCGCGTCGTGACGGAAAGGGCCTTCCTGATCGCCGTCTGCAACGCCTCGCAATACGGCAACAACGCCTACATCGCGCCCATGGCGCGCCTCGACGACGGATTCCTCGACATGATAGTGGTGCATTCCGGCAATGTGCTCGAGAAGGCGCTGGTGGGCGTCGACCTGCTCACCGGCTACATCGACCGCAACACGCTCATCGAGTCGTTCCGCATATCGTCAGCGGCCATCAGCAGGCTCGAGGCAGGCCCGGCGCATATCGACGGCGAGCCCGCGGAGCTGGGGACGGTGATCGACGTGGAATGCCGTCCCGCATCCCTCCGGATCCTCACTCCCGACAAAGAGTCACCGTTCAGGCCCATCATCTCGCCCGTGAAATCATTTTTCGATGACATACGCTACGACCTCCGGGCCCTTATCAGGCGCCAGTAGGGGCAGACGGGAGATTTCTGCCATAAGATTTTTTAACATTTGACATTGAAATTAATCAAAGAAAACTATAAAAACCACAAAAAAACAAAACTTTTCTTTAAAATCTCTTGTTTTTAAAAATGAAAAGTAATACTTTTGTGGTGATTTAATGCACGGCGACACGCGGAGGCTCCGGCCTCGACGCCATCCGCCGCGCCGATTATCCTACGTAAACAGCTACACCGAAGGTTGAATATCATCCCTGACATACAGAAACCGGAGGCGGCCCGGCCGCCTCACAGACGAGACTAACAATTACCTATTTATAAACCAACACTTATGCAGATGAAAAAATTCATTACATTGTGTCTGTCGGCTGCCTTACTGGGCGGCGCCCTCTCAGCGGAGGCCGTCACCCCTGACGAGGCACGCGCGATGATCAAGGAAGGGAAAGCCCTCAAGCTGCGTCACAACGGCTTCAGAAGCGCCCCCACCGGCATCCAGAACGCTCCCGGCACAACCGGCGTATCAAGAATCGACAACGGCAGGAACGTCAATCCTCTGGCAAAGAAGGCCCCGCAGCGCATCACTGCCGGCGGCTCCGAAATCTACGCCTGGAGCGTCTATGACGTCAACCAGACCCCTCCGGGCCTCTATCAGGTAGACGAGTCATCACTCAGCCTGATGTGGAACGACCCCTTCTACACCGACAACCAGTACACGCTATCGTCGGGCTACCTCAAGGACGACAAGATCTACGGCGCCGCCGTAGACACATTCTTGGGCATGATCTACGCCTACACACAGGTAGTATGGGACTTCCAGACAGGCGAGGTGCTCTCGCAGGAGGAACTCGACCTCAACACGATGCCCTACTTCGCACGTATGGCCTACAACCCCGATGACGACTGCATCTACGGCACAGGCCTCTACGCACCCTACGACGGAGGCGCCACACAGCTGCTCCTCAAGGCTCAGGCCGACGACTGGAGCCAGGTGGAGGTGCTCGCCGAGCTCTCCAACGAGTCCGCCCTCGGCTCCATATGCTACAACGGCGTTGACGGCTGCCTCTACGGTGTGGACATGAACGGCGAGTTCGTGAAAATCACCACCGAGGGCGAGATGACTCCCCTCTTCCCCCTCGGCCTCGAGAGCCTCGGCTTCAACCCCGGCTACTACTTCGGCCTCATCTACAGCCCGGTGGAGAACGTCTTCTACGCCAACCCCAACGCGGAGACAACATCCTGGATCGTCACCATCGACCCGGCATCGGAGAGCGTAAACATCCAGTATGAGCTCGCTGGCGGCAACCAGCTCGCCCAGATGTTCACCACCGACGAGGTCGTGACCGACCCGCTGAAGCCCGCACGCCCCTCGCTGGTGCGCAACGTCTTCATGCAGGGCTCCACAAGCGGCTGGAACATCTACGAGATGCCGACCGAGCTCGCTGACGGCACACCCATCCAGGGCAACATCAGATACACCGCCCTTCTCGACGGCGAGGTCTACAAGACCGGCAACGCCCGTCCCGGCCAGCAGGTGCGCGTGGTCTACAGGAAGCTCAACGAAGGTCCCCGCAACTTCGGCATGTATGTCGATGTAGACGGCCACCAGAGCAACACCCTGTCGAAGAAGGTATGGATCGGCTTCGACACACCCGCAGCTCCGCAGAACGTGAAGATCGACGGCGACCAGCTCACATGGGACGCTGTCTACAGCAGTGAGAACGGCGGCTACGTCAACTATTCCGACGTGACCTACACCGTTTACTTCAACGGCGAGATCTTCGAGGGCATCAAGGGCACAAGCTGGACACTCGACCTCCCCGAGGAGGGCGACCTGGCAGTGTATGACGCCATCGTGCTCGCATGCTACAAGGGCAGCGAGTCGGCCGGCACCCACTCCAACAGCGTGATCGTGGGCCAGCCCCTCACCCTCCCCTACACCATCGTGCCCACCGCCGAGCAGGCCGCCATCTGCTCCGTGGTCGACGCCAACCAGGACGGAATCCGCTGGACCTACAGCGCTGACAACGAGGCATTCATGATGGGCTACTCGGCAGCCGAAGTAGAGAACGACGACTGGGTGATCCTTCCTCCGTTCAAGCTTGAGAACGCCGGCAGGTATATCTCCATGGCATTCGACGTGGCAATCCGCTCCACCTACTATACCGCCGAGGAGATCGCCGTATATCTCGGCACATCCAACGACCCCGAGTCGATGACGACATGCCTCGTAGAGCCCTTCCAGCCCATGGACGGCGAGAGCAGCGCCTTCCAGAACATCAACACCATCTTCAAGTGTGAAGAGGCCGGCACATACTACATCGGCTTCCGCTGCACCTCCGCTCCCGACCAGATGGGTCTCCTCCTGAAGAACATCACCGTGGAGGACAACAACATCACCGACAAGTCTCCCGCAGCCGTCACCAATCTCGAGGCCGACGCAGCCGAGGAGGGCGAGCTCTCCGCCACCATCGGCTTCAACATGCCTTCGAAGGATATGCTCGGCAACGACCTCGCATCCGACGCAGAGCTCGTGGCTACCGTGATATCTCCCGTTGAGACCAAGACAGTGAAAGGCGCTCCCGGCAGCCGCCAGAGCCTCGACATCGCCACCGTGCAGAGCATGAACCAGATCACCGTCTATGCTTCGCAGGGCGCGCTCAACAGCCCGAAGGAGACTGTGGGCGTCTACACCGGCGTTTACGCCCCCGCAACTCCCCAGATCACTTCCGTGACTGTAGCCGACGACATGTCGAGCATGACAATCGAGTGGGCTCCCGTGACCGAGGCAGCCGAGCCCGGAGCATACGTGGGCGACAACATCACCTACACCACCTACGAGGGTGTTGAGAGCATCTTCGGCACAATGTGGTATGAGCTCGAGAGCGGCCTCACCGAGTGCAGCTACACCTACTCCGTAGAGGAAGGCGCTCCTATGGCGCTCGCCGCCATCGGCGTGGCATCGTTCAACGAGGCCGGCAGCACCGGCGACCTGACCTACGGCCAGGGCCTCGTGGGCACGGCCTACACTCTCCCGATCGAGAACGACTTCACAGCCGGCGAGCTCGCTATCTCGCCCTGGATGTTCTACCGTCCGACAGAGGACTTCACAGGCTCATGGGCCTGGCTCGAGGACATCACGCCGTTCGGCTATGAGGAAGGCCTCTACGCCCTCGGCGCTACAGGCGAACAGGGTGCGAAGGCAGGTATCTCCATCCCGCGCTTCTCTACAAAGGACGTTGAAAACGCTACCGTTGTTCTCCACTTCTACGCTGACTGCAAGGTGACACTCGACGCCATGTGGGTAGGCCAGGGCGATGCGGAGAACATCCAGCTCGGCGAATTCAACGGCGATAACAGCCCTCGCGAAATCGAGGTATCGCTCCCGACCGAACTGCTCGGCAAGGACTGGGTACAGGTCAACATCATCTGCGAATTCACAGGCGAGGCCCAGACATTCGCGATGACATACGTAGGCGTGACCGACCAGGCTCCGCAGGGCGGCACGGTATCCGTAGGCAACGTGAAGGCCTCCACCGGCATCTTCGGCGGCAAGGGCATGATCACAGTCCAGGGCCTCGAGGGCTCCGACGTGACCATCTCCAACGTCAACGGCGCAGTGGTAGCCAACGGCACGGTACGCTCCAACAACGCCGTCTACACTCTCGACAAGGGTGTATACGTAGTGAAGGCAGGTAAGAAAGAGGCCAAGGTGATCGTTCGCTAAGCCACTTCCCTACTCCCCATAATCGGAAAGGCGCCTCCGGGCGCCTTTCTTTTTTATTGCATACTGATGAAAATTGAGTAACTTTGCAGCGTGGAAGACAATCATGAGACAACGGCGCCCCGGCGGCACACGCTGCGCAAGGAGGAGAAGCTCCGCCACCGCTCCCTCGTGTCGCCCCTCTTCACGGAGGGGAAGAGCCTCTATGCCTACCCGCTGCGCCTCCAGGTCAGGAGGGTGACGCCCGAGAGGCTGGAGGCATCCTTCCGCGACGCGCCCCCACGGGGCATCGGCCCGCTGCAGATGCTCGTCACCGTGCCGAAGAAGAAGCGGCGCCACGCCGTCGACCGCGTGCTCATGCGCCGCCGCATCCGCGAGGCATACCGGCTGCTGCGCCTGCCGCTCAAGGAGCTGGCCGCGGCCGATTCCGACACGGCGACGCTCTCGCTCGCCTTCATATACCTCGCCGCCGACAACGCCCCCTACGCCACCATCGCCCGCAGCATGGAGACCCTGCTCCGCAAGGCCGCCAAACTCCTAAGTTGATTTGTAGTGGGGATGGTGGCTGAGGAGCTCGCGGCGCAGACCGCCGCGGTCGAGATGAAGGTAGATCTCCGTGGTCTGTATCGACTCGTGGCCCAGCATCTCCTGGATGGCCCTCAGATTGGCGCCCCCCTCCAGCAGATGGGTGGCGAACGAATGGCGCAGCGTGTGCGGGCTCACCGTCTTCGAGATGCCGGCCGCCCGCGCGAGGTCGCGGATGATGTAGAACACCATCACCCTCGTCAGCGGCCTGCCGCGACGGTTGAGAAAGAGGACGTCGCTCCCCTCCGGCCTGATGTCGAGACGCGCCCGCTGCGGCAGGTATAGCTCGATGAGCGCCACCGACGCCGGCGACAGCGGCACCATGCGCTGCTTGCTTCCCTTACCCTCAACAATCACCACACCCTCCTCGAGGCCGAGAAGCGACAGCCGCAGGGCCACCAGCTCGCTGACGCGGAGCCCGCTGCCGTAGAGGGTCTCGATGATGGCCTGGTTGCGCGTGCTCTCCTCCTTCGAGGGGTCGATGGCACGGATCATGTCGTCGATCTCCTCCACCGAGAGCACGTCGGGGATATGGCGCTCGAGGCGCGGCGCCTCGAGAAGGGCCGCCGGGTCGCCCTCTATGATCTTCTCCAGACGCAGGTAGCGGAAGAAGGCGCGCACGCCGCTGAGCAGCCGCGCCATAGTGCGCGGCGCCACACCCATAAGGGCCACCTCGCGCATGAATTCGTGGAGCAAAGCGGCATCGACCTCCGTGAGGGGCGTCTGGCGCTCCTCAAGGAAACCGATAAGATGGCCGATGTCGACACTGTAGGCCTCGAGTGTATTGTCGGCGAGTCCGCGCTCCAGCGAGAGATAGGCGAGGAAATCCCCGCGCAGCCTCCGCATATCGCCGAGCGCCCCGCCCCTTCGCATATCCATCACCATTCAATACCTATTGCCGGAACCTTGCTTCGCAAAGGCGGCGAGACGCCGCCACTCCCATTCTTCACCCTTCACGACTCTTGACTAATTAATCTTTAATCTTCAATCTTTATAGAACAAGGTAATGCACCGGCGCCATCTCGTAGCGTGGAATGATGATCGACCAGCGTCGACCCTCCAGCCACACGCCGCATCCATTCGCCTTGAAGCAGGCCTCGAGGGTAGCATGGTCCACATTATCGTGGCAGGCCATGACCGGGATGTGGCGTCTGATGGCTCCCTCCATCGCCAGCCAGCTGCTCTTGAGATACGCCACTATGAGGTCGGCATCCCTGGGATCTTCGGGATATAGCGCGTCTCTGTAGACGGCGCTGGCTGCATCCTCGAGAGCATGCGGCACCCTCACATCGAGAAAGACGTCTCTGGTGTTGAGGAAGGCGCAGAGACGCAGGAGCAGGCAGCCGTCCTTGATGTCGCGCCGCACGGCCTCCGGCCTTGAGTATTCACGGGCGGTCTTCTCCACCTCGGCATAGCCGTAGTAGGTGACGCCTCTGGGATTAAGCACCGTCATGACGAGCTTATAGGCATACGGGGAATGCACGCCGAAGCCGTGGGTGTGGCGCCAGCGCAGGTAGTACTCCGCGAGCCGACTGAATAAGGAGCTCATCTCTCCTCCTTTCTGCCACGGGGGCGTATGAGGGGCAACGCGACCCAGACAAGGGCCATGCCACACAGCACATAGATGAGCACTACCGAGACGGTGGCCATCGTGTTGGTGGTGCGCACCGACCGGGGGTCGAAGGCCATCACCACCTCATGGCTGCCGGCAGGCAGCTTAATGGCGCGGAGCACGTAGTCGACCCTGCCGACGGGCACCGTCTTTCCGTCGACGGTGGCTGTCCATCCCCACGGGAAGTAGACCTCGCTGAAGACGGCGAGACCGCCGCGGGCGCTCTTCGACTTATACGAAAGGCGGTTGGGGGCGTAATGCGTCAGCCATATGGAGTCGCCCGGCTGACGGGGCGACGTCCCGGCGCCGAGCACCTTGCTGAAGGCGCGGTCAGCCACGGCCACCCGTCCCGGCGTGAGCGTGTCGAGCGCTGCCATCTCGGCATCGGCGCCGTCGACATAGAAGAGGGAGTCGACAAACCATGCGTTGCCGAGGGCCCCGGGATTGAGCTGATACTCCTCGCCGTTGAGGAAATACTTGGCGTTGAGCATGTCGAGCACGTTGAGGTTGGGGGTCTGCGAGAGCTGGCGTGTTATGAGGTCGTTGTAGCGGGTGAGCTTGGCGGCATGGTATCCGCCGATCGTCTTATGGAAATAGGAGGAGCGGGCGTCGGAGAAGCCGCCGATGTCCATCACGCGGTAGTAGGAGGTGTCGGCGAGGATGGCGCGGTCGGCGTCGGTCATGCGGAAGCTCTCCTCCATGGGGGCCGGAGCTGTGAAGCTGGCGGTGTCGACGTAGCGCTTGCCCACGGGATAGAGGTCGATGATCGCCACGCCGGCGAGGGCGCAGGCGAAGAGGGCCTTGTTGCGGAAGGCGCCCTTGAGATATAGCAGGGTGACGCCCGCACCGAGGAGGATGAAGATGAGCGAGCGGAGGCAGTCGGCGCTGACGAGGCTGAGACGCGTCTCGCGCACGGCATTGATGACGCCGGCATACTGCGGATTGCCGAAGAGACCCATCTGGGAGAGCTGCTCGGTCTCCATGGCGGAGAAGGGGGAGCCGAAGACGGAGGGAGAGAGCCACCCCGCGAGGCAGATGAGGGCGCCAAGGCCGGCCACGCTGTAGACGGTCCACTTATAACGGCTGAGGAAGTCGGGGGTCTCCATCATCCTGCGCACGCACATCACGGCGAGCAACGGCACGGTGAACTCCACGACCACGAGGATGCTGGCCACGGCGCGGAAGCGGTTGTAGCCTGGGAAGTTGTCGATGAAGAAGTCGGTGAGCGGGGCGAAGTTATGTCCCCAGGAGAGAGCGAGAGCGAGCACCGAGGCGGCGAAGAGGGCCCATTTCATGGGGCCTTCCACCACGAAGAGGGCCAGCACGGCGAGCACGAGCACGAAGGCGCCGACATAGACGGGCCCGTTGGTCATCGGCTGGTCGCCGAAATACTGCGGGAACTGGCCGATAAACCGACGCTCCTCCATCGAGAGGGGAAGCTCGTCGGCCTTAGGTGTCTGATCGACGCCGAGGAGGCTGTTCTCGCCGGCCACAGGCTTGATGGTGGCGCCACCCTTCACGTTGGGCACCAGCAGGGAGAACGACTCGTCGAGGCCGTAGCTCCAGGCGGTGATCGCCTGGCGGTCCATGCCGCCGGTGGCGGCTCCGGCTCTTTCGGCGGGCGTCAGGTCGGTGGCGCGGCCACGCACCGTCTCGCGGGCATACTCATAGCTGTTGTAGAGGCTGGGCGAATTGGCGGCCACGGCGAGGCAGCCGGCGAAGACCACGCAGAGCGTGGCGAGGACCCACACCTTAAGCTTATGCGCCTTCCATGCTGTCCATAGCCAGGCGAGCATCATGAGGACCACCACCATCATGAAATAGTAAGACATCTGGGGATGGTTGCTCATGAGCTGGAGCGCTCCGAAGAGGGAGGCCACCGCCATGCCGGCGAGGTAGCGCCCCCGGTAGCAGAGCGCGATGCCTCCGATGGTGGGCGGGATATAGACGAGGGTGACGAATTTCCAGATGTGTCCGGCGCCTATGATGATGATGAAGTAGGACGAGAAGCCCCAGGCCAGGGAGGCGAAAAGGGCGTTATACCACTTGAACTTCAGGCAGAGGCACATGATGAAGAAGCCGAGCATCATGGAGAAGAGGAGGTTGGCCGGCGAGGGAAGCCAGAGGCCGAAGGCCTTTCCCACCCAGTCGAGGGCCCTGTTGGCCGGATAAGACGGGGCGATCTGGAAATTGGGCATACCGGAGAAGAGGGAGTTGGTCCAGCGGGTGGTCTCGCCGGTCTCTTCATGAAACAGCTTACCCTCCTGGCCGTTGGCCAGGCCCTGCATGATGTCGTGCTGCCGGAGCACATTGCCCTCGACATCATCGGGATAGAAAAACAAAAAGGCCACTACTGCCAGAAGCAGAGCAGCCAATACGGTGTAGACGACGTTGCGTTTCATTTATTGTCGATTTTGATCTGAATCTGCCGGTTGAGACTCTGCTCGAGAGAGATGAGGGTCTCGGTCTCAGTGACGCCGGGGATGTGCTGGATGCGGTCGTTGAGCAGCTCCATGAGGTGCTGGTTGTCCTGGGCATACACCTTGATGAGCATGGAGTAGGGGCCTGTGGTGAAATGGCACTCCACGACTTCGGGGATGTTCTCGAGCTCACGCACCACCTCGCGATACATAGAGCCCTTCTCGAGACGGACGCCCACGTATGTGCAGGTGTTGTAGCCGAGGGTCTTGGGGTTGACGTTGTAGCCCGAGCCGGTGATGACCTTGAGGTCGATGAGGCGCTGGATGCGCTGGTGGATGGCGGCACGCGACACGCCGCACTCTATGGCGACGTCTTTCGACGCGATGCGCGCGTTCTTCATTATGATGTTAAGGATTTTCTTGTCGAGGTTGTCGATACGGTCCATGATTCAAGGTTAAAGATGAGGTTGGTGTTAAACGGTTATTATGGGTATATGGAGGAAGAAATGGCACAAGTCCATTCTTTGTGACGCAAATTTATAAAACAATACCGGAATATGCAAAAATGCGCATAAAAAAATGGCAATAAGCATTGTTTTCCCGACATTTGCAACCTTTGCATCAGTGCGGAGGGTCAGTCGAGGGGGAAAGTCACCTCCTTGAAGGCGTAGGCGCGCGAGGAGCCGTCGGCGAGGCGCAGGGTGAGGGTGCCGTCGGGAGCTATCCCGTGGATGGAGGCGCGGATACGGCTCTTCTCCCGGCAGTCGACAAACGGCCACTCGCCGACGCCGCGCCAGAGGCGCGACATGTAGAGCGAGTGGAGGGCGCCGAAGTCGCGGCGCTCGAGCTGCGCGAGCCTCGCCTCCATGGCGTCGGCCACACGCGCGCAGACCTCCTCAAGCGGAAACGGACGCCCCGCAAGCGCAGCCATCGACACCGGGTTGGGGGCGTCGCCGTGAAACACGAGCTGGTTGACGTTGAGCCCCACGCCGATGACGGAGTGGCTGATGGCGGCGCCGAGCAGCGAGTGCTCGATGAGGATGCCGCAGATCTTGAGGTCGCCGGCATAGATGTCGTTGGGCCACTTCACGGAGGCGCTTATGCCGAAAGAGGCGAGCGTGTCGCAGACGGCGAGGGCCACGGCCTCGGAGAGCATGAACTGCTCGCGCGGGGCTATGGCAAGGGGATGATAGAGCACGCTGAAGGTGAGGTTGCTCCCGGGCTCAGACTCCCAGGAGTTGCCGCGCTGGCCGCGTCCGGCGGTCTGGCGCCGGGCCGCCACCATCAGCGTGCCGGCCACGGCCGGGGCCTCCCGGCGCAGCCAGCTGTTGGTGGAGTCGACCTCCTCGAGCCATTCCACCCTCATGGCAGCGTGATCCTGCGTGAGCCGCCGGGCATCTCCTCGATGGTCACCTCCACGGCGTCGGGTGGCAGCAGCTGGCCGATGCGCTCCGGCCACTCTATGAAGCAGGGGCGCCCGCTGTAGAAATAAACCTCAACGCCGATGTCGAGCGCCTCCTGCGGCGACTCCAGACGGTAGAAGTCAAAATGATAGACCGGCAGGCCGTCGGCATCGAGATACTCGTTGACGATGCTGAACGTGGGGCTGGCGGCCTCCTCGCGGCATCCCAGCCGACGGCACACCTCGGCGATGAAGGTGGTCTTCCCGGCCCCCATCGGGCCCCGGAAGGCGAAGACGCCACGCGCTCCCGTGGCCTCCACAAAACGGCGGGCGGCCTCCGGCAGCCCCGCCTCGTTGATGCATTGAATCTCCATAACGCTGCAAATATACGCATTTTAATCGGTTCACTTACCCAAGTGTGAAACTTATTTTGTAATTTTGCACCCTATGGAGACAAATCAGAGCAAAGACAGCGGCGCCCCGACGGCGCCTGAGGGCAAGATGAAGCGGGTGGTGAGGCTCGCTCTGCAGTATCTCATACCGCTCGCGCTCACCGTGCTGCTGGTGTGGTATATGTTCCGCAAGGTCAACTTCTCGGAGATGATGTCCATCATCGAGAAGGGGGTAGACCTCTGGTGGATACTGCTGGCCATGGGCATCAGCATCTTCTCCCATGTCTTCAGGGCGGCGCGGTGGCGGCTCCAGCTCCGGGCCACCGGCATCCGCCCCCCCTTCATGGCGCTCTGCTGCTCCATCTTCGGCTGCTACGCCTTGAACCTGGTGTTTCCCCGCCTCGGCGAGATATGGCGGTGCAGCTACATAGCGGGCAAGGAGAAGGCTCCATTCACCACCGTGGTGGGCACGATGGTGACCGACCGCCTCGCCGACACGCTGATGGTGCTCACGCTCTTCCTGCTGACATGCGTGGTGGCCAACGGTGCGATCAACGCATTCCTCGCCAAGTACCCCGTAGGGCGCGACCTCATAGGGCTCGCCGGGCAATGGTGGACCTGGGCCCTCCTCGTGGCGGCAATCGCGCTGGGGGCATGGCTGCTCCACGTCTTCCGCGCCACAAAGGCCGTGGCCAAGCTCCGTGAATGGTGGCTCAATATCTGGAACGGCATGTCGGTGGTGGCGCGGATGAAGGGCAAGTGGCTCTTCTTCTGGCTCACACTCTGCATCTGGGGCTGCTATTTCTTCCAGCTCTACGTGGCCTTCTACGCCTTCCCCTTTACCCGCGCCCTCTGCACGGAGCCCTACGCCTGGGGCCTGACGCCATGCCTCGTGGCCTTCGTGCTCTCCTCGATCGGCATGGCGGTGCCCAGCAACGGCGGCCTCGGCCCCTGGAACATCGCCGTGATGTTCGGCCTCGCCGTCTTCGGCATCTCCGACGCCGAAGGCACCGCGTTCTCCATGCTCCAGTGGTCGGGACAGACCGTGATGCTCATCATCCTCGGCATCTACACCATGGCCTACATCGCCCTCTCGGGCATGAGGAAGCGGAAAGCGGTGATGCCCTGACATCTGCAACCCTATATAAATCCATACACACCTACAACAGCAAATGCATTTTGACTTAGGCAAAGACCCGGAAAACGACCGGGAAGACTATTTTGAATATAACGGCGAGCCCGAGGAGGAGAAGGCGCCGGAGCCTAAAAAGCCCGCGCTGAAGCCCGACGACCCCGCCTACTGGGAGGAGGACGAGTCGCAGTGGGAATACCTCAGGCCACGCCGCCGCACCGCCATATGGCTCTGGGCCGGAGGCTCGCTCGCCGCGGCCCTGCTGCTCGTGCTCCTCTGGACGAGGTTCTTCTCCCCATATGTGGAAGACGCAACGCAATACGGATATGTGGAGTCGATAGAGCGGCGCGGCTCCATCTTCAAGACCTTCGAGGGGGTGCTCATACCCTATAAGGAGCTCTACGACACCACCCGCCTGTATCAGCGCGACTTCCTCTTCACCGCCGCCGACCTCGAGACCGCCAAGCAGCTCAAGCGCATGATGGTCGACGCCCGCCCGGTGAGGGTGGAATACAAGCGCTATCACGCCACCGTGCCATGGCGCGGCTCAAGCAAGATCGTGGTGACGGCCGTCGACACCGCCGACCCCGCGAAGATCCTCCCCCCGGAGTTCACACCCGGGAGATTCAAGACATCAACCGATAAGCAATCCGATTAAGCCATGCCACGCCTCATCACCATCCTCCTGACAGTCATGTCCATGCTGTGCGGCATCGGCACCGCCGAGGCGCAGCAGCCCGCGGAGCTGATGGAGCTGCTCCCCGACTTCGCCCGCTCGGTGTGCGGATGGAACGAGGGCGACGACCAGATCATCGTGCCCGACGGGGTGACGGAGCTCCCCGATTTCGCCTTCTACGAGATGCAGGGGGTGCGCTCGGTGTCGCTGCCTCCCTCGCTCACGCGCATCGGCCGCTCGGCGTTTGCCTGGATGGGCGACCTCGAGGAGGTGAACCTCCCCGGCAACCTCTCCGACATAGGCGCACATGCCTTCGCCTATTGCGCGAGGCTGCGCGCCATATCGCTGCCTGAGGGGCTGACGCATATCGGCAACAACGCCTTCAGCCGATGCGAGAGCCTCGGCGACGTCAGGATGCCGCTGTCGCTGACAGAGCTCGAGTCGTATGCCTTCTCCGACTGCTTCTCGCTGCGCGCGGCATCGCTGCCGGCCAACGACTCGCTGCTCGGCGAGCTGATCTTCAGCGGCTGCCGGCGTCTCTCGCGCCTCGAGTGCCTCTCGCCGACGCCACCGCCTTTCGACTGCCGGAGCTTCATCTTCGAGCCCGACGACTCGACGGCCTACAGGCGCTGCCGGCTCACCGTGCCGGCCGATGCCGCCGACGCGTATTCCCACGCCCCCGGCTGGAAGCTCTTCCCCGTAATCCTCGGCTTATAATCGGAGGCCCGTCAGTCGGCGGCTTTGGCGCGCAGACGGCTGCGGAGCGTGCGTATCGCATTGGGACTCACCCCGAAAATCTCCTGAATCTCGGCATCGCTCTTGCCGATGTGCTCAAGGATAAGGAAGAGCCGGTTTTTCGACGTCAGCCCCCTGTACATCGTATCCAGCTCCGTCATGTAGGCCATATCAAGCATCGAGTAATACTCCACACAGTCGTCGATATCCTTCTTGCTCCAGCGCACTATCGGCGTGCCCGCCTCCACCTCCGCAAACCGCGCATGACCGTTGGCGTAGATCTCCGCCTGACGCCCCTTCATCTCCCCGAGCCTCTTGCGCAGCCGCTCTATCTCCACCTCCGACACCTTCGAGTCGCTGGCCGCCTTCAACTCCAGCTCGGCGATGCGGCGCGACAGGGCCTCCGCCGACAGCCGCTCCATGGCGAGCGCCTCGTTCATGCGTGCCCGGCGGTAGAAGAACCACAGCCCCACCACAGCCGCCACCAGCAGCGACACCACCACCATATACAGGAGCATCCGCATGTCGGAGAGCGTCTTGCGGCGCTCCAGATTGTGGTCCCATTCCAGCTGCAGGGCGTAGACATCGCTTTCGACGGCATCGCGGGCTATGCTGTCGTTGCAGGCTATCAGCCGCACGGCCGCGTCGCAGGCGTCGCGATAGCTCCCCTCATTCATACGAAAGCGGAAGATGTCGCCGAGAATCTCCGACTGCAGCTGGAGGCTGGCCCCGCGCATCGCCCTGCGCCAAAGCGAGTCGGCCACCTCCATGCGCCCATCGCCGGCATTGATGAGCGCGAGGTTGGCGAGCGCCGTGCTGATGGGCATATATGAGATCGCCTTCTCGAAATAGCCGCGGGCCTCGCCGGGCACAGAATCGAGCAATACGAAGCCGATGTTGTTGTAGAGTCCCGCCTTGTCGCGCACCCGCAGCCCTGGGGCCAGCGACACCGCCGACTGCATCAGGCGCGTGGCCTCCCCTTTCCGGCCGAGGCTGCGAAGCGCCGCCGTGCGGTAGGTGATCGACTTATAGACCTTCACCGTGTCGCGCATCGACACCCCGAGGTCGTAGGCATGGCGGGCATAGCTGTCGGCAAGCCCCTTGTCGCCGTAATATTGGTTGACATGGAAAAGCATTTTCGTC
This sequence comes from uncultured Muribaculaceae bacterium, assembly GCA_947626355.1. GTDB lineage: Bacteria > Bacteroidota > Bacteroidia > Bacteroidales > Muribaculaceae > Lepagella. The sequence continues at coordinate 42,861 of CANQRV010000013.1, forward strand.
ACATACCACTCCAGAGCGGAATCGGGATTCTCGCGGAGACGCTGCTGCGCCTCCTTCAGGGCCATCGTGGCGTCCTTGAGCTGCTTGTGGCGGTAATGGGTCTTCCCGAGATAATAGAGCGCGACGACGGCCCGGCGTGTGTCGCCGGCATCGTCAAACGCCTCCACCTTCTCCTCGAAATAGGAAGTGCCGGGAGCCGAGTCGCCGCCCTCCGCGAGCAACAGCGCCTCCGCGAAGCCATAGCCGGGCTTGCAGCGCTCCAGCATCTTCCTGATGGCCGCGGTGTCGCCGTCGAGCGCAAGCTGCTCCACATCCGAGAGCGGAGCCGCCTGACGCCTGCCGCAGGATGCGGCGCCGATCACCACCGCCCCCAGCACGGCTACAATCCACAATAATATCTTCAGGGTCTTCTTCATCTTCATCATCTCCTCCCGCATGTCTCCGGCGGTCGATGACTGCATAACAACCGAAGCCGGGACCATTGCCTCGCAAAGATAATAAAAATCGTTTCCATATCCCCCACACAGTTACAAAAAAATGCGCCACGGCGTTACAGACAAAGCCCCGCCGGCTGACAGCCAAAGGCTTACCTCTTTTGTGATTTGTAACATTACAAATCGCAGGGCTATTGCTTTTTTGAAATATTTTTCATTATTTTGCATCAAGAAACACAACCGACACCAACTACGGAATTTCTGACCACTCATACAATTACCGCTTATGAACAACCTTACACTTACCTCCGCGCTCTCCGTGCTGCTGCTCGCAGCCGGAGCGACGGCAGCCCTGCACCAGGCACCGGCCGCCGACACAGCGCCGCAAAAACCGAAAGGCACGCCCTCCATGCAGAAATGGCAGCGGCAGGCTCCCGAATTCCGCAAGAAGGGTGAGGCCGCAGCTCCCGGCATCGGCAATGCCGCCATCCCCTTGAGGAAAGAGAGCAGGACGATAACCCTCGCCGGAGCCCTCCACTTCTCCAAGGCATGGACCGACTATGCCCACCCCGGGCTCTACTCCTTCACCACGGCGCCCGACGGCGGCGACAACGTGGAGCTCATCGGCGAGTACTACTTCTTCAGCACCGGAAACGGCGCCGTCTACGACAACGCCATCCACTCGGTGGACTTCAACGAATATGACGGGCAGCTCTACGTCAACTACAACAAAGTGGACCTCGCCACCGGCGACTATGTGGACTACGAGTCGCTCCCCGACCTCTCCCTCTATCCCTACGACTGCGACTACGACCCCATCAGCACCGGCGTCGTCGGCTGCTTCTCCAATGCCGAGAACACCGCCATCGAGCTGGCCGTCGTGGAATATGACACACGCTACCGCAAGGCGATATGCACGCTGCCCGAGGCGCTCAGCTGCGTGGCCGTAAACAGCAAGGGCGAGGTGTTCGGCATCGACTCCAACGGCACCCTGCGCAAATACTCGCGCACCGACGGCGCCGCCGAGACAATCATGGAGACCGGTCTGAAACCCCGCTATATGCAGTCGGCGACCTTCGACCGCTCGACCGACCTCCTCTACTGGGCCTTCACCGACGGCGAGGCAAGCGCCCTCTACGAGATAGACGTGGAGGCCTCATCCATCGAGAAGGTGTATGACTTCGCCAACGCCGAGGAATTCACCTGCATCTACGTCAACGAGGCGCGGAACACCGGCGTCCCCGCCGCTCCCCAGAACTTCACACTCGACTTCGGCCCCGACAACAACGGCAAGGCGATATTCACCGCTCCCGCCACGACAGCCGGCGGCGACGCCCTCTCCGGCAACGTAGATTACACGCTGACCGCCAACGCTGAGGTGATCGCCTCCGGCACAGCCTCCGCCGGCGAGGAAGTTGCCCTCGACATTACTCCCGCCTATGGCGAGAACATGTTCGCCCTCACCTGCTCCAACGGCGAGGGCGTCTCGGTGCCCGTGAGGGCATTTAAATGGATCGGCCGCGGAGTGCCATACGCTCCCGCCGGAGTCACCAAGACCGTCGACGGCGATGAGATCACCGTCAGCTGGGAGGCTCCGACAGAGGGCATCGACGGCGCTTACGTCAATCCCGACGAGCTGACCTATACAGTGACAAGATATCCCGACGCGACGGTAGTGGCCGACGGCCTCCGCGCGACTACCTTCACCGACCGGGTGGCCGTAGAGGAACCCCTGGTGATGTGGTATGAGGTAACGGCCCTCAACGACACCTACCGCAGCGCCCCGGGCGCAACCGAAAAGTTCAACATGGGCGATGCCTTCAACGCGCCCTATTACGAGGACTTCGAGAACCCAGACACCTTCCAGCTCTTCACCGTGCTCGACAACAACAACGACGGCCGCGTGTGGATGGTGGGCCTCCACCAGGGCTTCAACCCCACCGGCTTCGCCTTCTGCAACACCAACAAATACGGCCTCGAAGGGATAGAATTCAGCGACGACTGGCTGCTCACCCCGAAGATCAACCTCACGCCCGACAACATCTACGAGTTCACATTCATAGCATGGAACATGTGGGGCAACCCGGAGACACTCGCCGTGGCCTTCGGCCAGGGTGAGGACCCCACCGACGCCTCGGCCTACGCCACCATCATCGAGCCCACGACAGTGTCCAATCCGTATGAGAACGCCCACCACTATTCCAACGTCATCATGCCGCGGACAGAAGGGCAGTATAGGGTGGCATTCCACGGTCTCACCGGCATCAAGGGCTCGGTCTTCAACATCGACGAGCTCAGCCTCAAGGCCGTGGGCAAGACAGAAGGCCCCGGCGCCGTCACAGGCCTGAAGGCGGATCCCGACCATAACGGCGAGGCGAAGGCCACCATCTCCTTCACCACTCCGACACGCAACGCACTCGACAACGCCGACGTCGCCACGCTCACCTCCGTAACGCTGATGCGCGACGGAGAGACAATCAACACCTGGAGCGACGTCGCCGCCGGCACCGCGCTCTCGTTCCTCGACGAGACCGTCAGCGGAGGCAGCCACACCTACCGCGTGGCATGCGCCACCGACAAGGGTACCGGCATGTTTGCCGATGTCAAGACATTCATCGGCATCGACACTCCCGTCATTCCGCCGGCATTCAAGGCCGCCGACAACGGCAAGGAGATAGTGCTCACATGGGAGAATCCCGGCGAGACCGGCGCCAACAACGGCTATGTGGATCCCGCGAAGATGCTCTACACCGTCTACACTGTGGAAAGTGGGGTCGCCACTGAGATCGCCACAGAAATCGCTAATCCCACCTACAGCGTCGATGTCCTGGCCAACGAGGGTGAGCAGGAGCTCGCCTACTACGGAGTCTGCGCTTACGTCGGCGACGTGCTCGGCAACATTGCCGTCTCCAACCCCGTGATTCTGGGCGCGCCACACACCCTCCCTTTCATGGAGACCTTCAACATGGCGAAATTCGACAACACCGGCTGGTGGCAGATCGGCGACATGGAGCATATCTTCTACACCTACGCCGACTACAGCTCCGACGAGGGCAGCACGGCCATGATGTGGAAGCCCGAGCTCGGCTACACCGAGACATGGCTCAACTCCGGCAAGATCACCCTCGGCAACGCCACGCACCCAATGCTCATCTTCGACTGGATGGCCAATCCCGGCATCGACGCCGGAATCGAGGTCTACGCCGTTAACGGCGGCTGCGACGAGAAGCTCATCGGCACCCTCGACTTCAACGACCGGGACGGCGAGGCTTCCTGGCAGACAGAGATGATAGCACTCGACGACTTCATCGGCAGCAACTCGATGATGATAAAGTTCCGCGCTTACGGCAAAGCCTACGGCGAGCCCATCTATCTCGACCGCATCCAGGTGCGCAACGTGCTCGACAAGGACATGCTCGTGAAGCTCTCCTGCCCGGGTCATCTCACGGCCGGAAAGAAGAACCAGGTGACGGTCATCGCCGAGAACAACAGCCTCAAGCCCGGCGACCCCTATAAGGTGACCCTCTATGCCGACGGCGATGTGATCGCCACCGCCGACGGAGAAGCTCTCGAAGCCCTCGGCAGCAAGTCGTTCACTTTCGACGTGACACCCTCCGTCACAGCCACAGGCAACGTCATCGTCACAGCCGAGGTGGAATATCCCGGCGACGAGGACGAGGACAACAACATCACCGAGCCCTTCTGGGCCGACCTGATCTATCCCTCCTACCACCGCCCCGAGCACCTCAAGCTGACTGAAGACGAGACCGGCCTGCTCCTCGGCTGGGACGCCCCCGCCATCGACACCGGCGAGGTGACCGAAGATTTCGAGAACTACGACAACGGCGACCTCTCCTTCGGCGACTGGCAGACCTATGACGGCGACAAGGGCCTCGCATGCGGAATCAACGGCGTCGACATCCCCCACTGGAAAGAGCCCTGGGCATTCATGGTGTTCAATCCCGAGGAGACCGGCATCGACACCTCCTCCCGCCCGATGTTCGCTCCCGAGTCGGGCGACCAGTACCTGATCGCTCAGGTGGGATACTACGGCGAGCTCGACCACAGCGACGACTGGCTGATCTCGCCGGAGCTCTCCGGCGACGCCCAGACCATCAGGATGTATATGAGGAAAGACGCCGACCAGTATGACGAGACCTTCGAGATCTACTACTCCACCACCGACGCCGCAATCGAGTCGATGCAGCTGCTCGCCTCCGGAAGCGTGGATCCCGCCGACTGGACCGAATATACCTTCGACCTCCCCGAAGGAGCCCTCTTCTTCGCCCTCCGCTACAACGCCGTAGACCAGTTCATGATCATGATCGACGACATCGTCTACACTCCGGCCCGGCTCGTGCTCAAGGGCTACAACGTATACTGCGACGACGAGCTGATCGGCACCACCGACACAGCCACGGAGTTCAGGCTCAACGGCACCGACGACTACCTCGGCAAGACATTCTTCGTGACGGCCCTCTACACTGTGGGCGAGTCGATGCCCTCCAACAAGGTGGAATACACCAGCGTGGATGAGCTGGCCGCCTCCCGCTGCGCAGTGACGGGCGGCAACGGCTTCATCAGCATAGCCGGGCTTACCGGGAAGGGCGTGGCCGTCAGCACCGTCGACGGCAAGCTTGTCTACTCCGACGCCGAGGCCACCGGCGAGCTGAGGATCAGCGCCGAGCCGGGCGTTTATCTGGTGAAGGCAGACCGACTCACCGTCAAGGTGATCGTGCGCTGAGCATAGGATTCTTTACAATCATCCATTGATCAACCGACAGCGGGGGTGGAGCCTGAGAAGGGTTTCACCCCCGCTTTTCATCCCCTTCGCTCCCCATTTAGGGAAATTTATGAATAGGATTTATGCATCATTCACAAAAAATCGCTAAATTTGTCGGATTATGCCGGATCTGCCGGTGAGTTTATTGTTTACCTTTTTAACTATTTCAACATGGGAAAAGTAGTAATCATCGGCGCCGGAGGCGTCGGAACGGTAGTGGCCTTCAAGTGCGCCCAGCATCCTGAAGTCTTCTCCGAGATTGTAATCGCCTCGCGCACAAAGGAGAAATGCGACCGTCTGGCCAAGCGCACCGGTGCCCCCAACATCACCACCGACCGCGTGGACGCCGACTCCGTGGAAGAGCTCTGCCGCCTCTTCGAGACCCACCGCCCCGACATCTGCATCAACGTGGCCCTCCCCTATCAGGACCTCACCATCATGGAGGCGTGCCTCAGATGCGGCGTCAACTATCTCGACACCGCCAACTACGAGCCCAAGGACGAGGCCCACTTCGAGTATTCATGGCAGTGGGCCTACCGCGAGCGCTTCGAGAAGGCCGGCCTCACAGCCATACTCGGCTGCGGCTTCGATCCAGGTGTCTCCGCCGTCTTCGTGGCTTACGCCGCCAAGCATCACTTCTCCGAGATGAGATATCTCGATATCGTGGACTGCAACGCCGGCAACCACGGCAAGGCCTTCGCCACCAACTTCAATCCCGAGATCAACATCCGCGAGATCACACAGAAAGGCAAGTACTGGGAAGACGGCAAATGGGTGGAGACCGCCAACCTCGAGATACACCGCCCGCTCCACTACCCCAACATCGGCGAGAGGGAGTCGTATCTGCTATACCACGAGGAGCTCGAGAGCCTCGTGCAGAACTTCCCCACAATACGCCGCGCACGCTTCTGGATGACATTCGGCCAGGAATACCTCACGCACCTGCGCGTGATCCAGGACATAGGCATGGCACGCATCGACCCCGTGATGTATGAGGGGCGCGAGATCATCCCCATCCAGTTCCTCAAGGCCGTGCTCCCCGACCCCGGCTCGCTCGGAGAAAACTACACCGGCGAGACCTCCATCGGCTGCCGCATCAGCGGCCTCGACAAGCACGGCAAGGAGTCGACCTACTACATCTACAACAACTGCTCCCACCAGGACGCCTACAAGGAGACCGGCGCCCAGGCCGTGAGCTACACCACCGGAGTGCCCGCCATGGTGGGCGCCATGATGTTCCTCACCGGCAAATGGGTAAAACCCGGAGTGCACAACGTGGAGGAGTTCGACCCGGATCCCTTCCTCGAGACCCTCGCACAGTCAGGCCTCCCCTGGCATGTGATAATCGACGGCGACCTCGAGCTCTGACCGCGACCCAATTATTCCGACATCATTATGAAGACATTCCATTTAAGCTGCGCCGTGATGGCGGCTTCGGCCGCCATCGCCGCCGGCGTAAGCCACGAGGGCCCCACGTGGACCGTGGCCACCGGGAAAGGCGAGGTGGCCGTCACACCCCTCACCGACAACATCTTCCATATCGCCACCTTCAGCCGCAAGGGCGCGGAGATGCTCCCCGCATCCCAGAGCGCCGTGCTCGAGCCGGGAGCTGCAAGCATACGCACCGCCCTCGACGACAACTCCTTCTGGCTATACTCCCCCACAACCACCGTGAGGGTCGACCGCTCCACGGGGCGCGTCTCCTTCATGACTCCCGACGGCGACACCCTCCTCTCCGAGGCCGGAGGCATCGACAACTCCGGCGACGTGAAGACCGTGACCTTCACCTCCCGGGCCGATGAGACATTCTACGGCGCCGGAGAGCGCGGCCACCGCCTGAGGCTCAACGGAGACTCCCTCTCCATGTACAACCGCCAGAACTACGGCTACACCGGCTCCGACCCCAGGATCTCGCAGATGGGTATCTCCGTGCCCTACTTCGCATCCGATGCCGGATACGGCGTGCTCTTCGACGACTATAACAAGGCCGCCCTCGAGCTGCGCGACACCATCACCTACACCTCAGACACCCCGCTGCCGCTGTCTTACTACTTCATCAACGGCGGCAAGACCCTGGCCGGCACCACCGAGGGATACACGCGCCTCACAGGACGCCAGGACCTCCCCCCCTTCTGGGCGCTCGGATACGTGACCTCCAAATACGGATACCACAACCAGAAGGAGGCACTCGGAGCCATCGACTCGCTGAAGACGCGCGGATACCCGCTCGACGGCATCGTTTTCGACCTCTACTGGTATGGCGTGGAGACCGACATGGGACGCCTCGCATGGGACGCCACACAGTGGCCCGACCACCGGCAGATGCTTCGCGACCTCGACAGCCTCGGCGTCAACCTCGTGATGATCACCCAGCCATACGTCAACAAGAAGGGGGCCATCGACAACTACAACTACCTCTCGGAGCGCGGCATGCTCGCCAAGGACTCCCTGGGACGCACCCACGACGTCACCACATGGGTGGGCGACGCCGGAATGATCGACGTCAGCAATCCCGAGACACGCGAATGGCTCTGGCAGCGACTCAGGCCTCTCACCGGGGAAGGCGTCTACGGCTGGTGGGGCGACCTCGGCGAGCCTGAGGTGCATCCCCTCTCCATACGCCACGCCAACGGCCAGACAGCCTCCCAATACCACAACGTCTACGGCAACGAGTGGAGCCGCATCCTCTACGAAGGGCTCCGCCGCGACTTCCCCGACCGACGCCCGCTCCTTATGATGCGCGGCGGCACGGCCGGGCTCCAGCGTTACTCCGTATTCCCCTGGACCACCGATGTCTCCCGCTCCTGGGGAGGCCTTGAGCCGCAGGTCAACCTCATGCTCGGCTCCGGCCTCTCCGGCCTCGCATACATGAGCTCCGACCTCGGCGGTTTCGCCGTAGACCCCGCCGACCCCATCGACCCCGAGCTTTACGTGAGATGGGTGGGGATGGGAGCCTTCACCCCTTTCATGCGCACCCACGCCCAGCTCATGCCCGAGCCTTACCATTATCCCGAGCAGGATCCGCTCATAAGGAAGTTCATCAGGATGCGCTATGAATGGCTCCCCTACAACTACACGCTGGCCTACGAGAACGCCGCTTTCGGATATCCCCTGGCGCGCCCCCTCAATTTCCGGGGCGACAATCCCGACCGCCGGTATGCCGACCTCAGCGATGAATACCTCTGGGGCGACAATGTGCTCGTGGCCCCCGTCATGAAGAAGGGAGCCACAAGCCGCAAGGTGCTCTTCCCGGCCGGCGAATGGATAGACTGGCGCGACGCCTCCCGCCGCTACCGGGGAGGCACGGAGGCAACCGTCAGCGCCCCGCTCTCCGACCTCCCCCTCTTCGTCAGGGCTGGAAGCTTCATCCCCCAGTATCCCGACAGAATCGAAAACGTGAGGCAGTATGACCCCTCGCGCCTCTGGGTGAGGTATTACCCCGCCGACACCGTCAGCCGCTACACCCTCTATGACGACAACCGCCTGAGCCCCACCTCGCTCGCCAACGGCGACTACCAGCTGATCAACTTCAGCGGAAGCCGCGCCGACGGTGCGATTACGGTACACCTCTCCTCGGAAGGGAAATATGCCGGCATGCCGGCCGTCAGGATGATCACCTTCGAGATTCCCGGCGTGGCGCGTCCGTCGCAGGTCATGCTCGGCGACATCCGTCTCGAGGAGGCCGTCTCCCCCAAGGCCATCCGCCAGTATGGCTACAGCTACGACCAGGCCACGCGCACGCTCTACGTGCGCTTCCCCTTCGACGGGAAGCCGGCCACCTTCAGCGTACGCTGAGGGACGAGCCGAACGTCAATATGCGGCGCCGCCAGCCGCGCAGCCATTTACGCTGCGCGGGGCGGCGCCTCACTATATCATCCACCCAGCGCAGGCGGTCGTCGGTGAGCCGCGCGAGCAGGGCGGCGGGCTCACGCGAGGCCACGGCGGCGAGAGTGGCCGGCCCCACGATACCGTCGGCCCTGACGCCGAGAAGGCGCTGCGGCCTCTTCACGCCCACGGCTCCGCTCGCCCACACATAGTCGACGAGCATCTCGGCCACCTCCTGCGAGGCTATGACGTCGGCCCGCCAGCGATTCCAGTACCCCTCGCGGAGCACGTCGAGCCACTCGTCGTAGGTGATGGCCCGCAGCATCGCCGCCGTGGGCGCCGGCTGCGAACGGCGCCGCCGGTAGGCGCGGTAAGAAGCCAGCGTGACGCCACACATCGTGGCTCCACCGCTGTCGAGCGCGTCGCAGCTCCACCCCGTGCGACGCGCAAGAGCGAAGAGACGCCTGTTGCGGGCGTCGGAAGAGGGATCGGGGATCGGGTCGCCGAGTGGCGTCCCCGCTTCGAAATGGAGTATCTTCTCCACAATCTTTTCTATATCTGCCATATTGCTCTGAGTTTGGTTTTTCCGCCCGCTAAGGTAGGGATCGTCCACTGTCTAGTCCTGAAAAATCTTGACTAAAAAGTTAAAGATTTTAACGGACAATGAGTGAAGAAATCAAAAAAATC
>CANQRV010000014.1 GCA_947626355.1 uncultured Muribaculaceae bacterium
CGGGTGTGGGCGATTGATAGGGTTGGTTTTGGAGTACTTTAGCCATAATTTGTCAAATAATTTTTTACTTAGTGACTTATTGGCTGCAAATATAACGATAAAAGCAGCAGGATGGTTGGCTTTGAATATTGCAATGCCATTAATTGACATTATTTAACATAAAAAAGATCGACCAACCAGAGGATTCATCAACAGCTTGCCCATAAATCGGCTGTTGCCGCCGTGCTGCCGTCTTGAATCCAGACAGCAGCACGGCGGCAACAGTATATATACCCGGATTGACCGGCGAGCCGGCTAATCATCAGCCGACTGATAAATAGCGACTGACTTGCCGGCGGCTGATTACTAATCGGCTTTTCTACTTACTTACCAAGCTTCACGCGGAGGTTCTTCAGCATGTCGACGGTCATCTCCTCGAGGCCGAACTCCGGCTTCCAGTCCCATTCCTCACGGGCGCAGGTGTCGTCGAGACTGTCGGGCCACGAGTCGGCGATCTCCTGACGCAGCGGGTCGAGCTCGTATTCCATCTCGAAGCCGGGCACATGCTCCTTGATCTTTGCCGAGATGATTTCCGGATCGAAGCTCATCGACGCGATGTTGAAGGAGTTGCGGTGACGCAGACGTGTCGGGTCGGCCTCCATAATCTCCACGGCGGCGCGGAGAGCGTCGGGCATGTACATCATGTCCATGAACGTGCCGGGCTTCAGCGGACATTTGAATTTCTCACCCTTCACGGCGGAGTAGTAGATGTCGACGGCGTAGTCGGTAGTGCCGCCACCCGGAGGTGCCACGTAGGAGATGAGGCCCGGGAAGCGCACCGAGCGCGTGTCTACGCCGAAGCGGTGGAAGTAGTAGTCGGAGAGGAGCTCGCCCGACACTTTCGTGACGCCATACATCGTCTCGGGACGCTGGATGGTGTCCTGCGGGGTCTTCACGTGGGGTGTCGTCGGGCCGAACGAGCCGATTGAGCTCGGAGTGAACACCGCGCAACCTTTCTCGCGGGCCACCTCGAGGGTGTTGAAGAGGCCGCCGAGACCGATCTTCCATGCAAGCTGAGGCTTCGACTCGGCTACGGCGCTCAGAAGGGCCGCGAGATTGTAGATGGTGTCCACATTGTATTTGTCAACCGCCTCGGCGATCTGCGCCGCGTCGGTGATGTCCACCAGATGGCTCGGGCCGCTTTCCAGCAGCTCTCCTTTAGGCTCGGCGCCCTTGATATAGCCTGCCACGACATTGCCGCCGGGGTATTCACGCCTCAGCTTCATCGCCAGCTCGGAGCCGATCTGGCCTGTCGAACCTATGATAAGGATATTTTTCATGATGTCTCTATGATATTTGGTTGGGTTGATATAAGGTTGTTGTTATTTTTCGGTGCAAAATTATAAATAAAATCACTAAAAAAGATTAACTTTGAAAGATTTTTTTAGCGCCCCGGGCCGATTTCCTCCGGAAACGGCCTCCCCGCGCTTCTAACATCCACGTAACCAACAACCAAATATCTAATATTATGTATACGGATTTCAAGAAACATCTTGAGAAAGAGCTCGCCGACATCAAGGAAGCCGGCCTTTACAAGAACGAACGCATCATCACCACCCCCCAGAAGGCCGACATCGCCGTGGAGGGCTCCGAGGGCGAGGTGCTCAATTTCTGCGCCAACAATTACCTCGGCCTCGCCGACAACAGCCGCCTCATCGAGGCCGCCAAGGGTGCCATGGACCGCCGCGGCTACGGCATGTCGTCCGTGAGGTTCATCTGCGGCACGCAGGATCTCCACAAGGAGCTTGAGAAGGCCATCAGCGACTACTTCAAGACCGAAGACACCATCCTCTACGCTGCCTGCTTCGACGCCAACGGCGGTCTCTTCGAGCCCCTCTTCACCGAGCAGGACGCCATCATCAGCGACTCCCTCAACCATGCCTCCATCATCGACGGCGTGCGCCTCTGCAAGGCAAAACGCTTCCGCTACGCCAACGCCGACATGGCCGACCTCGAGCGCTGCCTCAAGGAGGCTGCCGACTGCCGCTACAAGATCATCGCCACCGACGGCGTCTTCTCGATGGACGGCAATGTGGCTCCGATGGACAAGATCTGCGAGCTCGCCGACAAATACAATGCCCTGGTGATGGTCGACGAGAGCCACTCCGCAGGCGTGGTAGGCCCCACAGGCCACGGCGTGGCTGAGCAGTTCAACTGCTACGGCAAGATCGACATCTTCACCGGCACGCTCGGCAAGGCATTCGGCGGCGCCATGGGCGGCTTCACCACAGGCCCCAAGGAGGTGATCGACATGCTGCGTCAGCGCTCGCGTCCCTACCTCTTCTCCAACTCCGTGGCTCCCTCGATCGTGGGTGCGAGCCTCGAGATGTTCAGAATGCTCAAGGAGAGCAACGAGCTCCACGACAGGCTGATGGAGAACGTGGCTTACTTCCGCGACAAGATGCTCGAGGCCGGCTTCGACATCAAGCCCACCCAGAGCGCCATCTGCGCCGTGATGCTCTACGACGCAAAGCTCTCGCAGGACTTTGCCGCCGAGATGCAGAAGGAAGGCATCTACGTCACGGGCTTCTACTATCCGGTAGTGCCGAAGGGACAGGCCCGCATCCGCGTGCAGCTCTCCGCCGGCCACAACCGCCAGCAGCTCGACCGCGCCATCGCCGCCTTCATCAAGGTGGGCAGGAAGCTCGGCGTCCTCAAATAATCATATCCTCAAATAATCATAGAAGAAAGATAAAATCAGCCGGCGCGACTCCCACGAGTCGCGCCGGCCTTTTCTTCACCCTTCACCCTTCGTCAGATAGTGTCTTCCACCGTCCAGACGAAGGCGCGGAGCCCGAGGCGCTCCTTGCTCCGGTCGAGCTCGCGCAGCATGGCGAGCACCGGCTTCACCTTCCCGTCGTCGACCATCGTGATGAGGGCCTGGGCCAGCGACGGCCACGCGTGGGAGCCGTAGTGAGGCTCCCCCTTGTGGCTGCCGCGCCCCTCCACAACCCCGAAGGAGGTGAAACCCCGGCAGTTGTTGTGTTCCAGAATCTCGATTATGGCCTCGTGGTGGGCCTGGTCGTAGGCTATGAATATCGCTTTCATCGTTGTCATTTCGTTTTAGCGCCCTTGTGGAGCCTGCGGCGCGCCCGCCTCACTCCGTTGCCGGCGAATACACAATAAAGCACAGGCACAAACAGCAGCGTCAGCACCGTGGAGAACGTGAGACCGCCGATCACGGCCGTACCCATCGGGCGCCACATCTCGGCGCCCTGGCCTGTGCCCACGGCCATCGGCACCATGCCGAGAATGGTGGTCAGCGTAGTCATCACCACAGGGCGCAGACGCGACTTGCCGCCGTGTATCACGGCCCGGCGGATGCCCATGCCGCGCTCGCGGTTGAGCGTGATGTAGTCGATGAGCACGATACCGTTCTTCACCACGATACCGATCAGCATGATGGCGCCGATCATGCTCATCACGTTGAGCGTGTGGCCTGTAAGCCAGAGGATCAGGAACACGCCGGAGAAGGCGAAGAGCAGCGACGTCATGATGATGCCGGGGTAGGTGAGCGACTCGAACTGCGCCGCCATCACCACATAGACGAGGATGATGATCAGCACTCCGAGCATCAGGAGGTCGGAGAAGGAGTCCTGCTGGTCTTCATAGCTACCCGCCAGGCCGATGGTGATTCCCGAGGGGAGGTGCATCTCGTCGATCTTCATCTGGGCCTTCGCGGCCACCACCGACATCGGCACTCCGTCGACGATGCTCGAGACGGTGATGATACGCTCGCGGTCCTTGCGCTCGATGGTAGGGGGAGTGAAGCGCTCCACCACCGTGCCGAGTTCCTTGAGGCGCACGCCCTGGCCCGTCGAGGTATAGATCATGATGTTCTCGAGGTCCTCGATCGAGGTGCGCGCCTCGGGGTCATACATCACCTTTATGTCGTATTCCTCGCCGTCCTCGCGGTAGCGCGAGGCGGTGGAGCCGTTGATGCGGTTGCGCAGGTAATAAGCCGCCGTTTGGAGGCTCAGCCCGTAGAGGGCGAGCTTCTCGCGGTCGAAGTCCACCTGGTATTCCGGCTGGTAGTCGCTGCGCGACACCGTGACATCGGCCGTGCCGGGAATGCCCTTAAGGATGCTGACGAGCTTCCGGGCCACAGAGTCGGTCTCAGTGAAGTCGTAGCCGTAGATCTCGAAGTCGAGCGTGGCCTGGCCGCCCATCGACTGGCCGCGGCCGCCGCCCACGTTCACCTGCACCTTGTTGAACTCCGGATACCGCTCGTCGATATCCTTACGCATCCCGTCGGCTATCTCCTTGATGCCGCGGTCGCGCTTGCCGGGATCGGAGAGGCGGATGTTCATGCTCACGATGTGGGAGCCGTTGTCGGAGAGCGACGCGAAGGTGTTGTCGGAGCTCGCCGGGCCCACGGTGTAGCTGATGGCCTCTATCTCCGGATACTTCGCGCGCCAGAGGGAGTCGAGGCTCCCCGTGGCCCGCTGCGCGATCTCCACGCGCGTGCCGATCGGCAGCTCCAGGTCGACGCCGATGCGGGCGTTGTCGCTCATCGGCATGAACTCCGAGCCCACGAACTTCATCAGGAAGATCGAGCCCACGAAGATGGCGAGGCAGGAGAGGATAGTCACCGTGCGGTGGGCCACAACCTTGCCGAGCAAACGGGCGTAGCCATCGTCAAACCTGTCGAGAGCCTTCTCGATCGGAGTGTAGAAGATGGTGAAGAGGCGCGAGTGGGTGTTCTGCCTGCGGAGCCACAGCGAGCAGAGCATCGGGGTGAGCGAGAGCGCGCAGGTGGTGGAGATGATCATCATGATGGTCACCATCCAGCCCAACTGGCGGAAGAGCACGCCCGTCATGCCGGTGACGAGGGTCAGCGGGAAGAATACCGCGATCAGCGTCAGCGTCGACGCGATGACGGAGATGGCCACCTCGTTGGTGCCATGCACAGCCGCCTGTTTCGGGTCGGAGCCGCGCTCGATGTGGGTCGTCACGTTCTCAAGCACCACTATCGCGTCGTCGACCACCATGCCGATCGAGATAGAAAGCGCCGACAGCGACACGATGTTGAGGGTGTTGCCCGTGGCGTACAGATAGATGAACGACGCTATGAGCGAGACGGGAATCGTGATGATGATGATCATGGTGGCCCGCCAGCGCCCGAGGAACACGAACACCACTATCATCACGAAGAGCAGCGCGTAGAGCACCGTCTCCTCGAGCGACGCGATGGTGTTGCGGATGTTGTCGGAGGTGTCGACGATGATGCCGAGCTTCACGTCGGAGGGGAGGTTTTTCTGCAGCCTCGGCAGCATCTTCATCACCTTCTCGGAAATCTCCACCGAGTTGGCGCCGCTCTGCTTCTGGATGATGATCATGGCGCCCTCCTTGCCTCCTATATATGTCTGCTGGGTACGCTCCTCGAGGGAGTCGTCGATGCGGGCCACGTCTCTGAGGTAGATGATTCTTCCCTCATACGAGCCCACAGGCACGTCGGCCAGCTGGGCCGTCTCCTTGAACTCGCCCTGCACGCGGAGCGAATACGTGTTGGAGCCGATGTCGAAGGCGCCCCCCGGCACGTTGCGGTTCTCGGCGCCGATCACCTGCGCTATGGCCTCCACCGAGAGGTTGTAGGCCTCAAGGCGCTTCGGGTCGACATAGACGTGGATCTCGCGCTTTGGGGCGCCCGACACCGACACGGTGCCGACGCCGTCGACCCTCGCCAGAGGGTTCACCACATTGTCGTCGAGTATCTTGTAGAGGCCCGGCATGCTCTCCTTGGCCTCCACGGAGAGGAGGCATATAGGAATCATGTCGGTCGAGAACTTGAAGATGATGGGGTTCTCGCTGTCGTCGGGGAGCATCGACTCCACCATGTCGAGCTTGTCGCGCACGTCGTTGGTGAGCACGTCGATGTCGTAGCCGTATTCGAACTCCAGGGTGATCACCGAGGTGTTCTCGCGGCTCTGCGAGGTGATGTGCTTGAGATGCTCCACGGAGTTGAGGGTGTTCTCGAGCGGCTTGGTGAGGTTCTGCTCTATATCCTCGGCCGAGGCTCCCGGATACATCGTGATCACCATGATGGTGTTGGTGTCGATGTCGGGGTAGAGGTCGATCGGTAGTTTTGCCAGGGAGAAGAGACCGAGGATCGCCACTGTGACGAAACACAGCGTGGTCATGATCGGCCGCTTCACGGCTGCTCCATATAGACTCATGGCTTGCTTATTGGTTGGTTACACTTCATTGAAATAATTTCGCCACTTCCACTTCCATGCCGGCGGCGAGCTTGCCCTGGCCTTCCACCACCACGGAGGCGCCGTCGGCCACGCCGCTCAGCAGCTCGTAGGAGTCGCCGATGCGTTGGCCCAGCTGTACCTGGTCGAACGACACTTTGCCGTCCTTATATACATATACGTAATGGTTGCCGGAGCCGCGCTGCTTCACCACCGCCCTGTCGGGCACCACCACATGGTCGGCGGTGCCGAGGTCGAAGGTCACGCGCCCGAACATGCCGGGGAGCACCCGCGAGTCGGCGTTGGGCATCGTGATCTCCACGCCGAAGGTGCGCGTGGCGGCGTCGACCGTCGGGGCCACCATCGACACGCGGCCCTCAAACTGCTCGTCGCCGTAGGTGTCGAAGGTGATGGCGGCAGGCATCCCGTTGTGGATGCGCGAGTAGTCGCTCTCCGAGACGTTGATCACTATCTTCAGGGGCTTTACCTGGGCTACCGTGAGGATCGGCTGCGCGCCGGCCATGTCGCCTGGGTCGTAGTTGCGGGCCGTCACCACGCCGCTGATCGGCGAGGTGAGCACGGTGTTCTCCCTTATGTTGCGCAGGGTGCGCTCGGCCGAAGCCAGCGCGTTGCGCGCGTTGGTGAGCTGGAGCTCCATCTGGTCGACGTTCTGCTTCGTGCCCCCGCCGATCTCGTAGAGCTGCTGCGCCCGCTTGTAGTTGGTCTCCACGTTCTCGAGGTTGGCTTTCGCGTTGGCCACCTGCAGCTCGTAGCCAGTGGTGTTGACGTCGTCGAGCACCACCAGCTTCTGCCCTTTGCCCACGAGCATCCCCTCGTCGACGAGAATCTGCTTGATGCGCAGCGGCGTCGACGATGAAATGTTGTTGATGAGCCACGGCTCCACGGTGGCCGTGTAGTGGCCCTGCTGCACCACCTCCCGGCTGCTTACAGTCTCGATTCTGACAAGGGGTTTCTTCTCGGCTTCCCCGCCACCCTTTTTGTCGTCGCCCCCGCTGCACGCCGTCAGGGCTGCAAGAAGCGCCAGCATGACGCTTTTTGTGATTGGTCTCATTTTATGTCGGTTGTCTTGATTTAAGCTTATTATAAAGAATCAGAGCCCTTTGCCCAGCAGCAGGTCAAGCTCCGAATACGACACCAGGTAGTTGTAGATGGCCTGGTAGTAGCTCAGCTGCGACGTGGTGTTGGCCAGCTCGCTGTCGCGCAGGTCGAGATATGACGCGGCGCCGATCTCGAAGCTCTTCTGCATGATCTCGTAGGCCTTGCCGGCCTGGCGCATGCCTTCGGCCGAAGCCTCGATCTGACGGGCCTCGCGGTTGATGTTGTCGATGGCGAGCTCCACCTGCATGTTGAGCGTGTTGACGAGGTTCTCGCGCTGGAGGTCAAGCTCTCTGCGCTGCACCTGCGCCTGACGCAGGGAGTAGAGCTTCGAGCCTCCCGAGAAGATGGGCACCGACAGCGAGAAGCCCACATTGCTGTAAGGGTTGAACTCCTGACCCTTGAAAGGGCTTCCGTTGCTCAGCGACATCCACGCCAGATTGTAGGTGACACCCAAGGTGGGGATCCATGAGAACTTGCGCATCGTCACCGTCTGGTCGAGCATCTTCTTCTGGATGTCGAGACTGCGGAGCTGCGTGTTGTCGCTCAGCGATGTGTCGGCTCCGAGAGGATAGCCATACATCTCCTGCTGCATCTCGGCCAGTGTGACTGTGGGCTCGATATCGGCGTCGGTCGATATCCCCATGAGCACCTTCAGCTGGAGCTTGCACTGCTTGAGCGCTATGTCGGCCTGGAGGAGCTCCGGCTCCACGTTCTTCACCTGCACCGACGAGCGCAGCACGTCGTATTCCGATGCTGTGCCGGCCTCAAACTGCTTCTCGAAGATCCCGGCGTTGAAGACCGCGATGTCGTAGTTCTGCTGTATCACGGCTTTCGAGGCCACGGCGAGCAGCAGCGCGTAGTATGCCTTGTTGATGTTGTCCACGAGGTTGAGCCGCGACGCGCGGGCGCTCTCGAGGTTGGCCAGGATCTGGGTGTCGCTGATCTGTATCGCCTTCCAGAGGGTGGGGGAGACGAGAGGCATCGAGGCCGAGAAGCCCATGTTCCAGGTGTTGTCGGAGCCCATCTTGAAGCTCTGGCTCTGGCCTCCCATGTCCATCCTCACCGTCTGCAGCTCTATCGAGCGCTGGTAGGTGGAGGAGAAGTTGATCTGGGGGAACACGGCGGCGAGGGTCTCCTTCTTCGAGTAGTCCATCCTCTTCACCTCCATGTCGGCGACCCTCACGGTGGGGTTGGTCTGTAGGGCGATGTCGATGCATTCCTGCCGGGAGAGCCTCAGCGTGGTGGCCGAGGCGGTGCAGATTCCGGCTGCCATGGCGGCGAAGAGCGCCAGCGCATGCATTGTGTGTCTGATTGCCATCTTGTGTCTGTTGTCTAATCTGATGTGGTGTGGTCTTGATTTCGGGTCTCAGGGTTGGCGGCGTCAGCCATGCGGCGGTTCCACTCGTCGAGCATGTCGAGGCCGCGGCGCGACGCTATGCTTCGCAGGAAGGAGTGCGACACGGTGTCGAGGGCGTCGATCAGCGTGATGTCGGCCGGGAAGAATTCCTCCATACGCTTCAGCGACTCCATCTGTACCTCGAAGAGGGCCAGATAGGCGCGAATGTTGACATTGGGGTCCACCACCCCCTGCTGGATGCCGAGCCGGAGCACGTTCTCAAGCTCCCCGATGCGCCGCTCGCGGTTGCTGCGGTATTCCTTCTTCAGGTCAATGATCCTGTCGAGGTCGCGGAAGAATGCCACATCCGTCTTGCTCATGAAGTCGCGCTGCAGCTCATAGATCTTCATGAAGGCAAGCAATACGTTGTCGGCCTCCTTGAAAGCGGCCTCCGCACGCTTGCGGTGCTCATCGAAGATGTAGCGTATGATCTCCGCCACCATCCCGTTTTTGCTTCCGAAAATCTCATAGAGGGTCCGCTTCGACATCTGAAGGCGCGAGGCCACCATGTCCATGGTGGTGGCCTTCAGGCCGTGGGCCGCCATCTCCGGGATGATCCTGGAGAGCAGCGTCTCGTAGTCTTGCGGGGTCATGTCGTTTTTGGTCATCGTTTCACGCTGTTCGGTTTGAGCGCAAAATTATATAAAATGCCGCAAAACTGAAAATAAAATATAAGTTTTTTGTCCTAATGCATCAGATTTCAAATATACATACACCTCCCGGGGGGAGCAGGCGCCTCACGGGCCTTGAGCTGTCGACTCTTCCGGCCGAATTCCCGTCGCCGCAGTCGGCAGGCGTAAGTTCCAGTATTTTATATCCTTCCTTAAATGTCAGGGTGATGTGCTGGGCTTCCGTCACGTCGTGGCTCACTATGACCAGGAATTCGCGGTCGCCATTGCGCAGGCGTGTCAGCAGCATCCCTTTTCCGCCCTTTTCGGTCCGGGCGCGAAGCAGCGGCCCTATGCGCTTCTTCATCACCGGGCAGCCGGAATAGATCTCGCCGACATGGGTGGCCTCCATGAGCCGGCTGCCGGCAAACACCTCGTTGTAGCGCCGTATGCGGTGGTTGACGGTCCTTGCGGCGTCCCACGACGGTGTCTTCTCCCCGTCGAGGTCGATCAGTGCCTGGCCATACTGCTCGCTTTTGGTGTCGGGACGGTTGCGGTATGTCCAGTAGAGTATCCCCTGTGCGCCGTAGGCCAGCGCGGAGAAGGCCTGGAAGGAGAGGTAGGGCACCGTGGCAACCGGGCGAAGGTAGTGGCCTACGAGGTATTCCATGCTCTGGATATACATCCAGAAGGCGCCGCCGCGCTCCGAGAGCCGGTTGTAGGTGGCGAGGTCCTCGTAGAAGGTCTGATAGCCGACATTGACGGGCCCCATCTCGTCGGGGATGGCCGGCAGTGTGGTGCCCTTGATCCTCCGTGTGATGGGATAATGGTCGAAGCTCCAGAGGGTAGGGCGGAAGTTGCGTTGGAAAGCCGACATAAACTCATCGTAGCTGTGGCCGAGCATGAAGACATTCTCGGGGCTTCCGACGAGATTCACCTGTATGGGACGGTGGAGCGGGTCGTTGTCGCGGATATAGTTGTAGATGGTCTGAAGGTTGTAGCCGTCTGTCCTGTCGGTGAGTTGGTCGTAGTTCGGCTCGTCTTTCAGCTGCCAGGCCACGATCGTCGGGTCGTCGCGGAACTCATCGAGATATCTCTTAGCCCATATGGTTCCCGCTTTCGGATCGTGGCCGTTAAGGTTCCAGAAATAGTTGGCGGCCAGCACGCCGAGACCGGCCTCGCGGGCGTTGGCGAGCGACCGCTTGAATTCATCGAGGCGCTTCGGGATGTCAATGGTGCCTACTAATGACACCATATTGAAGCCGCAGTCGGCCACCTGCTGCATCAGGGTGTCGGAGGCGAGGGGCTGCCGGTCGCGTAGCACCCCGGTGGCCACAACGGCGATTTCCCCATTCACCGGTGCCTTATACGGATACGCCGTCCGAGTCTGTCCTACGGCGGATGAAGCCGCGGCAGCGGCGATGACGGCGGCGCCCAGGCACCGGAATATGGATGTGACTCTTTTCATAGTAGTTGTAGCTTTTTGATAGTATTTTCTGGATTATCCCGATGCAGCTTTACTCTTTACTCTTTACTCTTCACTCTTGACTCTTGCGCGAAGCGCCGAAAGCGCCATAGCGCTCCAGCATTTTCCGGTAGCCTTCGGAGCCTTCGTAGCTGTCGAGCCAGGTGTCGATATCATGCCGGAGGGTGGTGTCGCGCCGGTTGAGCACCCACACCTGAAACTGCGTGAAGCTCATGGGATTGTCGATGTTGAGCTGCGGATAACGCTCCTGCATCGCCAGCGCCGTCTTCTCGCCGACCACCGCGTAGCGTATCTCTCCCTTCGCCACCTTGATGCAGAGGTATTCCTCGGAGAGTCCCTTCTCCTCCTTCACCTCGACATGCTCTCCGATCTCCTGCGAGAGGTTGAGGAGCCGCTCGGCGGCCGGCGACGACTCGGGGATGTGCACCGTGTCGCCGGCGAGGTGGAGCGCCGAGGTGGCGCGGAGTGTGCCGTCGGCCTGCGGCAGCTGCACGAGCACCAGCCGGTCGAGATATATGCTGCTCGTGGGTATGAAATGCTTCTTGAGCTGACGGTCGGAGGGGAGCGAGGCGAGGATGGCGAATCTGCCTTGCGACAGGCGCTGGAGCCCTTCCTCGATGTTGACCACAGGCCAGAACCTCACCGGACGGCCGAGGGCTGCGCCCATCTGCCGGAGCATGTCGTAATTGATGCCCCCGAGTGTGTCGTCGTGAAGATAGTAGCTAAGCGGCCCGTAGATGATGCCGGCGTCGATGGTGTCGCCCTGTGAGCCTCCCTGCTCCAGGGCCGGGAGAGTCTTCTGCCGGCAGCTGCGCAGCCCGCCCATCAGCAGGGCTACTCCTCCCAGCAGCAGTATGTAGATCGCCATGCGCCCGTAGCGCGGCTTCATCATCTTATATCCCATATCTCACAAATTAATGGATTTTTAATGTAGGGACATGCCTTCGGCATGTTTCAATGCCCGTCCTCATGGATCTGATCACTCGTCAGTCGGCGAAATCGATCGATAGCCCGAACTGCAGCTGACGCGGATTGATCGGATAGTCGGGCATCGAGAAATAGTCTTTCGAGAACCATCCCTGGTTGAGATGGCTCCAGAGCACGAAAAACCGAACCTTATACAGCTTCGCGGTGAAATAGGCGTTGCAGAGCGGGTAGTTGCCCACCTTCACCTTATCGTCGCCCCCCTGTACGCGGAAGGCCATCAGGGCCGGCTGGTAGCAGTAGCCGGTGTAGCGGGTGTAGTAGTCGCAGTCTACGCCTAATTGTATGTCGAGCACCCGGAATAGTCTGGCGCCGATATACATGTTGCTGTAGATGGCGAGTTTCGGCATCGGCAGCACGTCCTGGTCTGACGATGTCTGGTAGGTGATGCGGTTGTTCCAGTTCCAGACGCCGAATCTCAGCTTCTGCTCCAGGGTGGCCGAGAATATCTGCACGCTGCCGCCATGCTGCGTGGGGAGCGACTGCGGGTTGAAATACACGAGGTTCTGCACGTTCTCGGCCCCGGCGCTCAGGGTGGTGCGTGTCCAGGGTATGGTCAGCTCGCCGCCGAAGCGCAGCCGGCGCGTCTTGCCGAAGTCGTTGTCCCACACGAAATGGTTGGAGACATAATGCTGGAGCAGGTAGGAGGGCTCGAGGTTGCGGAAGGAGCCGTAGGCGCTGATCCCCACGGTGTCGCCGAGCATGCGGAAGCGGGTGGTGATGCGCCCGTCGAGGTCGAGGTCGCCCACCACATCGCCTGAGAGGCCGAACTTCACGTTGGCCTCGTAGCGTATGGTCGTGCCCATGTCTTTCTGGAGGCGTCCTCCCACCCAGAGCAGGCTCTGGCCCGTAGTCGGCGCCACGTATATTCCTTCCGGCATCGGGGTGAGCCCGGCGCGGTCATCGTCGGTCAGCTCGTAGGGTGGATAGGCCGTGACCTGCTTGAACTTGCGGTAGCGGTAGGAGACGTAGGCCGAGAGTCCGAAGGGCACCCATTTGTTGAATCCCTCCATCATCTCCACGCCGAAGGAGTTGGTGAGGTCCCAGTAATAGGTCGACTCGTGGGATCCCTGCGGGTTGAGGTAGTGGTTGGCCCAGAACTCCTGGCCCTGCGTGGTGTTGGTGTTGATGAATGTGTGTTTGCGGGTGTTGTAGTCTAAGGAGTAGATGAAGCGCGTCACCGGCACGTAGACGTCGCGCGTCAGTGTGTCGTTGACCACCTCCTCCTTCCAGAATCCCACCTTATAGGCATGTGTCATGAACACCTGCGCCCCGTTAAGGCGGTTGTGGGTGCCGCTCAGCCGTGTCGGGATGCTCTTCGGCTCTATCTTGTTGACACCCCCCTGAAGCTCGGCAGGGTCGGTGATGTAGAGGGGGTCGGTGATGCCGCCGTTCTCCTTGTTGAGCGAGTTGAAATGGTTGAAGAAGGCCTGCATCTCGTAGCGCTCGCCGCGGTAGTAGCCGGAGAGGCCGAAGATGAAGTCCTTGGCCGCCTGGTTCTCGTAGGCTCCCTTCGAATACTGGTAGTCGAGCATGGCGCCGATGCCGATGCGGCGGTTGACGTTGCCGGCGAAGTCGGTCTGCAGCCGGTCCATATGGTTGAGCTTGTTGCCGCCGAAGCCGTAGGAAAGCACCGTGGTCGGTATGTAGACGTTGTAGAACTTCTGGGTGCTGAACGAGGGGAGCCAGTGGCGGAGGGCGTCCTCGAAGAAGAACACCGACGGGTCGGGGCGCTGGAGATAGAGCATGTCGATGCCGGGCGCACCCTGATTGCCGGTGGTGGCGTATGCGTCGGTCACCATCGACGGGATATATCGCCGCTGGAAGTTATATGTGAGGGTATCGAGTGTCGATTCCACGTGGTCGCCAAGAGGGTAGGTGAGGGTCCAGGCGCTTCCGGGCTTCACCACCGTGGGCTCCTCCTTCTCGCTGCCGGGGTCGCTGCCGCTTCTCTGAGGTCGCTGCTGCCCCTGGATGGCTCCGGCGGCGAACCCTGCAAGGGCGATGGCGAGTATAATGCGTTTTGCAAACATGACGCGAAGTTAGCAATTTATCCTGTAATAAAAAAGAATAGGACGTGGTTTCACAATCACGCCCTATGGTAGCATTAATTCTAATACCATGAATAAAACACAGTGCAAATACAATAATCGTACTATTATAACGTCATGGTGGTTGAATTGTTTTCGCGAATTGCGTTTTTTTTCAAAATTTTTCAAATTTTTGAGAAACAGTTGCCTCATCCCACCTCTTGATGGAGAAACAAGGAAACTATCTCACGACGATTTTCGCAGATTTACCGTTAGCGGTGCGGATGATGTAGAGGCCCTTCGGCAGAGCGTCGCCGACTTCTCCGAAACGCAGCCGGCTTGCGACTGTGGCGCCGGAGAGGGAATATGCCTCGCATAGCTCGTCATCCCTGATGGTCATGTCATCACCGATTTCATCGACTCCAACAGGTAAATCCTCAATAATCGGCCCCATGAGCTTCCAGGGTGAATCCAGATATGCCTGGGCGCAGCCGGGACGCACATGCACGTTGACCTTGCCCCGCATATCATCGCCGCTGCTGTAATTGTTAAGCCCTAAAGGATTGGCGCCATCAATGTCCGGAGGAGTCTCACATGGAGAATAGATATCCGCGATATCATAGCATTTCGAGAATATACTTCCGATGCGTTCGACATCGTTGCCGATAGTTACGTTGGCAACCGTCGATTGATTAAACAGATCATTGGGAAGTATCCTGACTCCATCCGGCAGTCTAAGGGTTGAAGTCATTATACCAGCAAAAGCTTCTTTATCAAGACTCACAAGGCTTTCAGGTAAAGATACTTCTATCGCAGTCCCCGAAAACGCTTCAACGCCTATTTTTGTAACTCCCTCCGGAATTTCCAGAAATCTGAGATTCCGGCACACCTTGAACATTCCCGCGTTGATACACGTAAGATTCTTTGGAAGGGTGATGGACGTAAAAAGGCTGAGCGCAAAACAGTCATCACCTATATGAGTGACGCTTTCTGGAATACGTAGCTCGGACTCTATGGTTGTGCGCTGAAGACAGCGGTCTCCTAAATATTCCAACGACTCAGGAAGTTCAATCTCCTTGAGAGTCGCGCAGTCGAAAGCATTGTTACCAGCCTTTTTCAAGGTATTCGGCAGGTTTAAACGCTCTATGCCAGTGTCAAGAAAACTGGTCTTTATTTCTTCCACTCCCTCGTGAATGGTATATTCCAAAGGATTCCCAGACATAAGATGCTCCTATACCCATTTGCGCGGAAAAAGCCACAGCACCTTCTCGTCTTTAGAATAAAGCACGCCCCCTTTCGACATAAAAGAAGGGTTGGCTTCATCAACCGTCACTGTCCGCAGATCAAACATATTGGAAAAAGAATCATCACAGGCCCCGACTACCGTTTCAGGAAGGTGAAGTGAGTCAGCGTACGTCTGGACAAACGCGCGGGGCCCAATACTCGTGACCTTGTAACTGCAACCTTCGTATTCCACGTAAGGGGGAATCACCACATCGCCGGAATACAATTCCTGATCGCCCCAATCGTCCCTGACGGATTCCCAGACTGTAGCGGTCATGTCGGAATCATCCAGCATGAAACGCATCTCGTCGATCTCAACCGGGTAGTCACACTTTGCCGAAACCGATAGCGACAACGAGACTATGAAAACAGTCCCGGCAAGAATAGCTGCCGCTTTCATTAGATTTCTGTTCATTCTCATATCCATTTGCCTATGCGTTGTTAAGATTGTTTGCAAATATAATGATAAAGGCAATAGGCTGCTTGGCCTTTGAATACCGCAATGCAATGAATTAACATTGGTTGACATTGAAAGCATGACCCTTACAGCGAATCCATAACCTCTCTAAAAGCGGCAGTTGCCGCCGGGCTGCCGTCTTGAATCCGGACGGCAGCACGGCAGCAACAGTATATATTCCGCAGTCTAATCGACCGGGGGCTAATGCAAATCGGGGGCTAATGCAAATCGGGGGCTAATACAAATAAAGTATCAGTGAGCCTGATGCATCGGGCGCAGGAGGTCGTTGACGGTTTTCACCGGATTGAAGGTGCTCGCAGGCACTTCCACCAGGATGGTGTTCCAGTCGCTCATCGCACCGTTCCAGAGCCCGGGAAGCTCAAGCGCCAGGATCTCCACACCCTCGCGGCTCTTGCGGGAGATGAAGCCCGTCGTCTTGTCGACGTAGTCGGGAAGGTTGAACTTCTCACCTTTATAGTCTTTCGTGCTGCACACGAGGTCGACCGGATTGAAGTGGGTCGACTCCTTCAGCATGCGGCATGCCTCCTTATCGTCGGAATTGATCTGCGTCGACTCCAGAATCTGTGGGCTCACAGTGCCATCGGCGTTATACACCAGGAACGGGCCGCCGCCCGGCTCACCTTCGTTTTTCACCATGCCGCAGATGCGCAGCGGGCGATGGAGCTTCGCGAAGAAGAAGTCGGCCTTATCTTTGGCGTCCATTCCCTCGACGGGAAGGTGGGTGATGTTGAGCACATCGCGCAGGAAGGCGGCTATCTCGTCGAGCACCTTCTCCTCGGGCACACCTTTGGAGAGGGTGTGGCAGTAGCGGTCGATCTTCTCCCTGACAGCCACGAGCAGTCCGCCGAGCACCTTCTTATATTCTATGGTGTCGCCACGATACATATCGGGCACCACATTGTCGATGTTCTTGATGAAGATCACGTCGGCGTCGATGTCGTTGAGGTTCTCGATCAGCGCTCCGTGTCCGCCGGGGCGGAAGAAGAGCCGTCCGTTCTCGCGGTAGGGAGTGCCGTCGGGATTGGCGGCCACGGTGTCGGTGGCCGGTTTCTGCACGCTCATGCTGATGTCGTAGACCACCCCGTAGCGGTGCTCGAGAGTCTTGGCGCTCTCCTCCAACTTGCTCTCCACGAGGGGTATGTGTTCCTCGCTGACTGTGAAGTGAACGCTGACCTTGCCGTCCTTGCCGGCGGCGTAGCTGGCACCCTCGGCGAGGTGCTCCTCGAGAGCCGTGCGGCTGCCTCCCATCACCTTGTGGAACTGAAGCAGCGCCTTGGGCAGCTGGCCGTAGCCGAGACCGGCCTTGTCGAGAAGAGCGCGTGCTATATCCTTATATCTCTTCTCCTCAATCAGACTCGGGATGCTCTTGCCGTAGAGCGACAGGCACACGGAATTGAGGCGGTCGAAGAAGGCGAACTTCTCGATGTTGTCGAAAAACTCCTTCATGAAGTCGCTGTCGGGCTTGTCGCTCTTGCCGTTGGCAAACGAGAACACGTTCTTGAACATGCGCGAGGCGGCGCCGCTGGCAGGCACCATCTTCACGACCCTGGCTCCGCCGGCGAGGTATTTCTCCCAGAGGGCCACCGCCTTGTCGCGTGCCGTCTCGTCGAGCACGTCGATGCCGTGGCCCGGCGTTGCCGGTGCCTCGATTCTCAGATACGGAAAGCCTTCACGGAGCATTCGCAGCTCCTCGGCGAGCTTCTCTTCAGAAATCCCCTTCTCCTCGAGGGTGATCCTGTCGGTCTCTTCAAGTTTCATAATTCCTATATTATTTTAGTTATAAGTCACATTATATATGGTGTTCCATGCCTGTCGACATGCCGGTTTTCGCCGGGCGGACGCTTTGAAAAGCTTCCCTACAGAACTTCCTTTATGTCCATTTATTTGGCGGTGGTGCTGTCGCGCTCCATCATCAGGCGGCAGGCGTCGATGCGGCGGCTAAGCATCGGCATCTCCTTCTCCAGACGCTTGATCTGGCGGCGCGTGTCGTAGAGACGCCAGGTCTCGGCGACCATGGCGCGCTGGTCGGCGCTCAGCTTCAGCGAGCCGCTGCGCCCGGGGTTGAGGAATTCGATGTTGACGTCATCGCCCTCGTGGGCCGCGATGAAAGCGGCCACGGAGTCGGCCTCGGCTCCGTAGAAACATACGGTGTTGTAGCCCTTGTGACGGAAGTTGAGCGCCTGATCGGGCGCTACGGCCGCTGTCTCGGCGCTCTCCCCGCCGCTGAGCGCGGCCACGGAGGTGAAGACGCCACCCTTCAGGGAGGCGAGGAGCTCAAGACCCTCGCTCTTCGAGATGCGTGCGTAGAGCCAGGTGGCATTGGCGGGATGACGCCCCTGCCACCCCTTCAGCAGGTAGTAGCCCTCCACCTCGCGGGGATTCTCTATATAGTCGAAGCGCTCGAGCAGACGTGCCGACTCCTCGTTGAGGGCGTCGAGACGCTGCTGCGTGCTGTCGATCTGCTTTTTATAGGTGGCTATCGAGTCGTTGAGGCTGGCGAGCCATTGCTCGCGCTCCACGGCCTTGTCTGATTTCTCCTTCGGAGAGCAGCCGGTCGCCGCCATGAGCAGCAGCGCGGCGGCCGCCGCTGTGTGTAATATGATTCTCATCTGTGTTGCCATTGTCGTTGTTGTCATATTCTTGCCACGTCCTTCACCCCTTTCACGGTCTTGATCTTGCGCATCAGCGCGTTGAGCGACGCCGTGTCGGAGATGCCCACAGTGATGATGCCCTGGAAGACGCCGTCGGTGGAATCGACGGAGATGTTGCGCATGTTGATGTTCGACTCCTTGGAGATGATCGACGTTATGTTGGCGAGGATTCCGATGTCGTCCTTGCCCGTCACGCGGAAGGTGGCGGAGAGGAGCATGCCGCTGCGTCCGCTCCAGCCGGCCTTGATCACGCGGTAGGGGTAGCGCTGGCGTATGTGGAGGGCGTTGGGGCAGTCGGCCTTGTGGATCTTCACCATGCCGTCGGAGCTGATGAAGCCGAAGACGGGGTCGCCGTAGATCGGGTTGCAGCAGCGGGCGAAGCGGTAGTTGAGGCCGTTGATGTTCTTCTCGCCGATCACCATGACGTCGCTGCTGGTCTCCTCCTGGTCGGGGACCGGCGTGAGGTGGAAGCCGCCGGCCGAGACGGTTACTGTCTCCGCTGCCCGTGTGGTCTCCGCAATGTATGCCGAGATGAATTTTCCGGCGTCGACCTTCTCGTCGGCCATGTCGGCGAAGAAGTCGAGCGCGTGGCTGTAGCCTTGCTTCTTGATGAGCTTCATCATCAGGGCCTCGTCGAGCTCCACCTTGCGGTTTTTGGCGCGCCTCATCAGCATCTCGCGACCGAGGGTGGCGCGGTGCTGGCGCTCCTCGTTGAGGCTCTGTCGGATCTTGTTGCGGGCCTTGGAGCTCACCACAATACCCAGCCAGTCGGATTTCGGGGTCTGAGAGGAGGAGGTGAGGATCTCCACGGTGTCGCCGTTGGCGATGCGGTAGGTGATCTTGCGGTGCACTCCGTTGACCACGGCGCCGGTGCAGTGGCATCCCACGTTGGTGTGGATCTGGAAGGCGAAGTCGAGCACGGTGGCCCCCTCGGAGAGGCGGAAGAGGTCGCCCTTGGGGGTGAAGGCGAAGACCTCCTTGCCGTAGACGTCCATCTTCATGTCTTTCATCAGCTGCATGGGGCCGGAGTCGGCGGTCTCCAGAATGTCGCGCACGTTGGCCATCCACTGGTCGGTGGAGTCGCTCTTCACTCCCTTGTATCTCCAGTGGGCCGCGAGGCCCTTCTCGGCCACGAGGTCCATGCGGCGGGTGCGGAACTGCACCTCCACCCATTTCGAGCCGGGGCCCATCACCGTGGCGTGGAGGCTCTCGTAGCCGTTGCTCTTCGGGATGCTGATCCAGTCGCGCATCCTCGCCGGGTTGGCGGTGTACATGTCGGCCAGGATGGAGTAGGCCAGCCAGCAGTCGCTCTTCTCCTTCTCCGGCTCCGAGTCGAGGATCACGCGGATGGCGAAGAGGTCGTAGATGCCCTGGATATCGACCTTCTGCTTCTTCATCTTGTTCCATATGGAGGAAATCGACTTGGTGCGCCCCTTGATGTCGAATTTCAGGTCGGCATCCTCTAGACGCTCGCGCAGCGGGTCGATAAACGACTTGATGTATGCGTCCCTGCTTCTCTTTGTCTCGTTGAGCTTGCGGGCTATCGAGACGTAGATCTCGCGGTTGGTGTATTTGAGCGAGAGGTCCTCGAGCTCCCCCTTGATCTTGTAGAGGCCGAGGCGGTGGGCGAGCTGGGCATAGAGGCATCCGGCCTCGAAGGCCACGTTTTTCACCCATTCCTGGTCGGGATGGTTGTTGATGGAGCGCATCAGCACGAGGTTTCTCACGATCATGATGATGATAACGCGGATGTCGTCGGCCAGCGACACCATGAGCCCCCGGAAATTGTCCTGGTTCACGGCGTTGTTTCTGGAGCTGAAGCGCTCCACCTGCGATATGCCGGTGAGCAGCGACGCCACGTCGTCGCCCCAGCGGCGGCGTATGTCGGTGATGCCGATTGTCTCGTCGGTGAGGGCCGGGAGCAGCCCGATGGCTATCAGAATGTTGCGGTCGGCGTCGATGGCCTCGGCGAATACCCTGGCGGTCTTGAGCGCTGTCAGCGCCTTGTGGAGTCCATGGGCGTCGCGGCAATTGGCCTCGCTTTGGGCGAGGCCCTTCTTCAGGCCACGCACCTCCTCGAGCTCCTCGCCGCTGAGCAGGGCGCGGGCTATGGGGCGAAGCGCCTGTATGCAGTCGGCCATCTCGCGCTTTTCAGCGTATGTCGTCTTTATCATATGCCTGTGAAAACCT
The DNA here is from genome assembly GCA_947626355.1 of uncultured Muribaculaceae bacterium. GTDB lineage: Bacteria > Bacteroidota > Bacteroidia > Bacteroidales > Muribaculaceae > Lepagella. The sequence goes on from CANQRV010000014.1 coordinate 20,460, forward strand.
TTGTCTCGTTTGATTCAAGCTTCAAAAGTAGTAATAAAATATCGATAACGCAACGCTTATTGCGAAAAATGGGTGGTTAGTGTCTTCACTCTTGACTCTTCACTCTTATAAAATAGAAGATACTGTCGTAGGCCGCCTCGCGTGCCTTCTGCGAGCTCAGGATCAGGTCGTGGAGACCGCTGTCGATGGCGCACACCATCCGCCGGCTCCCAAGCTTCCGCCCCCGCTCCTCTATCATCGCCGGGTCGAGCACGGCGTCGCCGGTCTGGAAATCAGGCTCCCAGCCGCATCCATCGATCTTGCGGCTGCTGTGCATCACCAGCACAGGCACCGCGATGTCCCGGCGATGCTTCATCAGCTGCCCCTGGCCCCTGTCGATGGCCTTGATCCAGCCGGTGGTCACCGGTGGCGAGTAGATCATCTTCCAGTCGGTATTGTATTCCCATTCTCCGTGATACTCCTTCAGCAGGCTGTAGGCGTAGCCGTCGCAGTGTCCCTGCGGAATCTTCCAGTTGCGGTTGAGCCGCCCGAAGAACCCCACCACCGGTATCGCCACCTTGCGCATGAATGCCGAGTAGTTCCATTCCAGAAACGGGCTGTCGGTGGCTATGCGGTCTACGCCGCAGTCTTTTCCCCGCAGGGCTCCGTAGAGCAGCACGGTGAGTCCGCCCGTGGAATGGCCGCTGAGCGTGATGTCGGTATTGCCGTCGCGCCTGATCTGGCTTAGCGCCGAGTCGATGTCGCTGAAATACTCCTTCAGTTCGCGCACGTTGTAGGGATATTGCCAGGGCTCCTTGGAGCGCCCGTAGCGCCGCAGGTCTACGGCATAGAAGTTGAAACCGGAGTCGACGAACCGCCGTCCCATCTCGCTCTGGAAGAAATAGTCGTTGAAGCCGTGGATATAAAGGTATGCCCGTCTGGAGCCCTGCGGGCATAGCCTGCGCACGATGGTGGAGCGGCAGGGGCCGTCGAAGGCCTCTCCCTGGTTGACGTAGCGGGCCTCGTAGCCCGGCAGTATGTCGGAGTGCCAGGTGGTGTCGGTGGTTGTGGTCTTCGGGCCCTTGTATTTTTCATTAATGAGCCATCCCCGCGCCGAGAGTGTGAGCGCGAGGATGGCTATGGCTGTGAGTGGAAGTCTTTTCATAAAACTATAACATTGCCTGATGGGTGTTTGTTTTCAGAACGGCGGGCGACCACCGCCATGTCCCGGCGGGGGCCCGGGGTGTCCTCCGCGGTCGCCCGGCGGGGGCCCGGGAGGCATGTCGCCAAACGGCATGTCGCCTTCCTGCTTCTTCTTTTTCAGTGTGTTGAATTTCCAGGTGACGCCCACCATCACGTAGCGCGTGAGGTCGTTGTAGCGGCTGTCGACGATGGTGTTGGCGCTGACGGAGCGCGCCACGTTCTTGTTCTGTCCCAGTATGTCGTAGGCCCTGACGCTGAAGGTGAGCGACTTGTCGCGGAGCACTGAGTAGGAGAGCTCGGCGTTCCAGAGCCATTCCCTGGCGTTGAAGCCAGAGGAGTAGCCCGCGGTGTTGGAGAAGTTGACGTCGGAGCTGAGCTCGAGGCCGAAGGGGAGGTATAGCGAGGCGTCGGCAGAGAAGCCGTAGGTGTGGGTGTAGCGGTTTTTCTGCATCTTCAGCGAGTTGGTGACCATTCCGAATGAATAGGTGGGATTGACCGTCATCTGGAAGACGTCGCTCGAGAAGGTGAGGCCGGCGGTAGGGGAGAGGTTGAGGTTGCCCATGCGGTTGTAGTCGCCGTTGATGTAGCCGGGGGTAGTGGAGTAGCGGCCGTTGAAGCGCAGGTTGAAGCGCCACTTCTGGTTGCGCAGCGGCTGGGTGAGCATAGTCATGCCGAAGATGTTGAAGTTGCCGTCGGCATTGGTGTAGGTGGTGGTGCGGGCGCCTGTCGTCGGGTCGGTAGTGGTACGGCTCACGATGGTGTTGAGGGCGAACGAGGTGTTGAGCACGGCGAATATCGACTGCTTGCTGTCGGCGTTGAAGCGGTTGAAGTGGCCGCCGATGTTCTGGGTGAAGGTGGGCTTCAGCGATGGATTGCCGACGGTGATGTTGAGGGGGTCGGAGATGTCGGCCACAGGCTGGAGCTGCGTCATCGATGGCTGGCTCGTGCGCGCCCGGTAATGCACCATCAGGGAGCTTGTCTTGCTGAACTTATACCGCATGCGGGCGTAGGGCGACACGTTCCAGACCCATCGGCGCGGAATGTCGCGGGCATCGTCGATGAGGTCCTCGCTCTTGCTGCTGGAAGGGGAGAACATCAGGCCGGCATCGAGGTTGAGGGTCTTCGAGGTCTTCTTGTAGCCGATCTGCAGCTCCTGGTTGAAGAAGGTGTTGCGGAAGCTGTTGGAGAGGTCGGTCGAGAGCTCGGCGCCCGGAGGCACTGACGAGAGGTGGGTCATTCCGAGCTCCGGCGTGAGATCGTCGAGGGGCAGATTATATGTGTAGCGGTCGGCGTTGTTCCAGCGGTAGTTGATGCGGTAGCCTGCCTGGAGGTAATTGCCTTTGGCCGGGTCGCCGAGGGGCTCTGTCCATGTGAGGCGTGCGCCGAGGGTGTTGCTCCAGGTCTTGTTGTCGATATACCGGTAGAGCTTCTCGGTGTCTTCCTGGCGCAGGAGGTATTCGATGTCGCTCCAGGTGGTCGACTTCTCGCGGGTGTCGGAGAAGGAGTAGTTGGCCTGGAGGCTGAAGGAACGTCCGGGATGTGAGGCCACCTTATGGTTGAAGATCAGCTCTCCTGAAGCCTCGTAGCTGTTGCCCCGGCTGGAGCGGATGTTCTCGTTGGTGTTGATGAGCGTGGAGCCGTCGGTGCCGGCGAGAAGGCGCGAGGAGTCGTTGAGCTCGGTGCGCCGGCTGTTGAAGGAGAAACGCGGGCGGAAGTCGAGCGTGTTGTTGTCGTCGATATTCCATTGCAGGCGGAAGTCGGAACTTATGTTGTGGCCCTTGTCGCGGGTGCGCGAGCCCGAGTGCTGATAGCTCACGGAGTCGGGGAATATATACTGTGTCTCCGACAGAGAACGGGCATCGCGGTCGGAATGGGAGTAAAACACGTTGCCGCCGAAGCGGAGCTTCTCGCCGTTGCCGATGTTGAAGTTGATGCCGAGTCGCTGGGTGGTGTTGATGCCGCCGCTGCTGCCGAAGCCCGAGAAGCGCCCGCGCCCGCGGTCGGTGTATCCCGCCTCGTTGATGTTGTTGGCGCCTCCGATGATGGTAAACTGGTTGCCGTCTCTGAAATTGCTGATCGAGAGATCGCCCCGGTATCGCTTATCGGTGCCGTAGCCGCCTCCCACGTTGCCAAACCAGCCGTTGTTCATGTCTTTCTTTACGGTGAGGTTGATCACTGTCTCGTCTTCGCCGTCGTCAACGCCCGTGAGGCGCGCCAGCTCGCTCTTGCGGTCTACGACCTGCACCTTCTCCACCATCGACGAGGGGAGGTTTTTCGACGCCATCTTCGGATCGTCGCCGAAGAATTCCTTGCCGTTGACGAGGATCTTGGTGATGGTCTTGCCTCCGGATGTGATCGAGCCGTCGCTGCCCACCTCCACTCCCGGAAGCTTCTTCAGCAGGTCTTCCACATTGGCGTTGGGGTTGGTATGGAACGAGCCTGCGTTGAATTCGATGGTGTCTTCCTTCGCCACCACCGCTGTGCGAACGCCCGTCACCACTGTCTCGGCGAGCATGATGGCGTTTTCGGTCATCTCGAGGGGAGGGATTTCCAGAGTCTGCGAGCTGTCGGCCACCGCCACGCTGCGCGTGGCGCGGTCCATGCCGGTCATTGCATAAATAATGCTGTATCTGCCCGGCCTGATGCCTGAGAAGGTGTATTCGCCGGCGCCATCGGTCATCGTGGCTCCGTTCCGCACGGAGTCGGGGAGCTGGAGCAGCTCCACGGCCACTCCCGGAAGAGGGGCCGAATCGGCGTCGCTCACCTTCCCCCTGATGGTGGCCGCCACGGCCGGCAGGGCGACGCCGGCCGCCAGCGCGGCGGCCACGATGCCCGTGAGTGCTTTATGTCTGTTTCGGGGTCTGATTGATAACGGTTTCATCTGCTGTAAATGTCGTCTGTATATTTCGGGTCTCTCGCTGCGGGTGACGCAAATAAGACTTGTGGTGTTGCGTAACGTTTAAATTCGTAAATATTTTTTAACAGATGCGCATGTTTCGGGAATTTTATTGTAACTTTGCCTCATATACAAAACAATTATAAAACCGACACGTATGAGAAAGCTGATTATGCTCCTGGCTCTCGCAGCCGCCGGCGCATCCTGCGTATGCGCCGAGAATATACAGAAGGTGGTGGTCACCACCGAACCGCAGTTCCATTGCGACAACTGTGTGGCCAAGATCAAGAACCTCTTCAAGGATGAGAAGGGCGTGAGCAAAGTGGAGGCCGATGTGCCCACACAGCGCATCACGATTACATACGACGCCGACTGCATGACGCCCGAGGCTATCGTAGACTGCTTCCCGAAGCTCAACTACAAGGCACGTATTGTCACCGGCGACGGACCCTGCTGCGAGACTCCCGTAGTGGAAGAGCAGTGTGACGGCACCAGCTGCAGCGACCACAAATGACGCGCTGCCCCGAGATCCTGATCACGGGCGCCACCGGCACGATGGGCATGGCCACTCTCCGCGAGTGGGCGGCCCGCCGTGGCGACTGCCGCGTCACGGTGCTCGCACGCCCCTCCAAAGCCAACCGCCGCAAGCTCGCCCGCTTTGCCGGCCCTGACTTCCGCATCGAGTGGGGCGACCTCTGCGACTATGACGCGGTGGCCCGCGCAATGGCCTCGGCCGACTATGTGCTCCATCTCGGCGGCATGGTGACTCCGCTCACGGAATATCATCCCGAGCAGACGTTCCGGGTCAATATCACGGCCGCACGCAATGTGGCGCGCGCAGCGTCTGCTGTCTTTAGGGAGAGGGAAATAAGGGTCATCAACATGGGGAGCGTGGCCCAGCTCGGCGACCGGCTTCCTCCGCGACACTGGGGGCGTGAGGGCGACCCGGTGTGTCCCGCTCTCTACGATGCCTATTCCCTCTCGAAGATCCTCGCGGAGCGCGAGATAGCCGAGGACTGCTCCGCGCCATGGATCTCGCTGCGGCAGACCGGTATCCTATCTCCGGAAATGCTGCTGAAAGGCACCGACCCCATCACTTTCCATGTCCCACTCGCCGGCGTGCTCGAGTGGACTACAGTCGAGGACTCCGCCCGCCTGCTCATCAATATATGCGTCTCCGACCCCGACCCTTCGTTCTGGGGCCATTTCTACAGCATAGGCGGCGGCGAGTCTTACCGCCTGATCAACTATGAGTTCGAGTCGCGGCTGCTCGCAGCCCTGCGCTGCCCGCCTCCCGAGAAGATATTCGATCCTTACTGGTTCGCGCTGAGGAATTTCCACGGGGTATGGTGGGCTGATTCCGACCGGCTCGAGGAGCTCGTGCCATACCGCTCGGCGATGAGCTGCGACGACTATTTCCACCATCTCGCCAAGGGCACTCCCTGGTGGATGCGCCTCACGCCACTGGTGCCGGCGTATTTCATCAAGAAGATGATGTGGGGGGTGGCCCGTAAGCCGCATTCCCCGCTGCGCGCTATATTTGATGACGACAGAAGGCAGATAGAGGCCATGTTTGGCCACCACCGCATATGGCTGTGCATACCCTTGTGGGACGAGGAACTCGAGATCCTCCGGAAGGCCGCCGGCGACGCGCCCCATCCGAGGGTGCCCGATGCCGGGGCATTGCTGCCTCACGGCTACGATGAGGATAAGCCGGCCGGGCGCCTCGACATCGGCGACATGCGCGACAAGGCCGCATTCGAGGGAGGGGAGTGCCTCTCCACTGAGATGACTCCCGGCGACCTGTACACCCCGCTGAAATGGCGCTGCAAGGAAGGCCATGTCTTCGAGGCCTCGCCGGCGCTCGTGCTCCGTGGAGGCCATTGGTGTCCCTACTGCCTCTCCGCCGCCTCCGGTATGGCCGCCCACCTCCGCGCCGCCTTTGATGACTTATAATATTTAGTAATCTCATAATCTCAATTAATAATAATGAAAAGATTGATTACCATTGGTGCCATAGCGTCGCTCACTCTCTCCCTTACGCTGCTGCCGTCTTGCAGCTCCGACGTAAATCACGAGATTCTGAAACCCATCTCGAAGCATATTCTCGGCAGATGGCAGCTCGCCAACGGCTATATGCTCAGCGACGGCAAATGGAAGCCTCACGATGAAGCGGGCGAAGTGTCCGAGTGTGTCTACAACTATCAGGACAACGACTCGATTCTGATCTGCACCACCGGGTCGGACGGGTGGAGCAAATACGCCACTATTCCCTACAGCATTGACGAGGCGAAGATGACGGTCATCACAGCCCCTACGGAGTCAAACGTCGAACTCCTCACAGCCGATTCCCTCGAGCTCGTTTCCGATGTCGTCAACAATCCGGAAACCGGCGAGGCTTTTCCTGAGCCGATACATTATAAGTGGAGCTTCCGCCGTCTGCCTTCTGGTGAGTCCTCTCTGGGAGAGAGACTGTTGGGAAAATGGAAGTTAACAGGCACCGAGGAGAAGGGCGACGGTGGCTGGAAGACTTCGGCCGATGCACCCACTTCCTCCGAATGTATAATGACTTTCACAGGCAACAGCTTGCTTTTCGTTGATATGGTTTACGAGGGTGCACCTCTCAAGCAAAACTACGACTGGAAAATCAACAATGCCACCGGCGTCATGGATGCGACATCCGGTGAAGACGTCCTCAACTGGCGTGTTGAATTCATTGGCAACGACAAAATATGGCTCTACTACACAGTGACTCCTGAAGACGGCTCCACTCTGGAGCTCCGCGACGGATTCTCGCGCCAGACATTATAAACGTCTGAGCATGCATGCCGGCATATCATCATATATAGCTGGATATGTCAGTGTCGCGTATTATGGAGTCGTGAATTTAACAATCCCGATTTTTCGGATAGTTGACAGTGTCTCTATAAAAACACCAGATTGCCACTCTATTCCGCACGCCGCCATTTCAACCGGTCGGTTGAAATGGCGGCGTGCGGAATATTTTAATCCATCATAACTGGCTTTCGTAGGGACGCACTGTTCGTGCTTCCGCTCTGGTCATTGATAATATACACTTGAAACATTATGGAAACCGACATGTGATTACTTTGAGTGAGCCGGACGCACGAGCCGTGCGGCCCTACATTATTATTGTTGGTGTCTTTCGGATTCATAAGATTTGTTGGAATAATCTGTATTGTAGGGGATGTCGGGTTCGGCAGAACGATGTCGGGGCGTCCGGGCAGTTTCCTCGCCAGAATCCGGAATCGCAGTCCACGGGAGAAGAGGTATTTGCGCACTATCATCTCGGGCTTCGTATCCTTGCCCTTGATGGCCGCCATGCATCTGTGGCGCTGTTCCGGTGTCATCGTGTCCGTCATTCCTCTCGGTCTTCAGAATCTCATTGGCGCGATGCGGTTCATTCCACTATCCACTCGGAGATGTTGCGTTCTGATGTCGAGAATTCCACTCCTACCTTGATTACGGTGCGGCGGTCGGCGAGATAACGGTCCGCATAGCCCTTCTCATGGATTTGGGCGAGGGCAGTCTCGGGCGACCGGTCAACCTTGAATCCGCCGTCTATCTGCCTGGTGTTGATGTAATAGGGCACAAGAGCGCGGAGGAAGGCACGCTCCACTTCCTCGTTGGGGAAGCCCAGGCGGTAGACGGTCTCCATGTCATACCCGGTGCCCTTTATCGTGAGGTATCCGCTCTGGAACAGCAGCGGTATCGGATCGCGGAACACCAGGTCGAGCCCCAGCAGCTCGCTTTCGGTGCGTGTGGCTCCGTCAAGCTCCGTGAGCTCGATATCCCGGTCGCGCAGCAACTCTATCAGCATGGTCGGGGTGCCGGTCATGAACCAGTAGTCGGCGAAACGCCGCGATGCCATCACGTTGAGCAGGCTGAACGGATTGTAGATTCCCTCGGCATCATCATCCTCGGAGAACCGGTAGCCGTCGTAGTTCCTCTTGAGCTTCCCGCAGGTCTCGGCTATCGAAAGCTTCTGTCTTTCGGCCAGCGCTTCTATGCCTTCGCGCATGTCGGCGAGAAGCTCCGACTCCGTGATGCCGCAGATGGAGTTGTAGTCCGGCTCAAGGGTCAGGTCGCGGATGTTGTTGAGGTCGGAGAAGACGCTTACCTTGCCGAACTTGGTGACTCCGGTCAGGAACACGAAGCGTATATATTGGTCGCAGGTCTTGAATACCCCGTAGAATCCCTTGAGCATATCACGGAATTTTTCCCGACGCTCACGCCTCTCTCTGGATAAGTTCTGAAGCAGTGGCTTATCATATTCATCGATGAGGACCACCACCTGATGTCCGGTAGCGTCATAGACCGACCGAATCAGATTACGAAACCTGGTATCGAGTGCCTTTTCTTCTGCCTTCATGCCATATTCTTCTTCCCATTCCCTGAGATAGCTATCGATGTGGAGATAAAGAGATTCATCGTCTCTTGTATAATCCTTGGCATTGAAGTCGAGGTGCAGCACAGGATATTCCTGCCACTCCACATCCTCATGACGCTCGATGGCGAGCCCTTTGAATAACTCACGCTTTCTTTGGAAGAAGGCCTCCAAGGTAGAGAGCAGCAGACTCTTGCCGAAGCGGCGGGGACGACTAAGAAAATAATACTTTCCCTCGCTTACGAGCTTATAGACATACTCCGTCTTATCGATGTAGAGTTAGTTGCGGGATATAATCTCGGAAAAACTCTGCATGCCGATGGGATATTTCACTGACGCGCTCATACCAATGATCTTTAAAGGTAAACTTCTGCAAATATAAACAAAAAATATGAATTAGCGGATATAACGAAAAAGGAAACGGGCTATGCTCGTTTCCTTTCAAGGGTGGAAGATGGGCCTCGAACCCACGACCTACGGAACCACAATCCGTCGCTCTAACCAACTGAGCTACATCCACCATGTCGCTTTCCATGCAGGTTCCACTAAAGGCTTCGCAAGGTCCCTGCCGAAAAGCAGTGCAAAATTACGCATTATTTTTGATTCACCAAAATTTTTCGCGTTTTTTTCAAAAATTTTTTCAGAACTTGATTCCCGAGAAGCCCATGAAGGCCATAGCCAGCAGCCCCGCGCAGATCATCGCGATCGGCACGCCGCGCATAGCCTTAGGCACCGCCGCAAGCTCCAGCTGCTCCCTGATGCCTGCGAAGAGCCACAGCGCCAGCGTGAAACCGAGGGCCGTCGAGAAGCTGTAGGTCACGGATTCCATAAGGTTGAAGCCCTTCTGGATCACCAGGATCGCTACGCCAAGCACGGCGCAGTTGGTGGTGATCAGCGGAAGAAACACTCCCAGCGACTGATAGAGCGCCGGCAGCGTCTTCTTCATCACTATCTCCAGCAGCTGCACCAGGAAGGCGATCACAAGGATGAAGACTATCGTCTGCAGGAACTGAAGCCCGAGGGGATTGAGCACGAAATACTGCAGCAGCCATGCCACTACTGTGGCCAGCGTGATCACGAAGGTCACGGCCGCGCCCATGCCCAGCGCCGAGCTCGTGTTTTTCGACACTCCGAAAAACGGACATACTCCCAGAAACTGGGCGAAGACGATATTGTTGATGAATATCGCCGTTATGATTATCGATAGATAGGTCAGCATGGCGGTCAGTTGGTTTTGCGTATTTTATTGATGATGGCTATGAGGTAGCCGAGCGCGATGAAGGCTCCCGGCGCCAGGACGAAGAGGAGCATGCCGTAGTCTTCGGGATAGACGATGGCTCCGAATATCTTGCCCGTGCCGAGCAGCTCGCGGGTGGCGCCCAGCAATACGAGCGCGAAGGTGTAGCCCACGCCGCAGCCCAGGCCGTCGAGCAGCGAGGCGACGACGCCGTTGCGTCCGGCGAAGGCCTCGGCGCGTCCCAGCAGGATGCAGTTGACCACGATCAGCGGGATGAAGATGCCCAGCGAGGCGTTGAGCGCCGGCATCCAGGCGTTGACGGCCAGCTGGAGCATCGTCACAAAGGTGGCGATGATCACGATATACGCAGGGATGTGGACCTTGTCGGGAATCAGCTTGCGGAGCATCGACACCACGACGTTGCTGCACACCAGCACGCTGCCCGTGGCCACGCCCATCATCATGCCGTTGTAGGCCGAAGAGGTGGTGCCGAGGGTGGCGCACATGCCCAGCAGAAGCACGAACACCGGATTGCCCGGCACTATGCCGTTGTAGAATATTTTCCAGTAGTTTTTCATTTCTTTTCGTTTTGCGCGGTGGCTCCGCTGTTTCTGTAGGTCTCGTAGGCTTCAAAGGCGTGGCGCAGCGTCTCCAGGAAGGCGCGGCTGGAGATGGTGGCGGCGGTGATGCCGTCGACGGCCCCGTGCTGCTCCTTGTCTTTGGTGACGTAGAAGCTGTAGCTTGCCGGGTTGCGGCCGATCACGCTCCGCGCCCCGGCGGGGTCGCGAAACCATGCCTCCATCCTGGCTCCGAGCCCGGGGGTCTCGGCCTGGCTCAGCACGCGGTAGTCTCTCACGGTGCCGTCGGCGTCGAAGCCGCACATCACGGTGATCTCCCCTGAGAAGCCGTTCATGCTGCTTCCCTTCACGGCGGCGCCCACGAGCCTGCCGCCCATCTCGGCCGGATAGACGGTGAAGGTGTTGCCGTCGATCTCGGTAGTCCAGCTGTCGGCCTCGGGATTGTTGTCGCAGGGGGGCGCCACGGCCTTTATGGCCGCCTGGCGCTGTTCGTCCTGCTGCCTGGCTATCGGCTCCTTGGTGGCGCTGTACATCGCCCCCAGCAGCGCTCCGGCCACTATCGTGACTATGCCCAGCGAGAGGATCATGTTGGGCAGTGTGGATGCGAGTCTCTTCATGCCGTCTTCCTCCTTTCCGCCGCTCCGAAGATGGCCGGGCGGCAATAGCGGTTGATGAGCGGCGTGAAGCTGTTCATCAGCAGGATGGCAAACGACACACCCTCGGGATAGGCTCCGAAGCGGCGTATGATGATGGTGATGACGCCGATCATCACTCCGTAGATGATCTGTCCGGTGCGGGTCATCGGAGATGTTGCATAGTCGGTGGCCATGAAGCAGGCGCCGAGCATCAGGCCGCCGGCCAGCAGGTCGAGCAGCGGATTGCCGCCGAGAGCCCACGAGAAGAGGGCGGCCGAGCCGAGCACGGCCACGGGGATGTGCCAGCTTACTATCCTCATGATCAACATATAGGCGAGGCCGAGGAGGATGGCTATCGAGCCTACCTCGCCGAGCGAGCCGTTCATCTGGCCGACGGCGAGATCCATGAGGTCGACGCTGCCGGCGGTGGCCTGTCCGCTGTTGAGCGAGGCGAGCAGGGTGGCGCCCGACGAGGCGTCGGCCGATGCGCCGCTGATGGGCAGCATGCCGCTGCCCACACCCTCGGGCCATGTGGTCATGGCCGCCGGGAAGGAGATAAGCAGGAAGACGCGCCCGACGAGGGCCGGGTTCCAGATGTTGCAGCCCAGGCCGCCAAACGACATCTTGCCGATGCCGATGGCCACGATGCCGCCGATCACTACCATCCACCAGGGCAGTATGCTGGGGAGGTTGAAGGCGAGCAGCAGGGCCGTCACCATCGCCGAGCCGTCGGAGAGGGTGCACGCGCGCCGGAAGAGGAGACGGTCGATGGCCCACTCTGTGAGCAGGCAGGTGGCTATGCTCACCGCCGTCACCGTCAGGGCCGGAAGCCCGAAGGTCCACAGCGCTACGGCCAGGGCCGGAAGCAGTGCCACCACTACGTTCCACATCGTGCCCGACACGGTGCGCGGGGTGTGGATATGCGGCGACATCGACACTATGAGTTTCTTTTGCATTATAATGTTGTCTTGTTGTGGTGTTGGTTATTCAATGTGTTATCGTTCTCCGCAGGCCCGTTCATTTCTTGAGTTTGCGCGACTCGGCCTTGGCCAGGCGGATGAAGTCGAGGATAGGTCGCGACGAGGGGCAGATGTAGCTGCAGCAGCCGCACTCCAGGCAGTTGGCCACTCCGCGCGTGGCGGCATCGGCCCAGCGCTTGTGGCCGCCGAGCTGGGCGAGCATATAGGGCTCGAGTCCCATGGGGCAGACCTCAACGCAGCGCGCGCAGCGGATGCAGGGATCGGGCTTGCGGCGCATCGCCATGCTCTCCGGGAGCACGAGCACTCCGCTCAGTCCCTTGGTGGACGGGCTATCGAGGGTGGATGCAGCCTTGCCCATCATCGGGCCGCCGCATACCACCTTCTCCGTGTCGTCGGGCAGACCGCCGATGTCGTTGATGATCGTCTCGAGCGGTGTGCCGACCGCCACTATGTAGTTGCCGCGTCCCTCCAGGTTGGGACCGGTCACGGTCACTATCCTCTCATATAGCGGCTTGCCGAGCGCCACGGCTTCCCATACGGCATAGGCCGTGGCCACGTTGTCGACTATGGCGCCGGCGTCTACCGGCAGGCCTCCGGCCGGCACTACGCGCCCCGTGCAGGCCTGGATCAGCTGCTTCTCGCTTCCCTGCGGATATTTCTTCTTCAGCACCGTCACCTCCACGTCGGGGATGCCGGCGGCGGCTTCCCGGATGGCCTTGATGGCCTCAGGCTTGTTTTCCTCTACGCCGGCGATGACCCTCCCGGCGCCGGTGGCCTTTTTCATCAGGCGCGCTCCGGCGATGATCTCGCGGGCCCGAGTCCGCATCAGTACGTCGTCGCAGGTGAGGTAGGGCTCGCACTCGGCTCCGTTGAGTATTATGGTGTCGGCCTTCTTGCCCGGAGGGAGCGACAGCTTCACATGGGTGGGGAATGTGGCTCCTCCCAGGCCCACGATGCCTGCCTCGGCCACTATCGCGATGATGTCGGCCGGGGTGAGGGCCTGGATCTCAGCGTCGCCGCGTCCGGCAAACTGCGGTTCCGGCTGTTCGGCGTCGGGCACAATGATTATGGCGTTCTGCCAGAGGCCTTGCGGGGTGCGCGCCGGCTCTATCTTCTTCACCGTGCCGGCGCAGGGAGAGTGGATGTTGGAGCCCACGAAGCCTCCGGCTTTCGCTATCAGCTCTCCGGCTGCGACGTGCGCCCCGGCTGCCACCACCGGCTGCGAGGGTGCCCCGATGCTTTGTGAGAGCATGATGGTGAGCTTGTCGGCCAGTGGCGTGCGTTCCGGCATGCAGTCGGCCGTCAGCTTGTCGGCGTCGGGGTGTATGCCCCCTTTTCTGAATGTCTTTATGCTCATGGCGTTGGTTGTCTTATGGTCTTATAGAGTGTGCGGGCCCGGCGAGCAGCTGGCCGACTCGGTGATCGATTTGCGGGGACAAGCCTCCACGCATGCTCCGCACGCCGTGCATTTGTCGTAATCGATATGCGCCAGGAATGAGGTGACTGACGGCGCCTTCTCCGGACATGCCTTGATGCACTTGCCGCATCCGATGCAGGAGACGTCGCAGGCCTTCAGTGCCTGCGCGCCCTTGTCGCGGTTGGCGCAGGCTACCCATACTATAGGGTGCTCGCCGAGGGGCGCCAGCTCGATGAGTCCGCGCGGACACGCCTCGGCGCATTTGCCGCAGCCCACGCATTTATCCCAGTCGGTCACCGGGAATGCTCCCTCCTTGTCGAGGGTCATGGCTCCGAAGGGGCACGCCGTGACGCAGTCGCCGCAGCCTAAGCAGCCGTAGGCGCACTCCGACTCGCCCTGGTAGAGCGATGCCTCGATGGCGCAGGAGCTCACTCCGTCGTAGCGGTTGGGAGCACGGCGTGTCTCGCAGGTGGAGTTGCATTTCAATACGGCCACCTTCCTCTGAGCGGCGGTGGCGGTGAAGCCGAGCAGGTCGGCGATCTTCTTCATGCCCTCGGCGTTGAGGCTGACGCAGTTGAGCCCCTCCATCGAGGTGGCCTCCGCGCAGGCTGCCGCGAAGGCGTGGCAGCCGCTGTAGCCGCAGCCGCCGCAGTTGGCGCCGGGAAGGAGTTCCTCCACCTCGGCGATTTTCGGATTCTCATCCACGTGGAATTTCTTTGCGGCGATATAGAGGAGTATCGCCGCCACTATCCCGATGACGCCCAGTATCAGGATGGAATAAGCTATTGTCATGGCTTGTCGGTTTGACGTTTTAGTATCTGGAATGTGAATTCGTGGGCCAGCCGGTTGCGGAAGAGGTATAGCATCACGAAGAAGAACATGGTGGCGGCAAGCCCTCCGAGGGCCGCGGCGAGCTGGTTGAACGTGAGCAGGTAGATGGCTGTCATGACGGCCACGAGGGCTATGCACGGTATGACGGTGGCGAGCATGACGGCGCGATGGTGCATCTGCTCAGTGCCCCGGATGATCACTTCCTCTCCCTTGGCGTAGGATGATGCGTGGGGTGTGCGCACAATCACCCTGTTGTCGCCCTTGCCGCCGGAGCAGAGGGTTGCTGCCGGGCATGAGCCGCACTCTTCCTGGTCGTTGATCACGACGGTCACGAGGTTGGCCGAGGCGTCAACGCTCTCAACGGTCGCGTCGTGCTCTATGTATTCTATCTTTTCGTTTTTTGGCATCGATTCCGGTTGTTTTGTGTCGGATGCAGCGTCTGTCGGCGCACGTCCGTGTTATTTTCTGCAAAGTTAATCAAATTTTCAATATCGCGCTCCTCCCGCACTCAATGTTTATGACGGGCTATGCTTTTATTGTGGCACATCACAGGCGGCGTGTCGTCTCATACTGCTTATTATCTTTAAGATAATGGCCTTTGCCTTATGTATTAAGTCGGCATATTTAAGATTTTTTATAAAAAATTATTAAAAACATTGCGTATGTCGCGACTTATTGTTATCTTTACGCCGAACTTAATGACAAAATCTATTCTTATGAATCGGTTCCCGCCTCTCAATCATCTATGTCTATTGTCTTAGCTCATTAAGAGAACTCGCCTGCATCCAACGATGTTTTTTGGCATTCAGCATGCAAACGTTTTCACAGATGGCTTGAGTTGTAGTTCAAAATGCGGAGCCTGACGTCTCGACGCCCGGCTCCGGTTTTTTCAATGATCACCTTTGCCCCTTCACTCTTCACTCTTGACTCTTCACTCTTGGAAATGATTGCGGCTTGCCGCAATCATTTCCCCATGAATTTCGCCAGCTTGTCGTAGAAGCCGGGATCATCGCCCACGGTGATGTCGACGAGCTTGCCCTCGGGGTTGATGATGGCCTTCGTAGGGAAGCCCTCGATGCCATAGGCCTCCATAAGGCTGCTGTCGGCCTGGGTGTCGCAGTAGAGGTTGACCCAGGGAAGCTCATGCTTCTTCACTCCCTCCAGCCATTCCTCCCTCGTCTCGTTGCAGTCGATGCCGATAACCTCGAGCTCAGGCCTGTATTTCTCGTAGGCCTCTTTCAGGTGGGGAAATCCCCTCACACACCAGATGCACCACGAGCCCCAGAAGTCGAGCACAACCCACTTGCCCCTGAAGTCGGAGAGCTTCACCTCCTTGCCCTCGGTGTCGGGCAGTGTGAAGCCGGGGGCATCCTGAGTGCCGTCGCTCATCTGCTGCATGCGGCGCTGCTTGGCCAGGCTCTCCCTCACATAAGGTTCGCGCTGGCGCGCCATGGCATAGAGCATGCTCTGGCGGGCACCGCTCCCCAGCAGGTTGATGCCGTCGAGAAACTCCTGACCCGTGCCGAGCTGGAGCAGGGCGGCGACGGCTGCCGGATTGTCGGGATTGTTCTTGATGTAGTCTACGAGAAGATCGGTCATCTTCGTGTCGAGCTCCTCGAGTTTCGAGGTGTCGATGTTGCCGGAGTCGATGATGGCCTGCTGCTGCTCAACGTAGGGCTTGAGCAGATTGTCGATGTAGCTCACGCCCTCCATGAGCTGCGAGCCTTCGGCGGTGTAGGCCATCGGCGATACGGAAGTGACGTCGACGCGGATCTTCTGTCCGGGAGCGGTGTAGATGATAGGCATCTGCGTCTCGCCGAAAGTCACCATATACTGGGCGCTCCCTGTCGGGTCGATGTTGAAGGTGAACGTGTTGCCGTCGGCTTTCACCTCGGCCTCCTTCACTTTGATGTCCTCGCGCGTCTTGGCGTCGACGAGGTTGCCCAGCATCACGTAACGAGCCTTCACCGTGGAGTCGGCGAGCTGCGCCGGCACCGTCAGTGTCACCTGCGCTCCCGCAGTGGCTGCTGTCGCGCCGAGTAGGGCTGCCCACAGCGTTGTTCTGATGATTGTTCCCATAATGAATGTTGATTTGATGGTGTTTATTACTGTGTCTACCGCGCCTTGAGGCGTGCGGAGAGCATATTGGCAAACTGATAGTTCTTCAGGTTCCACCGGGGTGCGGCCACTATTCCCGGCGGGCTTTGCGAGAGGAAGCGGTCGATGGCTATGCGCTCTGGCACCCGCTCGATAATCCTGACACACAGCTCGAGATATTCCTCCACTGTATAAAGGCGCACGTCGGCTTTCCCCTCGCGCCACAGGCGTTCAAGCTCGGTGCCGCTCAGAATCTGAAGGTGGTGGAGCTTCAGAGTCTCTATCGGCAGGGCACAGGCTCTCTCCACCGACTCCAGCACCTCGCTGTCGCCCTCGCCCGGCAGACCGGCTATGAGGTGTAGACCGCAGTGGAGTCCCCTTACCGAGGCACGCTCCACGGCCTGCTCCACATCATGCCAGGTGTGGCCGCGGTTCACGGCCCGTAGCGTGGCGTCGTGACTGCTCTCGGCTCCGATCTCGAGCCACACCGGCAGCCGCCGGCTCATTTCTCGGAGGAGGTCGAGCGTGGAGTCAGGCAGCGCGTCGGGGCGCGTGGCCACCACTATTCCCACCACTCCTTCGGCAGAGGCCGCCTCCTCGTAGAGGCTCCTCAGCAGGGCGGTGTCGCGCCCGTGGGTGTTGGTGAAGGCCTGGAAATAGGCCAGATAGCGCATGTCGGGATACTTGCGGGCGAAAAACCTCTTTCCGGCCTCTATCTGCGAGGCGACGCTTCCGCGCTCGAGGCAGTAGGCCGGCGTGAAGGCGTCTACGCGGCAATAGGTGCATCCTCCGCGGCCGATGTTGCCGTCGCGGTTGGGGCAGCTGAACCCGGCGTCTACCGAGATCTTCTGCACTTTGAAGTCGGGGAAGAACTCCCGCATGTATTCGCTGTAGGTCTTCATCGGCTGCTCAGTATCATGTCGGCTATGGTGAGCCGCGTCATCGCTTCCACCACGGCGGCTCCGCGCAGCGCGATGCATGGGTCGTGGCGCCCGCGGGCCTCCATCGTGACGGGATGCAGACCGGTGTCGAGGGTCTTCAGTGGCCGTGCGATGGTCGGCGTCGGCTTGAAGCTTACGGAGAAGTAGACCGGCATGCCGTTGGAGATGCCCCCCTGGATGCCGCCGCTGTGGTTGGTGAGCGTCAACACCTTCCCTTCCTTGTCGAGGGCGAAGCTGTCGGCGGTGTCGCTGCCGAGCGAGGAGGCCGCGGCAGTGCCGATGCCGTATTCAAACGCCTTGGCGCCGTTGATGCTCATCATGGCCATGGCGAGGCGCGCCTGAAGCTTGTCGGCCACGGGATCGCCGATGCCGGCCGGAAGGCCTGTCACCAGGCATCCCACGCGGCCGCCCACGCTGTCGCCCCGGCGGCGCGTCTCGGCCACCTCCTCCTCCATTGCCGCCCGCAGCGAGGGGTTCACCACGAGGGGCGCCTTCCTATCGCCCTTGCGGATGTAGAGGTCAAACACGTCGCCGGCGTCGACGGCTCCCACCCGGGTCACCACGGCCTGCACCGTCACGCCCTGGGTGTCGAGCCACATCGCGGCGAGCGCCCCGGCTGCCGTCCACGACACCGTCTCGCGGGCGCTGGCGCGTCCGCCGCCGCGTGGGTCGCGGATGCCGTAGCGCCGCTCGTAGGTGTAGTCGGCGTGGTTGGGCCGGTAGAGGTCGGCCAGTGAGTCGTAGTCGGAGGAGCGCTGCCCGGTATTGCGCACGATGAAGCCGATGGGGCTTCCGAGGCTGACGCCGTCGGCCGAGAAGCCGGAGAGGATCTCCACCCTGTCGGCCTCGCGGCGCGGGCTCGTCAGCGGGTCGGCGCCGGGACGCCGCCGTGCCATCTCCCGCTCGAGGCGCGCCATGTCGAGCCTCACGCCCGGCGGGAATCCGTCGAGCACTCCGCCCATGGCGGGGCCGTGGCTCTCGCCGAAGGTGGTGAGCCGGAGTCGCGTGCCGAAGGTGTTCATGGCTTGTCGGTCGCTATGTCGGCGCTCACGGCGTCGGCGGCTTTTAGGAGGTCGGAGGGGCTGAGGCGCAGCTGGAGGCCACGCCGGCCGCCACTCACGTAGATGAAGTCGAAGCCGAGGGCTTCGGCGCTGAGGTAGGTGGGATAGTGGCGCTTCATGCCGAGGGGGGAGCATCCCCCGCGGATGTAGCCCGTGGTGGCGAGAAGGTCCTTCATCGCCAGCATCTCCACCTTCTTGTTGCCCGATGCCTTGGCGGCCTTCTTGAGGTCTACCTCACGGTCGCCGGCCACCACGCATACGATCACGCCTGTGCGGTCGCCGTGGAGGGCGAGTGTCTTGTAGACCCTCTCTATCGGCTCCACGAGCGACTCCGCCACATGGCCGGCGGCAAGGTTGTCGGGGTCTACATCGTAGGTCACCATTTCGTAGGCTATGCCCATTCTGTCGAGTATCCTCGCCGCGTTGGTCTTGTCGGCTCCTTTCATATCCGTAGTATTCCTTTATTTGTCCATAGTCACGAGGAGCTCCTCGTTGTTGCGTGTCATCTCCATGCGCTTCTTGATGAATTCCATCGCCTCAAGCGAGTTCATGTCGCCGAGGTAGTTGCGCAGGATCCACATCCTGTTGAGCGTCTCCTCGGAGAGCAGCAGGTCGTCGCGACGGGTCGACGAGGCTATGATGTCCACTGCCGGGAAGATGCGCTTGTTGCTTAGCTTGCGGTCGAGCTGGAGCTCCATGTTGCCTGTGCCCTTGAACTCCTCGAAGATCACCTCGTCCATCTTCGATGATGTCTCGGTGAGGGCCGTGGCGATGATGGTGAGCGAGCCCCCGTTCTCTATGTTGCGGGCCGCGCCGAAGAATCGCTTCGGGCGCTGGAGGGCGTTGGCGTCGACACCGCCCGAGAGGATCTTGCCGGAGGCGGGCGACACGGTGTTGAAGGCCCTGGCCAGACGGGTGATCGAGTCGAGCATGATCACGACGTCGTGGCCGCACTCCACCAGACGCTTGGCCTTCTCGAGCACGATGCCGGCGATCTTCACGTGGCGCTCGGCGGGCTCGTCGAAGGTGGAGGCTATCACCTCGGCGTTGACGCTGCGCGCCATGTCGGTCACCTCCTCGGGGCGCTCGTCGATGAGCAGCATGATGATGTAGGTGTCGGGATGGTTCTCCGAGATGGCGTTGGCGATGTCTTTAAGCAGGATTGTCTTACCTGTCTTCGGCGGCGCCACGATCAGCGCGCGTTGTCCCTTGCCGATGGGGGCGAACATGTCGACCACCCTCGTGGAGATGTTGCAGGTCTTGCCCTTCGTGAGGTTGAACTTCTCGTCGGGGAAGAGGGGCACGAGGTGCTCGAAGGGCACGCGGTCGCGCACCACCTCAGGCGCCAGGCCGTTGATGGAGATCACCTTGCAGAGTGGATAGTATTTCTCGCCCTGCTGCGGCGGCCTGATCGAGGCCTCCACCACATCGCCTGTCTTGAGTCCGTATTCCTTGATGGTCTGCTGGGTCACGTATATGTCGTCGGGGCTGCCGAGATAGTTGTAGTCGCTCGAGCGGAGATAGCCGAATCCCTCGGGCATCACCTCGAGCACGCCGTAGGTGGTGAGTATTCCCGTGAAGTCGTAGGCGGCTTCTGCCTCGCGCTTGGCGCGCTGCTGCTGCTGGCGCTGCTTCTTGGTGAGGTGCTTGTTTTGCTTGCCCATGGGCTGCTGGGTGTTGGCGCCCGGCTCCTGTATCATCACGGGTTCCATGGCAATGACCGGAAGCGCCGGCTGGCGCTGCTCGAAGGCTGTTGCCGGCTCCTGCTGGTAGTTGTCGCGCTGGTCGTGCTGTCCGCGCGGGGTGAAGGTGCGTCCCTTCGACTTGTTGAAGAATGATGTCAGGGAGCTGCCGTCGCTCGAGCCCTTCTGGTTGCGGGGAGTGAACACCTTGAACTTCGGCTTCTCCTCCTCGGGAGCGGCTCCCTCGGGAGCGCCTTCAGACTGAGGAGCGGGAGCCGTGGTCTCGTCGGTGGGCAGCTGGCCGTCGTTGGCGGCGGGAGCTGCCTCGGCTTCGGGGGATACGGTCTGCTGCTGCTGCGGGGCCGCTGCCTCGGCGGGAACGGCCGGCGCCATGGCTTCCGGCTGGAGGGGGAGCATGGGCAGCTCGGCGGCTGGCTCGCTCTGTGTCTGCTTTCTGCGTCCGCGCTGCTTGGGGGCGGGCTTCTCGGCCGGAGCCGCGGTCTCCGCGGCGTCCTGTGGAGCAGCCTCGGCCTGAGGCACCTCGGCTCCCTCCTGGGCCTGCGGCTGGGCCGACTTGGGTTTGCGGCCCCTCTTCTTGGGTGCGGGAGCGGCAGTGGAATCGGGCTGCTGGTCGGTGCCCGGCTCGGCCATCTTCGGCTCGCCGTCGGCGCCCTGCTGGGCCTCGGCCTTCTGGCTCTTGCGCCCGCGAGGCTTCTTCTCCGCGGGCTTCTTGCGGGTGCTCTCCTTGAGCACCTGATCCTTGGCATTGGCTATGGCCTGGTTCTCAAGGATGTAATACTGCACCTCCTCGAGCTCGGCCCCGGAAGGCTTCTTCATGCCAAGCGACCCGGCGATCTCGTCGAGCTGCTGGCGCTCCATAGTGTTCAGATCATCGATATGATAATTCATATTATATGTGTGATGGGATTTATTATGGCCGGCGGCAGGCGTCATGTGGGCCTGAAATGGACATGCACGACATAAAGCGTGGCAGACGGGTGCCGGCTGTAATTGTGCTGGTTGCTTTAAGGAAATGGTGGCGTGCGGCGCCTGTAGGGGCCGGAGCTGCATCGCCGGAGGAATGAGGTGGAGAGATGGTCGGATTTAAGTCTTCTATCGACCGAATTACCGTGCAAAATTACAAAAACAAATCAATATATGCAAATACCGGGAGCAATTCCATTTCCGGTTGATGTCTTTGCCCGGATATTCTTACCGGCATAATAATTAGTATTCAATCAGTGTCACAACGGCTTCTATCAGTTTTTTCTGTTTTCGGACGCAGCATCGCATACAGTTCGGCATCACAATACACGAAATCTTCGTAATCTCCCGACTGCCTGTTCTCAAACAGAGTCATGAAAGTCTTCCCATGTGCGATGTCCAACCTTCCCGTTCTGTGATATTCACCTTTAGCATTATAGTCGCTTCTTCCAGAGTGTCGGCAGCTCGCTGTATGCGATATCGGATCAGGTTGATGCGGTGTTCTTCTGAAAGTCGGTCCATCATAAAATCAGGCCTTCGTTGGCGACATTGATAGTGAAAGGCGTTCGCATCCTCTCCCAGATACTCTTAAGCACCACCAGAGGCGATACACTTACATTGTTTTCCAGTTCGATACCGTAGAGCCGGTCGAAAATCTCAATTTTTCGTTCGGCAAAAGACCTGTCGAAAAACGGGGAGTACTATATCGGATCCGGATAAAATCGAGACCGACTTCTTCAATATCCTCAACAATCGTCAGAAGGTGAGCAGTAATATCCTTTTCGACAGCGATTTCCGACCGGTCGAGGTGGATGGTAAGACTGTGGTCTATATTTCCGTTCCGGAAGCCGACTATCATAGGAAGCCAATCTATATCAACGATGATATCGCCAACGGCTCTTTCAAGCGTAGCCATGAAGGAGACCGACGTCTCGACCGCGAGACATTGGCCATGATGCTTCGCGACAGCACCGATGACATCGACAGTCAGATTCTGGAGCATTATGACATGAACGACATTGACGAGGAGACGCTTCGTGGCTATAGGGTGGTCTTCAATATCGCTAATCCTGACCACAACTATGCAGATCTCGACGACAAGGAATTCCTCTACAGAATGGGTGGATATGACTACGACCGCCATAAGGGCATCGAGGGCCTTACCATGGCCGGATTGATGATGTTCGGCAAAGGCACTCCTGTCGAGAAGCGTTTCCCGTTGTTCAGAATGGACTATCTTGACCTCATCGGCGTGAGACGTGGCGGTGATCTCAAATGGAACGACCGCCTCACATACGATGGCCGTTGGGAAAACAATCTCTATAATTTCGTTACGATGTCTTTACGCAAGCTTCTGTTTACACTCCCTTCCGAGGGCCGGATAGTGGGGAAGGCCCGACGTGATGGTGGTGCGCTATATGACGGTGTGCGCGAGGCTGTGATCAATTCATTGACTTACTCTGATTTCCAGACGGAAGGTGTGTTGCGCATTGACCGGCGCGACGATGAGATCATCATCCGGAACCCAGGCTTGCTGAGAATTTCCGCGGAACGTATCTATAATGGCGACTTCACTCATGCCCGAAACCGAAATATCCAGAAGATGTTTCGTATGATCGGCTATGGCGACAATATCGGTTCCGGATTCCAGAAAATACTTGCGGCATGGAATACTCTCGGATTCTTGCGTCCCGACCTCAAGGAGCTTGAGGATGTTAAGGAGGTGTGGCTCACCTTGCCTCTTGTTGAAATAGGTAAAGAAGAGGAAGAAATAAGTAAGGTGGGGGAAGAAGTACCTAAATATGTTTCAATTGTAAATTCAACTGTAGCTTCAACTGTAAATTCAACTGTAGATTCAACAGTAAATTCTCTCAATAATATTCTTTGTAACAATGAATACACAGATATTCAATTGGTTATAATCCGGAAGATGATGGAGGATCCGAATATTACAATTGCTGGACTTTCAACTGTAACTGGATTGGATCGCAATGCCGTAAATTATCAGTTGAGAAAGTTGAGGAGGATAATAAATATCGAAAGAGTTGGTTCAGACAAAAAAGGAAGCTGGAAATTATTACCCAAATGAACGCCAATTGTCGTACAGAAGATATGTCAGCATCGCTGTATGGGACAAATAAATTCGAGGTAAGGGCAAGCAAACCCGGAATTGGGGCAAATAACCGTGACGCTGGGGCAAGTAAATCCGTCTATTTCGGTTATTTCCGGCGGAGGCGGTAGGCGAGGGGATGGGCGGCGCTCACCAGGTGGTTGCGCGAGCGGCGCAGGCCCTCGGCCCACTCCACTTCGCCGCTCTCTTTATACTCGACTACCCATACCTCGCGGCGACGAGACGGCGTGACGCCTCCTTCTTTCATTATATCCGACAGTTTCCGGCTCCCTCTCATGCCCAGCGGCTGCATCCTGTCGCCCTCTCTAAAACGGCGCAATACATATTTCTCCGGACTCTCATTTGTCCAGAAAGTGCCGTTGCCCCTCTCGGCCTTTATCTCTTCCAGAAGCCCGGGACGCATTTCCACAACCTCCCACTCGAAGACTGTCGAGGCGTCCTCCTCATCGGGGACTGCCTCGCGCAGATGTAGCCCGTCGCCGCGCTCCTCAAGGATATGGGTGTCGCTGCGCCACAGCCGTCCGGCGCGTCTCGAACTTTCGATGGCGGTTGAGATGTCGTGCATCATGCGTCCCGAAAACCCGGCTTCTTCCAGAAATCGGTGAAGCAGCGTGCGCGTGTCGGCGAAGGCATCGATGGTCCGGAATGTCAGGAGCCGGCCGGGCTCCGAGCCGCGGGAGGCGAGCGCCGAGGCGACGGCGGCATCCACTATCGCCGCCTCGCGCCGGAGGTTGTCGGTGGTGGTGGCCAGCGCCTTGTCGGCGCCGGGCCAGCGGCTGCGTAGCAGCGGCATGATCTCATTGCGTAGGAAATTGCGCCGGTAGTCTGATTCGAGATTGGTGGCGTCGGTCACGTAGTCCTGACCCCTTGCGGCTAGATATCCGAGGATCTCGCGTCGCGATATGGCGAGCAGAGGACGAAGCACCCGGCCGTTGTCGGCGTCCATGCCCCTGAGCCCTCGGCTTCCGGCGCCGCGCAGCACGTTGAGCAGCATGGTCTCGGCGTTGTCGTCGGCGTTGTGGCCGGTAGCCAGCCGGTCGGCGCCGGTATCGGTGAGCAGCCTGAAAAACCATTTATACCTCAGCTCGCGGCAGGCCATCTCCAGCGACACCCCCTTATTGTCGCGCATATACCTCTCCACATTGAAGTCGATGCGAAAGAGGGGAACTCCCAGGCGGCCGCACAGACGCTCTACGAAGAGGGCGTCGCTGTCGGAGGCTTCGCCGCGGAGGTGGAAGTTGCAATGGGCGGCTGTAAGCTCCACGGCCCCGCTCTCGCGCAGCGCCAGCATGAGCGCCACGCTGTCGGGGCCTCCGCTGAGCGCCGCCACAATCGACGGGCGCTCCACCTGGAGCCCGGCGAGCGCCTGCGCCACGGCGCTCCTTATCCTTTCTGACGCATTCTCTTCATGTCGTGCCATATATTCTGCCTGCGGCGCCCGGTGGTTTTTCCATTGCTTTTTGTCGCCGCATCCTTGCAAAATTAAAATAAATTCATTAATTTTGCAATAGGGTTGTGCTTCCGCATCCCTTGATTCAGTTGTCAAACTTTTTAAAATACAATATATTATGGCAAAAGAATGGATATGCACCATCTGCGGCTATGTGGCCGAGGGTGAGAATCCGCCGGCAAAGTGCCCCCAGTGTGGCGCTCCGGCTTCCAAGTTCAAGGAGCTCGACAAGAGCGCGCTTCTGCAGTTTGTGACAGAGCATGAGATCGGCGTCGCCAAGGACGTTGACGACGAGATGAAGAAAGACCTCAACAACCATTTCATGGGTGAGTGTACAGAGGTAGGTATGTATCTGGCTATGTCGCGTCAGGCCGACCGCGAGGGCTATCCCGAGGTGGCCGAGGCTTTCAAGCGCTATGCCTTCGAGGAGGCAGAGCATGCCGCCAAGTTTGCCGAGCTTCTCGGCGACGTGGTATGGGATACCAAGACCAACCTTGAGAAGCGCATGCAGGCTGAGGCCGGAGCCAACGCCGACAAGATGCGCATCGCAAAGAACGCCAAGGCCCAGAACCTCGACGCCATCCACGACACCGTGCATGAGATGGCCAAGGACGAGGCTCGCCACGGTCAGGGTTTCCAGGGTCTTTACAACCGCTATTTCGGCAAATAATAATCCGAAGCAATACCCGCATAAAGGTGCCGGGCCGTCTCCCCGATGGCCCGGCGCTCTTTTTTTACCCCTTCACCCTTCATTCTTAACAATGGGCAGAATCCTCGCCATCGACTATGGCCGTAAACGTTGCGGCGTGGCTGTGACCGACACGCTTCAGATCGCCGCCAATGGCCTTCCCACCCAACGCACCTGCGACCTGATGGACTTCATCAAGGACTATGTCTCTCGCGAACCCGTCGACCTCCTCGTGGTGGGGGAACCCCGCACCATGAGCGGCGGACCCAGCGAGAGCATGCGCTTCATCACCCCCTTCCTACGCCGCCTCGCCCGCGAGATGCCCGACCTCAAGGTGGTGATGCACGACGAGCGCTTCACTTCCACCATCGCCCACCGGGAGATGATTGCCGCAGGCATGAAGAAGTCTGACCGCCGGCGCAAGGAGCTTGCCGACGAGATGGCTGCCGTCCTGATACTCACCGGGTATCTCGAAAGCCGCAGATAACGTTTTTTTAACACGCTTTAAGTCTCGGTCCGACTCCTTGACGCGATTTTTTTTCGTACCTTTGTGGTGCGAAATGTGCCTTTTCTTCTATTGGCCGCTTCTATAAAAAGATATAAACCTGTAAATCATGATTCTACCGATATTTCTCTATGGTCAGCCGGTGCTTCGGCGCGAGACCGACGACATCGAACCCTCGTATCCGGAGCTTCAGAAGCTGGTTGCCGACATGTGGGAGACCATGTATCACTCCGACGGCGTGGGTCTTGCCGCTCCGCAGATAGGGCGCGCCATCAGCCTCATCGTCATCGACGGTTCCCCGTTCGCCGATACCTTCCCGGAATGCGACGGACTGAAGATGGTGCTTGTGAATCCCGACCTCGAGGTCATCGAGGATGCTCCCGCCGTGTCGCGCGAGGAGGGTTGCCTCTCGCTTCCGGGCCTTTCGGAGCCGGTGAGGCGCTTCGAGCATGTCAGGCTCAACTGGCTCGACGAGAACTTCGTCGAACACGAGAAGGAGTTCACCGGTTTCGCCGCCAGAATCATCCAGCATGAATACGACCATCTGCTCGGCACGGTCTACACCGACCGCGTGTCGCCCATCCGCAAGCAGCTGATCCGCAACAAACTCAACAATATCGCCAGGGGGAAGGTGAAATGCGACTACCGTGTGAAGGCCGCCCACTGATTTCCCCGGCTATCTGATTCGCTACATCTCATAAACAACGATATAACGTGGCTGACGACAAGAAAGTAATTTTCTCAATGGTGGGAGTGAGCAAGGTCATCCCCCCCAGCGCCAGATTCTCAAAGACATATACCTGTCGTTTTTCTATGGCGCCAAAATCGGTATCATAGGTCTCAACGGCTCCGGCAAGTCGACGCTCCTCAAGATCATCGCCGGGCTCGACAAGGACTATCAGGGCAACGTGGTGTTCTCGCCCGGCTATTCCGTAGGCTATCTCGAGCAGGAGCCGAAGCTCGACCCCGAGAAGACCGTAAGGGAAGTGGTGGAGGAGGGCGTGAAGCCCGTGATGGACCTTCTCGCCGAATACGAGGAGGTCAACAACGCTTTCGCCGACCCCGAGGTGCTCGAGGACCCCGCGAAGATGGACGAGCTCATTAACCGTCAGGCCGAGCTTCAGGACAAGCTCGACGCCGCCAACGCCTGGAATATCGACAACAGGCTCGAGCGTGCCATGGACGCACTCCGCTGTCCGCCCGACGACAGGAAGACCGGGCTGCTCTCCGGCGGCGAGCGCCGCCGCGTGGCCCTCTGCCGCCTGCTGCTCCAGCAGCCCGACATCCTCCTGCTCGACGAGCCCACCAACCACCTCGACGCCGAGTCGGTCGACTGGCTCGAGCAGCATCTCCAGCAGTATCCCGGCACCGTCATCGCCGTGACCCACGACCGGTATTTCCTCGACCATGTGGCCGGGTGGATCCTTGAGCTCGACCGCGGGGAAGGCATACCATGGAAGGGCAACTACTCCTCATGGCTCGACCAGAAGACCAGGCGCATGGCCCAGGAGGAGAAGCAGGCCAGCAAGCGCCGCAAGACCCTCGAGCGCGAGCTCGAATGGGTGAGGATGGCTCCCAAGGCCCGTCAGGCAAAAGGGAAGGCAAGGCTCTCCAGCTACGACCGCCTGCTCAACGCCGACCAGAAGGAGCGCGAGGAGAAGCTCGAGATCTTCATCCCCAACGGCCCGAGGCTCGGCAACAAGGTGATCGAGGCTTCCCATCTTGCCAAGAGCTATGACGGTAAGGTGCTCTTCGACGACCTCAGCTTCATGCTTCCTCCCAACGGCATCGTGGGCGTGATCGGCCCCAACGGCGCCGGAAAGACAACCCTCTTCCGCCTCGTGATGGGCCTCGAGAAGCCCGACAACGGCGAGTTTGAGGTAGGGGAGACCGTCAAGATCGCATACGTCGACCAGAACCACAAGGACCTCGATCCCCAGAAGAGTGTCTACGAGGTGATCTCGCAGGGCGTCGAGTCGTTCCGCATGGGCGGCCGCGATATGAACGCCCGCGCCTACCTCTCGAAATTCAATTTCACGGGCGCCGACCAGGAGAAGAAAATCGGAGTGCTCTCCGGAGGCGAGCGCAACCGTCTGCATCTGGCCATGGCCCTCAAGGAAGAGGGCAACGTGCTCCTTCTCGACGAGCCCACCAATGACATCGACGTCAATACCCTGCGCGCGCTCGAGGAGGGTCTCGAGAACTTCGCAGGCTGCGCCGTCGTAGTGAGCCACGACCGTTGGTTTCTCGACCGCATCGCCACCCATATCCTCGCCTTCGAGGGCGACAGCAAGGTGACATTCTACGAGGGTTCCTATTCCGACTACGAGGAATTCCGCAGGAAGCGCGACGGCAACGACACGCCCCACCGCATACGATACCGCAAGCTTATGGAGTGACGTCGGCGGGGCGTCCTCATCCGGACGCCCCGCCTCCGCTCCACACATCCTGGATATACCATATGGGAACTTCTATAAATTAAATATTTGCATATCAGAGAAATAATTCGTATCTTTGTGTAAAAATTATAAGATATG
>CANQRV010000015.1 GCA_947626355.1 uncultured Muribaculaceae bacterium
AAGTCTCTCCGGACTTTGAACATATATTAACATTTAACAATACAAATCCCAGTCAACATTTTTCAGGACGGGTCACTCCTCTTCCTCCCCATCCGCGGCTCGCTCACAGTGCAGCCCGTCAACATCAGCAAAGCGTATTTCTGCGAGCTTCAGCGCGTCAACCAGTCGGCCATCAATCCGGCCTTCAACCTCATGTACTCGCTCAAGCAGCAGGGCGACATAGAGTCGCAGTTCCGCTTCATGGAGCCCGACAAGGCAGCCGCGACGGTGGCGGCTCTCCATGCCCCCGTGCCCACCGATAGCGTAGCCGCGCCCTGGCTGAGGAAAGCTCCTCTCCCCGACGTCTACATCATATTGCTCGAGAGCTTTTCCTCCGCGCTCTTCCCCTCTCTCGACGGCGAGCCTGTGGCCACCGGCCTCGACTCCCTGGCCCGCGAAGGTATAATGTTTGCCAACGCCTACGCCTCCGGCTACCGCACCGACCGCGCCATACCCGCCGTCGTCAGCGGTTTCCCGGCCCAGCCCACCATCTCGGTGATGAAATACGTCGACAAGGCGGCCCATCTCCCCTCCATCCCCCGGCAGCTCGCTCCCCTCGGCTACCGCTCGACCTATTATTACGGCGGCGACGCCGACTTCACCAACATGAGGGCCTACCTCATCAACAGCGGTTTCTCGCGCATCGTCTGCGACAAGGACTTCCCCATCTCCAGCCGTCTCTCGAAATGGGGCGCCCCCGACCATCTCCTCTTCGAGAAGGCACTGGAGGAGCTCGCAAAAGACAAAGCAAAGGGACCGCGCCTCACGGTGATACAGACCTCCAGCAGCCACGAGCCTTTCGACGTGCCGCGCAATGACCCGCGATTCGCCAACAACTCCAAGCTCAACGCCTTCGCATACGCCGACCACAGCGCCGCTGACTTCGTGAAGGGGCTGCGCGAGAAGGGACTATACGACAACGCCCTCGTCATCTTCGTGGCCGACCACTACGGCGTCTACCCCGAGAATCCCGAAGGGCCCCTCGCCCGCCATCATATACCGATGATTGCTGTAGGCGGCGCCTTGCTCCGCCAGGGCGTCAGGGAGGAGGCCCCCGTCTCGCAGACCGACATCGCCGCCTCGCTGACGGCCGCTCTCGGCGCCGACCCATCCCCCTTCACCTTCAGCAAGGATTTCTTCAATCCTGCCTCGCCCCACTTCGCCCTCTTCACGGCGCGCGACGCCTTCGGATATGTCGACGCCTCCGACACCGCCGTCTACAACATCGACGCCTCGCGCGTCACGTTTTCCGGCGGTCCCGGCGCCAATGAAGCCGCAGAGAAGGCCAAGGCCTCCCTCCAGCACATCTACCATATAATCTCCCGACTCTAACCTCACACAGCATATTCCCATGATAGATTTCCTCAACTCCCTCGACACAGCGGTCTTCCTCTTCTTCAACGGTCTGCACTGCGACTTCCTCGACCGCTTCATGTTTGTCTTCTCAAGCAAGTTCGTCTGGGTGCCCCTCTACGCCGCCCTGCTCCTCGTGCTGGTGCGCACGTTCCGCCCGCGCGTGATGCTGGTGTATCTGATCGGGCTGGTGGTGGCCATATGCATCGCCGACCAGACCTGCGCCACCCTCATACGCCCCTTCGTGGAGCGTCTGCGCCCCTCCAACCTCGCCAATCCCCTCTCCCAGTTCGTGCATGTGGTCAACGACTACCGCGGCGGACGCTACGGCTTCCCCTCCTGCCACGCCGCCAACTCCTTCGCCATGGCCGTCTTCATGCTCTGCCTCATGCGGCGCCACTGGCTCGGCTGGGTGCTTCTGGTGTGGGCAATCGTCAACTCCTACTCCCGCGTATATCTCGGAGTGCACTATCCCGGCGACCTCCTCTGCGGAGCCATCATCGGCAGCGCCGCCGGCTTCGCCTGCTACAAGGTGGCCCACCTCTTCGACAAGGACTACGTCTCTGCCCGCGAGCGCTTCCACCGCCTGGTGGCCACGTTTCATCCCAACCTCGTGCTTCCCGCCGGCGTCACCGTGCGCACCCTCGACATCACGCTCGCCCGCGTGGTGACCTGCATACTGCTGCTGACAATCGTATATATGGCGGCCAACGCCTTCTAATATAAATGTCTGCAAGACAATGAAAAGAATCGAAACTCCAGTGCTGCTTCTCACAGGATACCTCGGAAGCGGCAAGACCACTCTCCTCAACCATGTGCTCTCCAACCGGCAAGGCATACGCTTCGCCGTGATAGTCAACGATATCGGTGAGGTCAACATCGACGCCGACCTCATCCAGAAGGGGGGCATCGTAGGTCAGGACCAGAGCGGCGACCTCGTGGCCCTCCAGAACGGCTGCATCTGCTGCACCCTCAAGACCGACCTCATGAAGCAGATCGCCGACCTCATCGCCACAAAGAAATTCGACTACATAGTGATCGAGGCCAGCGGCGTCTGCGAGCCGGCCCCCATCGCCCAGACCATCTGCTCGATGGCCGACATGATCTCGCCGCGCGGCGCCGTTGCCGCCCCGAGGCTCGACTGCATCGTCACGGTGGTCGACGCCCTGCGCATGAAGAGCGAGTTCGGCTGCGGATATTCCCTCCAGCGTCCCGACATCGACGAGGAGGACATCGAGAACCTCATCATCGAGCAGATAGAATTCTGCGACATCATCCTGCTCAACAAGATCTCTGAGGTGAGCCGCGACGAGGCGCGCCAGATCCACGCCATCATCCGCGCCCTCCAGCCGAAGGCACGCATCATCGAGTGCGACTACGCCGATGTGCCCCTCGACGACATCATCGACACCCATCTCTTCGACTTCGAGAGCGTGGCCACCTCAGCCACGTGGGTCCATGAGATAGAGCGCGTGGTCGACGCCGAGGAGGAGGAACACGGCCATCACGACCCTCATGAACACCACGGCCACGATGAGCACGACCATCATGACCATGAGCATCACCACCGCGACCATGACGAGGCCGACGGGCACGACGCCCACCACCATCACCACCACCATCACCACGACGGCGAGGGTGAGGCCGATGAATACGGCATCGGCACATTCGTATATTTCCGCCGCAAGCCATTCGATTTCGACAGGTTCGAGGACTTCGTGGCCCGCGAGTGGCCCGCCAACATCATCCGCACGAAGGGAGTGATGTATTTCAGCCACAACCGCGACATGTCGCTGCTCTTCGAGCAGGCCGGCGTGCAGAAAAACCTCAAGGAGGCCGGCTACTGGTATGCCACGGCGCCCGACGACGAGCTTCAGGAGCTGATGCGTCAGGAACCCGGCCTGCGGCGCGACTGGGACGATGTCTACGGCGACCGCATGATCAAGCTCGTCTTCATCGGCCGCGACCTCGACCGCAAGGCTCTCGCCGGGCGCCTTGACAAGTGTCTCGCCGACTCGTGACCTGCGCCTGCAGAACGCTGAACCGATATCCGCGCCTGTGTGTTAAGACTACATACAGGCGCGGCTTTTTGCTGCCGCCGTAATAATCCGGACTGTTATGAACGAAAAGGCACAACCCTCTTTCCTGAAGGTGGTGAAAGGCGCGGCTACCCGGAGCCCGGGTGCCCACATCCGGGAGGTGCTCAGCAAGCTGCTGACCTACGGCATCCCGGCGGCGGTCTCCGTGCTGCTGATAATATGGCTCTTCCACAAAGTGGATTTCCGCGAGGTGATGCACGTCGTCGAGACGCAGTGCGACTTCTGGTGGATAGCCCTCATGATGCTTATCACTACACTCTCCCACGTGATAAGGGGCGTGAGGTGGGGCATCCAGCTCAGGGGCGCGGGGCTGCCGCGGGTGTCCGTCATGACCGAGAGCGTCTCGATCTTCGGCGCATATGCCCTCAACCTCGTGTTTCCCCGTCTCGGCGAGGCCTGGAGATGCGTCTATATGGCGCGCCGGGAGCGCGCTCCCCTTTCCACCGTGATCGGCACCGATGTCGGCGACCGCTCCAGCGACGCCGTAGTGGTGGTGGCCCTGCTCGGCCTCGCGCTCATTGTGGCCCGGAGATACATGGAGAAATTCCTCACCCATTACTCGCTGGGCGAGCATCTCGCCCGTTTCACCCGCGACCCCTGGTTGTGGCTCGGGGTGATTGCCGGGGTCACACTGCTCTGGGCCGTGTGTCATTTCTTACGCCACTACCGTCTTGTAGAGAAGCTTGACGGCGACTTCCACAATATCTGGCATGGCTTCAAGGTGCTCTTCACCATGAAAGGCAAAGGGATGTATGTGGTGCTGACCCTGGGGATATGGACGTGCTACTTTCTCGAGACCTACGTCTGCTTCTTCGCGTTTCCGTTCACCCGGAGCCTCATCCATGACCCCGGCAGCGCTTACGGCCTCATTCCGGGGCTTGTGGTGTTTGTCTTCGGTTCCTTCAGCATGGCCGTGCCCTCCAACGGCGGTCTCGGTCCCTGGAACCTCGCCGTGATGTTCGCCCTCTCGCTCTATGGCATAGGCGACACCGAAGGCACCGCCTTCTCGATGGTGATGTGGAGCTGTCAGGCAGCCATGCTCGTGGCCCTGGGCATCTACAGCGCCGTCTATATCGCCACGCAGAAACGGCGAGCCGCGCCCTCAACGGCTCCGGGCCGCTGACAGGGCCCGGGGAAGACCCTGCCGGCGGCCCGGCGGCACTGAGGAAGGCAGCTCAGAGGCGTCCTCCCCGGAAATCGGCCAGAGCGGCCTGATAATCGTGTTCGGCCTCTATCACCTTGCGGTCGAGCTCCAGCAGGGGCATCAGCTGCGAGAGATAGTCGGTGACGGCTATATATCCCGTGTCGAACTGCTTCTTCAGCCCTTCGCTGATGTCGCAGTCGTCGCGCAGACGGCGGCAGTCTCCGGCGAGTCCGGCGAGCGCCCTGGCCCGGTCGTATTTGAGCCTCAGGTCGGCCGTATAGGTCACCATCGCGTCGTCGAGTGCCGCGGCGGCAGCGGCCTTCGCGGCCTGCGAGGCGGCCACCCTTCCCCGGTTGCTCCAGAGAGGCACTGTCACACCCACGCTTACGCCGAAGTAATTGGCGTCTTTCACCATCTCGCTCGTGTATCCCACCGACAACGACGGAAGCCCCTCGCTGCGGCGCAGCGAGATCTCGCGGTCGGCCACGGCCACGCCGGCCCTGGCCGCAGCCACTGTCGGGTCGGCCGGCAGCGCCGTGGCGCACCATGCGTCGAAGTCGGCCGGCAGCGAATAGCCGAGATATCCGTCGGCATCCCAGTCGAGCCGCACACCCCCTCCCAGACTCGAGAGGGTGGCCATCGCGGAGGCCAGCTCGAGTGCGTTAAGCTCCGCCTCAGCCTCCATGTTGCGTCTGTCGATCCGTATCGAGTTGACATCCACCACCGTCATATCGCCGTGGGCAAGCGCCTTCTCGGCCGCCTCCATCACCTTTGCGGTGTGGGCGAGCGCCGAGTCATACCAGCGCTGGAGCTTGCGGAGATACACGGCGCGCGTCATCAGCGCGTCCACCTCGTAGCTCTTTGCCAGCTCCGCGGCGTCGCCCGTGAGGGCCGACACCTCGTTGCGCGCCTCGGCCACACGCCGCTTCCCTCCCGAGAGGGTCGCGAAGTCGAAGCTCTGCGAGACGTCGAGCGTCTTCTTGTCGGGCACCGCCGCAGGATTGCCCCACTGGTAGGAGAACTCCACCTCGGGGTCGGCCAGTGTCAGGCCGGTCATGTTTTCCTTCCGCTCGGCCGCGCTCAGGCTCCGCGCGGCGAGCGTCGCCGGATTGTGCGCTACGATGAGGCGCAACGTGGCAGTGTAGTCATTTGCGCCCCAGAGGGCCGTGGCTGCCGCCGCCGAGGCGGCGAGTGTGATCAGTCTTTTCATGTCCTTGATATGGTTGCTTACATTTTCTCAGAATTTCCGTTGTCGCGGGAGGGTGTCGGGCGGCGCTGCTCGCGGCGGGCATTCCACACATACACCACCGGAATCACGAAGCCGTTGAGCAGCGTGGAGGTGATGAGGCCGCCGAGTATCACCTTCGCCATCGGGCTCTGGATCTCGTTGCCGGGAGAGGCTCCCCCCGCTGCCAGCGGGATAAGGGCCAGCGCCGAGGTGAGCGCCGTCATCACTATGGGATTGAGCCTGTCGGCCGACCCGGTGCGCACGGCCTCCACGATGCCGAGGCCGCGACGTCGCAGGTCGTTGTAGCGGTCCACGAGCAGCATGCCGTTGCGCGTGGCTATTCCGAAGAGCGAGATGAAGCCGATGATGGCCGGGATGCTCACCACGCCGCTGCTCAGCGCTATCGCCACGACGCCTCCTATGAGTGCCAGAGGGAGGTTGAGCATCACGGCTGCCGACTGGCTCAGCGAGCGGAACTGCCCGTAGAGAAGCAGGAAGATGGCCGCGATGGAGCAGAGGGACGCCAGCAGAAGCACGCGCGAGGCGCGCTGCTCGCTCTCGAACTGTCCGCCGTATTCTATCCGGTAGCCGTCGTCGAGCCTCACGTCGCGCTCCACGGCCTGACGGATGTCGGCCACGGCCCCGCGCAGATCGCGCCCCTCCACATTGACACTAACAACCGTGTTGCGCTCCAGGTTCTCGCGTCCCACCTCCGTGGGGCCGTCGGCGACGCTGATCTCGGCAAGCGTGGAGAGGGGCACCTGCCCTCCAGCTACCACCACAGGCATATTGCGCACCCCTTCGAGCCCCTGCGCCAGACGTGGGTCTACCTTCACCACGATGTCGGTCGCCAGATTGTCTTCATACACTTCCGAGACCCTCACCCCGCCGGATATCATCTCCACTGTCTTCGAGAAGTCGGCGAGCGTCATGCCGTAGCGCGCCAGGATGTCGCGGCGCGGAGTGATGCGGAGCTGAGGGCGCACGGCGCGCTGCTGCACAGTGACGTCGACGAGCCCGTCGATACCTTCGATGCTCTCCTTCACGCTCTTAGCCTCCGACTGGAGCTTGCCCAGGTCAGGGCCGAAGATCTTGATGGCGATGTTGGCGCGTGTGCCCGAAAGCATGGCGTCGATGCGGTGGGAGATGGGTTGCCCGATCTCCACATTGGCCCCCTGCAGGGCCTCCATCTTATGGCGTATCTCGTCGGCCACCTCCTCCTTGCTGCGGTCGGTGAGCCTGAAGGGGGCCTCGATTTCCGAGACATTCACGCCGAGAGCGTGCTCGTCGAGCTCCGCACGTCCGGTCTTACGCGCCACCTTCTCTATCTCCTTCACGCTGAGCAGTATCTCCTCGGCCTGGCGCCCTATCCTGTCAGACTCCTCGAGCGAGATGCCGGGGAAGGCGCTGACATTGATGGTGAACGACCCCTCGTTGAAGGGGGGCAGGAAGCTGCGGCCGAACGTGAAGAAGAGCGCGAGGGCGCCCGCGAAGAGCACGGCGGCGCCGACGGCCACCCCCTTCTTATGCCCCAGCGCGAAATCGAGGGCCTTCGAGTAGGCGCCCTTCATCTTCACCACGAACTTCGGCTCCGAGGCCTTCAGTCCCTTCTCCGGCAGCAGCCACGTGCAGAGCACCGGCGTCAGCGTCAGCGCCACGAGCGTGGACGCCACCAGAGAGATGATGAAGGCCACGCCGAGAGGCACGAGCATCCTCCCCTCCATCCCCTGGAGGAAGAAGAGCGGGATGAAGCTCACTATGATGATGAGCGTGGAGTTGAGGATCGGCATCCTCACCTCGCGAGAGGCGTCGAACACCACGTCGATCTTGCGCCGGCGCTCCCCTTCCGGCAGCTGCGAGTTGTGGCGCAGACGCTTATAGACGTTCTCCACATCGACGATGGCGTCGTCGACCAGCGAGCCTATCGCTATGGCGATGCCGCCGATGCTCATGGTGTTGATGGTGAGCCCCATGATGTGGAGCGTCAGCAGCGTCATGATGAGCGAGAGCGGGATGGTGACTATCGAGATGAGTGTGGTGCGCGGATTCATCAGGAAGATGAAGAGGATGATGCAGACAAACACCGCGCCCTCCACGAGGCTGCGCTTGATGTTGCTAATCGAGCTGTCGATGAAGTCCTGCTGGCGGTAGAGATCGGTGTGGAGCTCCACGCTTTTCGGTAGCGTGGGCGCCAGCTCGGCGAGTGCCTTGTCGATTTCTCCGGTCAGTGTTATCGTGCCCGTGTCGGGCTGCTTGTTGACGGTGAGGAGCACGGCGTTCCTGCCGGCCACCGAGGCGCGTCCCATGGCCGGGGCCCGCGGGCCGGTGGTCACCTCTGCGATATTCTCCAGCAGTACGGCCGGAGCGTCGCCCGCGGCCGGCGCCACCACCGCCTTGCCGAGCTCAGAGGCATCGCGTGTGGAGAGCACTCCGCGCACTATGTATTCGTTGCCGAAATCATCCACGGAGCCGCCGGTGGCGTTCACGTTCATCCCCTCGAGAGCGGCGTAGACGTCGCCCGGAGCCACGCCATACCGGCGCATCCTGACCGGGTCGAGCAGTATCTGGTATTCCTTCACGTCGCCGCCGATCACGGAGACCTGCGCCACGCCCCTTAGCCCGGCGAGACGCGGGGCCACGCGCCTGTCGGCCAGCGTGCGCAGCTCGCTCCCCGACAGCGAGTCGGAGGTGAGCCCCACAAACATCACCTCGCCGAGTACCGAGGTCTGCGCCCCCATCGAGGGGCGTCCGGCGCCCGTGGGCATGTCGACCCCGGCGATGCGTTCCGACACCATCTGGCGTGCGTGATACACGTCGGTGCCCCAGTCAAACTCCACCCATACCACAGAGAAACCTGACTGCGAGGTGCTGCGGAGGCGCCTCATGCCCTGCACGCCGTTGAGTGCCGTCTCCAGAGGATAGGTCACCGTCTGTTCCACCTCCTCGGTGGCCATGCCGGGTGCCTCCGTCATCACCGCCACAGTCGGGGCGTTGAGGTCGGGAAACACGTCGACCTCCATGCGGGAGGCCACGTAGCTTCCCGCTATCGCTATCACAATGGCCGCCGCAGCTATCAGCAGCCTGTTGCGCAATGAGAATGATATTATCCTGTCGAGCATGCTGTGGTCGGTCATCAGTGGTTGTGGCTATGGGCGGGGATGGCGCTTCCCATACCCGCCATTTTTATTCTCAACGCTCCGCTCATGGCTATCCTCTCGCCCCCGCGGAGTCCCGACGTGATCTCGACGCGTGAGCCGTCGGTGGAGCCGACGGTCACCTCATGCTTCCTGAACACAGAGGGATGCACCTCCTCGTAGACGTAGCAGAAGCCGCCGTCTTCCACGATGGCGCTCTTCGGAAGGGCGATCACTCCTTCTCTCGGAGAGGCGAGCAGCCATGCCTCCACCACGCTTCCGTTGGCGAATGTGCCGGGATTGTCAAACTCCACGTACACCGGCACGTAGTGAGTGCCGGACTGTGTCGAGGGGCTTACGGAGAGGAGGCGGAAGCCATGGTCGGCGAGGCTCACGGTCTCGTCGGCGCCGGCCACGCGCAGGTTGGCGCCGGCCACTCCTGCCAGACGCGCGCGGTCGCGCTCGCTGACGTCAATACGCGCCACAAGACGGCGTGTCTGCGCCACCGTTGCCAGCGGCTGTCCCATCTCGACAAACGCACCGGAGGCCACGTCGAGCGTGGCTATGTGGCCTGCCATCGGCGAGGCCACCGCCACTCCCCTGCTGCTGGCCGCTCCCACGCCCGCCACG
Source organism: uncultured Muribaculaceae bacterium (assembly GCA_947626355.1). Taxonomy (GTDB): domain Bacteria; phylum Bacteroidota; class Bacteroidia; order Bacteroidales; family Muribaculaceae; genus Lepagella. Next base: position 9,628 of record CANQRV010000015.1, read on the forward strand.
GCAGCCTTCGCGGCCTCATAGGCGGCCTTGGCCTGCTCGTATTCGCGTCGGGTGATGAGGTTGTCGGGAAGCAGCTCCTCGGCCCTCTTCAGCTCACGCGCGGCAGCGTCGCGGGCCGCTATGAGCCCTGCCGTGGCATCGGCCTGCGCCGTGCCGCGCGAGCTCACCGTAAACAGCCGCTCGCCCGCCGACACGGCCGCGCCGGGCACGATGCCCTCGCGCACCTTCACTATGCCGCTGGCCGGCGCCGAGATGGTAGCCGAACCATCGGCCGGGCTCTCGATCACGCCCTGACCTTTCACCACTACCGAGAATGTGCCCGGCTCCGCCGTGCCCACCTCTATGCCGGCGGCCTTGAATGCCTCCGGCGTCATCTTGATCTCCTCGCCGTGCTCATCGTGGCTGTCGGCGCCCGATTCGGTTTTCTCTTTTCCGTCTTCTCCGGATGAATGACTGTCTCCACACGAAACGGGGAGACACAGTAAGGCAGCGGCCACGAGCCATGCTGCCGGTATGAATTTGATGTTAAGTGTCATGATGTGTTTAGGAAATGAATTCTGGGTTAACGATATTGCCGCCTTAGGGCGGCTGTTTTCTCAAAAAACATTTCCTGACGGAGGGGCCCGCAGAGCGCATGCCGCCTGATATGGCGCCCCCGGCGTGAACGACGGGCGCTCTCCCGCCGGGGAGGCGTGAAGTTCCGTCTCGGATATATCCGGCACCGCGGCGTCTCCGCAGAGGGCCATCGCCTGCATCACCGGCACGTCGGAAAAATCGTGGCTCTGGGAGTCGGCGCGCAGCGCCGGCTGGCGGTAGCCGCAGCCGTCGATGTCGAGGCCGTGTCCCTCGCAGCCTCCGCACGGCGTGTCGGCCGGGTGTCCGGAAGCCGGCATCGCGAAGCATACGCGGTGGAGGGCGGCGTGGTGCAGATGGTGGGGAAGGAGCGTGAAAATACCTGCCGCCGCTATCAGCAGCGCCAGCACGGCAGCCGTCATGGCCCTGTAATTATCGCTCCGGGTCCTTGTCATGCGCAACTGCAAAGATAGTAAAAAACATCGACATACGCAACATGCGAAAACGAAAGCCGGCCTACTTGAAAAACAGATTGATCAGAAACAACGGATGAATATTATTCTCCGTTCCTGTTCCAGGCCGCGTTGCGGCGCAGCCCCTCAGGTCTTGCCCTGAGCAGAGGGGATCCGGCGAGCCTCTGCCGGAGCTCTCTGTCGGAGCCGAATAGCGAAGTGGCGTCGAGCGATAGCATGTCTGGCGAAGGATGGAATTCCTCTATGGGAGAGGGAGGAAGATTCCTGTTGTGGGGGCACGCAGTGAGGCAGATATCGCATCCGAAGAGGGTTCGGCGTCCTGCGTCGGTGGCCATGGCCCTCTCCCCTTCCGCGTCCCAGTCGCCGCGGTGTTCGATGGTGAGATAGCTGAGGCATCGGCGGCAGTCTATTCCGGTGCTGCCGAGCGCTCCTGTAGGACAGCGCCTGAGGCACTCCCCACATTGGAGGCAGTGTTTTCCAGAGGGAGTGTCGGACTCTATCTCCAGGGTAGTCAGCAGCTCGCAGAGGAAACAGTAGCAGCCGCAGCCATCGACAATCACCGAGCCGTTGAGCCCTCTGAAGCCTATGCCTGCCTTGACGGCCCAGTAGCGCTCGGCCACCGGTGCCGAGTCAATGCAGAGGCGGAAGCTCTCCTGCGGATAGCTCTCCCGGAGGCGTCTCAAGGGCTCTGCGAGGCGGCCGGGTATCACTTTATGGTAGTCGCGGCCGTAGGCATAGCGGGCGATTGCAGGAAGCGTCTGCGGGCGCTCCTGCGGCGGTACGAAGCTGAAGGCCATCGACACCACTGTGCGCGTGCCGGGCAGTACGTTGTCGAGGCTCTGGCGCAGCGTGGCGTGCCGCTCCATATAAGTCATTCCCGCATGGTCGCCGCGGGCTATCCATCGGGAAAAACGGTCTATTTCTCCGACGTCAGGCGGCATTGCGGCCGCGAATCCCACGGCAGCGGCTCCCGATCCCGTCAGGAGTGTGCGCATCTCCTCCTTTGTCATTTGCGTCCGAAGTCTGCGGGAATCTCTCCCCAGAGCTCCGTCTGCCATTTCATCACGCGGCATGGGAAGGTGTGGGTGCGCAGCCATGCGAGGGCGCGGGCCATGAGCTCGAACACCTTCTTGTTGTGGGCTGTCTGGGCGAGTGTCGTCTTCACCATCTTCCGTCTCACCCACGACATGCCGGAGACGGAATCGGAATAGATGTTGTGGTAGTCGCCCTCGCGGGCCATGAGGGCCATGGCGTGGACGATGGCGAGAAATTCCCCGATGTTGTTGGTGGCGTCCCTGAAGGGGCCTATGCGGAATATCACGCGCCCTGTGGCCACCTCCACACCCTGGTATTCCATAATGCCGGGATTCCCCTGACAGGAGGCGTCGACGGCCCAGGCCGTGAGGTCGATCTCGGGAAACGCGTAATAGTCGGCCCGGCCGGGCCTGGGCGCGGATCTTCCGGAGGTGACGAGGCGGCTGAGCGACGCGGTGTCGGCCTCAGGGTTTCCCCTGCGGTAGGCTTCGGCCGCCTCGGCCGCCGAGCCAAACCCCTTGAAGCGGGCTCCGTCGTAATTCTCCACCTGCTCGCGGGCGTCGTCCCAGTTGTCGTAGACTCCGGGCACTCTCCCCTCCCACACTACGTAGTATTTTCCTGCCATCCCGCCCTGACTTTAGAATGTGGGCTCCTCGCGAAGCTCGTAGGCGGCGCGCAGGCGGTCGAACTGCTGCGGGCAGTTACGCAGGTAGCGCGTCTGCTCCTCCGGATCGTAGGAGGCCGCTATGACCTTTGCGGAGACGGTGGACGGGGCCTTGTAGTCGGGCTCGAGACCCGACTTGTCGATCTCGATGCCGAAATGGCGCTCGAGGGCCTCCAGCGCCATGCGCGTGGCGCGCTGCTTTCCCTGTCGGGAATAGCCGGCGATATGGCAGGAGCCGTATTCCACGGCGTCGAGCAGCTCCGGCATGATGTCGGGCTCCCCTTCCCAGGTGTCGATCGCGGCTCTTATCCTGCCTTCCCTGATGGCGGCGAGCAGCGCCTTGTTGTCGACTATCGGGCCACGGGCGGCGTTCACCAGAATCGAGCCTTCCGCCATCAGGGCGAGCTCACGCTCCCCTATCAGATGATGCGTGGCGTGGCGCCCGGTCCTGGTCATCGGCGTATGCACTGTCACGGCGCCACTCTTCGCGAGCAACTCCTCGAGAGGGATATAGTCCTCGTCGGCCATGCCGGCCTCCTTGCGTGGCGGGTCGCACACCAGCGTCTGCCATCCGATGCGTCGCGCCCAGTCGGCCACAATGACGCCTATATGTCCGTAGCCCACGATGCCGAGGGGCTTCTTAGAGCCGTCGAAGCCCATGTGGAGCAGCGTGGAGATCACGTGCTGGGCCACCGCGGGCGCGTTGCATCCGGCGGCGTTCTCCACCTTGATCCCGGCGCTCTCACACCAGGGTATGTCGATCTGGTCGGTGCCGATGGTGGCTGTGGCTATGAGGCTCACTTTCGAGCCTTCGAGCAGTTCGCGGCAGCAACGGGTGCGTGTGCGTATCATCAGTGCGTCGGCATCGGCCACGAGCTCCGGGGTGAAGCCGTTCTGGTCGACCCTGACCACTTCGGCCAGCCCGTCGAGGCGCCGGTCGATAAAGGGTATGTCCTTGTCGATAATGATCTTCATCAGTAGAGGAAATAGATAAGGGCCACACTGAGGCCGAGATATGAGGCCACGAGGAGGGAGAGCGGAATCGAGGGCTTGCGCGGCGGCCAGAGGGCCATGCTCTCGGCGAGCGTCACGGCTGCGCTCATAAACAGTGTGGGGATATATGTGGCGATATTGCCGTAGTCTATGAGCATCCCGAGGATGCTTATGATTCCGAGCACGGTGAAGCTGAAGTTCATGGCCAGTATCCGCGAATTGCCGGCATAGAGGCGTATGGAGTTACGCAGGCTCAGCGGAACCACCCAAAGCAGAGTGAGGCCTACGGTCGAGGCGAGGAGCACTGACTCCACATCGGGCCTGAAGTCCATGATGAAATTGGCGGGCTCCGGCATGTGGAACCACGAGGGACTGATGAGCGCGAATCCGATTCCCACCCAGTAGGGGGCGGCGAGTCCAAGCAGCGTGGCGATGAATTCCTTGATCCGGAGCACCTTCATCATGGCGCCGAGAATCAGCAGCCCGACGGCGTAGAGCGCGAAAGCGTAGCATAACATCGAGCCCAGGGATATGAACGTGGCGGCCACAAACATCTGCTGGGTGGCGTTGGGGCGACGGTAGACGGCGAAGAGAAGCGGCAGGAGACCGGCCCACACGAAACTCACCAGGACGCCGGCGTCAAGTCGCATCGACACCTGCGGCACTGCCGCCATAAGCACCAGAAATGCTGCCGGAAGCACTGTGTCGGTGGTGCGTATGAAGTTGAAATGCTTGTTGATGAGGTAGAGTGCGCATGCTATGCCGACGGTCAGCGTAAGGTTGATGCCCCACGACACCCAGCGGTCGAGATGCCATTCGTTGGGCGACGGCAGGCAGACGCCGAGCGGGGTCTCCACGACGGGGAGCTCCGCGAAAAGCAGCGCGCCGGCCATCATGAGCCCGGCGAGGATGGCGGCCATCACGAGCCCTTCGGCTCCGATCTCGTGCTTATACATCGGCTGAGGGTATTAAGGGCGAAGGGCCGAGCAGGTCGAACCCTATGTCGCGGCGGAAGTATTTGCCATCGAAGTGTATGTCGCCGGCTCCGGCGAGGGCCTTGCCGATGGCTTCAGGCAGGCTGGCGCCGAGCGCTTCCACCGTAGCCACGCGGCCGCCGTCGGAGAAGGCGAGGTTGTCGGTGGTGAAAAGGATCTCTCCCGGAAACACGGTGTAGCCGGCATCGGGAGCGTTGAGCCCCTCTACGGGCTTGGCGGCGTCGACGGGCCCCGGATAGTCTCTCTCAGCGAGCACCACGGCCGCCGAGCAGAGGTCTGAGGTCTGCAGGCGCTTGAGCGCCAGCGTGCGGTCGGCGATTCCCTCCAGCACGTCCACGATGTCGCTCTCGATGCGCGGCAGTATCGCCTCCGCCTCCGGATCGCCCAAACGCACATTGTATTCGATAAGCACCGGCTCTCCTTCCTGCTCCATGAGCCCCAGAAAGAGGAATCCGCGGAAGTCGAGGCCTTCCTCCCTAAGCCCTCTGAGCGTGGGCTGGATGATGCGGCGCTCCACCTTCTCCATGAATTCCGCGTCGACAAACGGCACCGGCGATACCGCGCCCATACCGGCCGTGTTGGGCCCTTTGTCGCCCTCCCCTATCTTCTTATAGTCTTTTGCCGCCGGCAGCAGCAGATAGTCTTCGCCGTCGACAGCGAGAAAGACGGAGCATTCCTGACCGGCCACGAACTCCTCGATGACGACCGTCGACGAAGCCTCGCCAAACATGCCGTCGAGCATCTCGCGCAGCGTCTGCTTGGCTTCGTCGGCCGTCTCGCGGATGATCACGCCCTGGCCGTGGGCGAGCCCGTCGGCCTTGAGCACGTAGGGCGCGTGGAGCGAGTCGATGAAATTGAGCCCTTCCTCGAGCCAGTCGGGAGTCACCGTCATGAAGCGGGCTGTCGGGATGCTGTGGCGGCTCATGAACTCCTTGGCAAACTCTTTGCTTCCCTCCAGCCTGGCGCATGCCTTGTCGGGAGCTATCACCTTTACATCCACCTCCGAAAGAGCGTCGGCTATGCCGGCCACTATGGGCCCTTCCCCGCCGGGAATCACCATGTCGATGCTGTTGGCTCCCACAAACCGGGCCACAGCGTCGAAATCAAGAGGGTCGATGCGCACTCCCTCCACTCCGGGTATGCCGTAGGGAGCCATATAGAGCGTAGCGGTGCGGCTGCTCTGCTGCAGCTTCCAGGCTATGGCCGACTCTCTGGCGCCATGCCCGAGTATCAATATGTTGAGACGTTCTTTCATACGGCTGATGTTTTCACAGGATTAAGACTTGTTATGGATTCAGGACTCCGCGTCGGAGTCTTCGCCAGGTTTCTTCCAACCCTTGCGCTTGCGCAGGCGCGGCACGTCGAACACTACTGCTGAGTCTTCCGGGAGCCTTGGGCCGCGGTTGGCCACGTGGCGAGCGGGAGCGAACGCGCTGTCGCGGCGCTCGTCGCGGTCGAAGCGTGCCTTGCGGTCAGGGCGGTCGAAGCGGCGGTCGCGGTCGAAACGGCCATTGCGTTCCGGGCGTTCGTCGCGGTCGAAGCGGCGGTCGCGGTCGAAGCGCCCCTTACGGTCCTGACGCTCCTCACGGTCGCCGCGGTCGTCACGGCGGGGCTTGTTGTGGCGCATCCCCTGAAACTTACGCGTCTCCTTCTTCCATTCGTCGTTGGAGATATGCTTCATCTTTCTGGGGCGGCGGTCCTCACGCTGCTCTTCATCGCGTCCGAGGTCGTTGCCCGAGGCGCGGAAGTCGGAATAGGAGCCGTCAAACATCACGTATTCCCTCAGCGAGCATTCGAGGCTTCCGTTGTCGAGGGGAATCTTCGTGGTGGGTTTGAGGCCTATGGCTGAGAAATGCTCGTCGCGGTAGCCGATGATCCAGGCGTGCCATCCCTTGAAATAGTTCTTGAGAGTGGAGCCGATGCCCTTATAGAGGGCGGTGATGTTCTCCGGTTTCAGGCGCTCTCCGTAAGGCGGATTGGTGACGAGCACACCATCGGGAGCGTTGTCGGTCCATTCGCTGAATGGACGGCACACGAGCTCCACCATGTCGTCGACCTTGGCCGAGCGTATGTTGCGGCGCGCGATAGACACGGCTTCCGGGTCGATGTCGCCGCCGTAGATCTTTATATTGACCTCGCGCTCGGCGGAGTCATCGTTGTAGAGGCGCTCGAAGAGCTCCCTGTCGAAGTCGGGCCATTTCTCGAAGGCGAAACCCTGACGGAAGATGCCCGGGTTGATGTTGGCGGCGATGAGTGCCGCTTCGATGAGGAAAGTGCCGGAGCCGCACATGGGGTCGGCCAGGTCGCAGTCGCCGCGCCATCCCGTCATCATGATGATGCCGGCGGCGAGCACCTCGTTGATGGGGGCCTCTGTCTGCTCCACGCGGTAGCCTCGCTTGCTCAGGGGCTCGCCGCTGGAGTCGAGCGAGATGGTGATGCGGTTGTCGAGGATATGCACGTTGAGCTGCACGTCGGCGCCGGTGAGTCTCACGGAGGGGCGGCGTCCGTATTTGTCGGAGAAATGATCGGCTATGCCGTCTTTCACTCTATAGCTGACATATTTGGAATGGGTGAACTCACGGCTGTTGACCGTCGAGTCGATGCAGAAAGTGGAGTCGGGGCCCATCACCTGGCTCCAGTCGTAGTCGCGCACGGCGTCGTAGAGCTCGTCGGTGTCGTCGGCGGTGAATTTGGCTATAGGCTTCAGGATCCTGAGCGCCGTGCGGCAGCAGAGGTTGGCACGGTACATCATCTCCAGGTCGCCCTCGAAGGCCACCATGCGCTTTCCCATCTCGACATTCACGGCGCCGAGGGCTATCAGCTCATCGCGGAGCACCTCCTCCAGGCCACCGAATGTCTTGGCCACCATTTGAAATTTATTGTCCATTGCTTGTCGTTGGTATTCAAGTGAATGAGATTGTCGCCGCCGAGCTTTCCTCTTCGTCGCGGCTCCGGTTGTTGTCGTTGTCGATGTCGGAGAGCTTCTGCAGCTCGTCGTTGAAGCGGCTGTCGCGCTTGAAGGTGGGCACGCTCTCGATGCGCGCGATCACCTCGTGGTCGTCAAACTGCGAGGGCTTCAGCACCGCGTATTTCATCTTTGCGGCCATGCGGCGCTGCTTCATCACCTTGTCCTTGCCGTAGATGTCGATCACCTGGCCCATGGTCACCGAGGGCTCAACAGGCGCCGCGGCCGCCGGTTCGGGCTTCGCGGCGCCCTCGCCGCCGAAGTCGATGGTGTTGCCGTCCTCGCTCTCGGCCACCCGTTTCTCTTTGTCGCCCGCTATCACCTTGTCCTGGATGTGCATGTCAAAGCCTGAGGCGAGCACCGTCACCTTCACCTTGTCGCCCATCTCCGGATTGTCGGCGATGCCCCATTTCACGTCGATGTTGGCCGAGAGCTGGGATGTGAACTGATATATCTCGTTGATCTCCTCCATGCGTATGGGGTTGGCGCTGTGCTGGGAGCAGGAGAACTTGAGCAGCAGGCGTTTCGAGGAGTTTATGTCGTGCTTCTTGAGCAGGGGGGAGTGCAGGGCGTTGCTGATGGCGTTCGATATGCGGTGCTCGCCCTCGCCGTAGGCGGTGGAGATGATGGCCGTGCCGCTGTCTTTCAGTGTGCTTTTCACGTCGCGGAAGTCGACGTTGATATAGCATTTCTCGGAGATGATCTCCGAGATGCTCCGCGCCGCGTTGGCCAGCGTGTCGTCGGCCTTCCCGAAGGCATTGAAGAAGTTGAGGTCCTTGTATAGCTCGATGAGGTTCTCATTGTTGATCATCAGCAGGGCGTCGACATATTTCTTCATCTCGTTGGCGCCCTCGAGGGCCTTCACCACCTTTTTCTGCCCCTCGAACATGAAGGGCACCGTGACGATGCCGATGGTGAGCATGCCGGCCTCATGAGCCAGACGGGCCACCACGGGAGCGGCGCCGGTGCCTGTGCCGCCACCCATGCCGGCGGTGATGAACACCATCTCGATCGGAGGCTGAAACAGGTCTTTGATCAGCTGCTCGTCGGCCTCGGCGCACTGGCGGCCCACCGTGGGGTCGTTGCCGGCCCCCAGTCCGCGCGTCAGCTCGTAGCCGATGAGGAGCTTTTTCGGCACCGGCGACATCTCGAGATGCTGCTTGTCGGTGTTGCAGACCACGAAGTTCACCATCGGGATGTTCTGCTGGTACATGTAGTTGACGGCGTTGCCGCCGCCGCCGCCCACGCCGATCACCTGGATAATCGTGTTGCCGTCGGTCTTGACGAAGCTGGAGTCGTCGGTTATATCTGGAGTCAATGGTGTGTCGTCTTCCATATCTTTGTTGTGATAGCGCAAAATTCTTCAGTTAATAGGATGGATTCATTCGAGCAGGTCGGAATTGTCTTCATCGGGAGTGGTGAAGAGTCTCGACATACGGTCGCCCACATTGCGGAAAAAGGTGTTGAACTTTCCGGGCCGCTTGGGTTTAGGCTCGCGGGGCTCGTCTTCGCGGGGCTCGGTTTCGGCCGCCGCCGTTCCGGTGGCGGGGAGCTCATGGGGCTTCGGCTCCTCCAGGCATTCGTCGGTGGAATGGGTGGCTCCTGCGTAGAGCACACTTGTCACCTCGATGATCTCGGCATGCGACACCTTGGCGTCGTCGACCTTCACATAGGGGGGGAGCTGTCCGCGGTTCACAGGCAGGTTGCCCACTTCCGAGAGCAGGTCGAGCATGCCGTTGAGGCGTGAGCCGCCCCCGATGCAGATGATGCCGGCCGGCAGGTCGTTCTCCCTGAGCCCGGCGTATTCTGTCTGCTCGAGCACATTGGCCACAATCTCCTCGGCGCGGGCCACAATGAGGTTGGAGACGTCTGAGATCTTTATGCCGTTGATGTTGAGCGTGCTGGGACTGTCGTTGGGAATGGCCTGGCCGGAGGTGATCTTGGTCTCCTCCGCTTTCTCCTCGAGCAGGTTGAGCGAGGTGATGTCGCGGGTGATGTTGCGGCCGCCGAGAGGCAGGGTGGCGAAATATCTGAGATAGCCCCCCTTGTAGATGGTGACCGTTGTGGTCTCGGCGCCCATGTCGGCGAGCATGCAGCCGAGGCGTTTCTGCTCGTCGGAGAGTATGAGGTGGCCGGTGGCCAGGGCCGTCACCACAAATCCGCTCACTTTGATGCCGAGCTTGTCGGATATGGTGCGCATGAGGTTGCGCTTGAGCTCCGGGCGGCATACGATGAGGTCGAACGTGGCGCGGATGGAGTTGGCGATCATGCCTTTGGGGGAGTGGGTGTCGGTCTTGCCGAGGCGGTAGATGCGTGGCACGGCGTCGACCACCTCCAGCGAGCTGTCGATAGGGGTGTGGAGAGCGTTGTCGCGCAGGCGTCGCAGTATGTCTTCGTTGATCTCCGTGTCGTCGGGCAGCGGCATCGACACTTCGGTGGCGATGCTTCGCAGCGAGCGCCCGGAGAGCGCCACGTATAGCCCGGTGATGCGGCGGTGGGCGAGCGCCGGACGCTGCTCGAGCCTGTTGATGATCCTTGCGATTTTCATGGAGGTCTCCTCAAGGTTCTGGATGATGCCGTATCTCACGGCCTCCACGCCTTTTTCCTGCTCCACGGCAATCACTTCAAGCTGCCCGTCGGGAGAGATCTTCCCGACGGCGGCTACTATCTTCGAGCTGCTGACTTCCACAGCGGCGATATATCGTTCCTGGTCTATTGGCATTGCTTTGCTGTTGGCTTTTGTTGAGGATTGTTATGCGGGGTCGTCGGGCAGGGTTGCCTCCTCGGGGTCGACCTCGTTGTCGTCGGTTGCAGGCCCATGGTTGAGCAGCGTCTTGTCGCGGCGCGTGGCCACTATCTGGCCGCGGAATCTCACTGAGATGGTGTCGTATTCGTCCCAGCCCTTATAGGGCATCACCTTGTGATACATGGTGAAGAGGGCACGCTTCTTCTCGGCCAGCCTCGTGGTGTCGCCGAAGTTGATCACGTGGCCCAGTATGCGCGGCACGAGGTAGATGTTGTCGGCGTCGCGGGCCACCACCATGGCCACCAGCTCCCTTAGCTCCGGATCGGAGGTTATGAAGCGCGTGACGGGCAGCACGTCCTGGGGGCGGAACGTCGAGGTGAAGTCGCCGCTCACAATCGGCGTGTCGACATAGAAATTGGCGTTCGACTTGATGCGTTTCCCCTCTTTGTTGATATAGTAGCTGGCGGTGTCGCTGAAGACCCTGACTTCGGGAATCATCGGCACCACGCTGACCCGCAGCAGGCCGTCGGTGGTCAGCGCGCATGTCACCTGCTCGAAATTGCTGTAGCCCGCCAGATAGCTCTCGATGCGCATCAGGTCGAGCTGCTGCACGGGGATGCCCACGATGCGCATGGGCATTTTCGCAAGCTCCTCGAGCACGCCCTGGCGTGTCACGGAGTCGGCCCCGCGTCCCCCTTCGATGCTGACCTCGATACCCTTGCACGAGTGTTTCGAGGCCTCGGTGCGGGCCCATGCGGTCACGGCTGCCGAATAAGCTATCAGCAGCGTCAGCAATATCCATTTTATCAACGTCTTACGCATTATGCGCCTTCTCCTACGGGTGTTATCTTTCCTTTCAATATGTGTTGTATGTCGGGAAGCAGCCTGTCGATATCGGCCGCTCCCAGAGTCATTAGAATGTCAAAATTACTATTTTTTATCAAATTCAGCAAATCTTTTCGCTCAATCAGTCGTTTTGACTCACATTTCACGTCTTTCATTATCAGGCCGGAGTCAACTCCCGGGATAGGCTGTTCGCGTGCCGGATAGATCTCAGGCATGATTACCTCGTCGGCCGCCGACAGGGCCGCCGCAAACTCCGGCGCGAAGTCGCGGGTGCGGGTGTATAGGTGTGGCTGAAACACCACCGACAGCCGGCGCCCGGGATACAGACGCTTCACCGACTCGATCGATGCTTTGACCTCGTTGGGGCTGTGGGCGTAGTCGTCGATCAGCACCGGCGTGCCGTCCTTCCCGTCGTCCCAGATCTCGAAACGGCGCTTGGCACCCTGGAATTCCTCCAGCCCGCGCCTGATATCCTGAGGAGTGGCGCCGGCCAGCGTGGCCGCTGCGGCTGCCGCCACGGCGTTGTCGATATTGATCTCCACGGGCACCCCGAGGCTGATGTCGCCGATCTCCACACCCGGGCCCGTGATGGTGAGGCGCAGCTCGCCGTCGCCATACCTCACGTCGCTGGCATGCCAGTCGCCTTCGCTTCCACCGCTGTAGCTGACCACGTCGACGCCCCGGCGCACCCTCGGCTTAAGCTTTAGCCCGGTATGCACGATGAGTGTGCCCCCGGGCTCCACCAGCTCTGTGAAGCGGGCGAAGCCTTCCAGAAATCCGGCCTCGTCGCCGTAGATGTCGAGATGGTCGGGGTCGGTCGAGGTCACCACGGCGATGAAAGGGGAGAGGTGGTGGAACGACCGGTCGTATTCATCGGCCTCGATCACCGCCCAGGGCGACTGCGGAGCCGACACGAAGTTGCTGTTGATGTTGCGCAGTATGCCGCCGAGGAAGGCGTTGCACCCCTCGTGCGTGTGGCGCAGTATGTTGGCGATCATCGACGATGTCGTGGTCTTGCCGTGGGAGCCGGCCACACATATTCCCTTGCGGTGGCGTGTGATCTCCCCCAGCAGTTCGGCGCGCTTCACTATGCGGAAGCCGTGGTCGCGAAACCACCGCAGCTGCCGGTTGCTCTCAGGCACTGCCGGAGTCCTCACCACCAGGGTGTTGCCGGCGTCGCGCCATGGCTCCCCGATGAGCTCCGGGTCATCGTCGAAGACGATTCTCGCCCCTTCCTTCCCGAGCGCGTCTGTGAGGGCCGAGGGGGTGCGGTCGTAGCCCGCCACTTCGGCGCCCCTCAGCAGATAGTATCTTACAAGATTGGCCATGCCTATGCCGCCGGCCCCTATGAAATACAGTCGTTGATTTGCCATGGATATCTTATTTTTCCCTACCTGTGATCTTTTCAATCTCTTCCGCTATCTTGACGTCGGCGTCGGGAAGGGCAAGTGCCTCAATCGCCTTGCGCATCGACTCCCGGCGCTTGCCGTCGGCGGCCAGGGCGAGCACCTCGGCGGTCAGGTCGCGGCGCGCGTCGGCGTCCGTCACGAGCACTGCGGCGCCCTTGCTGCTCAGCGCCATGGCGTTCTTGGTCTGATGGTCTTCGGCCACATTGGGAGAAGGCACGAGTATCGCGGGCTTGCCGAGAAGCTCGAGCTCGCTGATGGTGCCGGCACCGGCGCGCGACACCACGACGGTGGCCGCCCGGTAGGCCGCCGCCATGTCGGTGACGAATGCCGTGGCCACCACTCCCTTCATTCCATTGCAGCTCCGGTGGGCGCGGTCGATGAAGCTCTTGCCGGTCTGCCATATCACCTGGAGCCCGGCGTCGGCGAGGCGTCGGAGCGATGCCTCCACGCTCTCGTTGATGGTGAGCGCCCCGAGGCTGCCGCCGATGAAGAGCGCCACCGGCTTTCCGGGGTCGAGCCCGAAGCTCTCTCTCGCTTTCTCCACACTGAGCCCCGGGCGGAGTATGTCTTTTCTCACGGGATTGCCCGTCATCTCTATCCTGTCGGACGGAAAGAAGCGCTCCATGCCCGGATAGGCCACGCATATGCGGGCGGCTTTGGCGGCCAGGAGCTTGTTGGTGACCCCTGCGTAGGAGTTCTGCTCCTGGAGCAGGGTGGGCACTCCGGCCTTCTGGGCGGCCTTGAGGGTAGGGCCTGAGGCGTAGCCCCCAACGCCCACGGCGATGTCGGGCCTGAACCCGCGCACTATGCGGCGCGCCTTGCGCATGCTCTTCCATAGCTTGAAGAGCACTCCGATGTTACGCCACAACCTCTTGCGGTCGAAGCCTGCCACCGGAAGCCCGATGATCTCGTAGCCCGCGGCGGGCACACGCTCCATTTCCATGCGGTTGTCGGCTCCTACGAAGAGGATTTCCGCGTTGTCTCTGTCTTTGAGTGCGTTGGCGATTGAGAGCGCGGGGAAGATATGGCCCCCCGTGCCGCCGCCGCTTATCAGCACCCTGAGCGGGCGCTTCGGGTCTGTAGTCATTTCTGGGGTTCGTTGAATGATTGTGAGAAGTTTTCGGTGCGCATGTCGGTGGGCAGTGTCTTGTCTTCCATCTTCAGCGCCTCCTTATTGGCCGAGGTCGCGGCGTGGCGGCTCACCGAGAGCATGATGCCGATTGCTATCGACATCACCACCACCGAGGTGCCACCCTTGGATATGAGCGGCAGCGGCTGTCCCGACACAGGGAAGAGCCCCGTCACTATAGCCATGTGTACAAGGGCCTGAAACACTATCAGAACGGCACATCCCATTACGAGAAACGCCGGCACCGCACGGGTGCAGCGGTAGGCTATCACTCCTGCCCGCGCCACAAGTGCCAGATAGAGCGCCAGCAGTATGGCGCCTCCTACGAATCCGGTGTCTTCCACTATGATGGAGTATATGTAGTCGGAGAAGGCGAGCGGCAGCCGTGCGCTCTCACGGGAGTTGCCGGGGCCCTGGCCGAGCACTCCGCCGTTGGCCTGGGCTATCTTGGCGAATATCACCTGACGGTTCTCGTCGGTAATCGGGTCGTAGGGATCCACTCCCTTGAGATGGCGATTGATACGTCCGATCCATGTCTCCGAGCGGCCGAAGCTCCCCCTGCCGCTGGAGGCCACCGCCTCAGTGCGTCCGATCTCGTTGAACTCATCGTCCTGCTCCCTGTCGGATTTCACCATATAGAGCACTCCGACGCCAAGCGCGTAGATGCAGAGCACGACGGCCAGCTTCTTGATGGGTATTCCTCCGATGATGAACATCGAGATGCTGACGCTCATCACGAGGATGGTGTTGGTCAGACCGTTGCGCCAGAGAAAAAGACCGAACACCATTACCACCAAGGCCGAGAAAACTATTCCTTTGTTGTAGACGCCGCCGCGACACTGGTTGCGCCCGAGAATCGTGGCCAGAAGCACCACCATCGCGAGCTTCGCGATCTCAGGAGGCTGGATGGTGAAGCCCGCGATGCGGATGGCGCGCTGCGCGCCGTTGATCTCCACCCCTATGAAGTTGGAGAGCACGAGAAGCACGAGCGAGATCAGGGCGAAGAAGCTCGCGAAACGCGCAATGTAGCCGTAGTGTATCTTCTGAAGGCCGAGCACGCAGCCCAGTCCCACCACGAGGAATATGCCGTGGCGTATCAGAGGCATGTAGACGTTGGCTCCCGTCACCTCGGCGCTGGAGGCGCTGAAAAGCTCCACCACGGAGATGATGAGCAGCATGATGTATGTGCCCCAGATATAGGGGTCGGATTTACGGCGTGGCTGGGCTTTCGGGTCGCGGCCCCCGTCCCGGCGGCTGGCGGCGGCTACGCCGTCGATGGTCTCCTTGATCAGTATCCTGCTGTCGCGGAGTGTTTCTGTTGTGGATGGCATATCCGTGGCTTTTAGTTGTCGTGGCCCTCCGGGGCGGCCATTGCCCTGACGGCGGCCTTGAAGCGGTCGCCGCGGTCTTCATAGCTATTGAAGAGGTCGAAGCTGGCGCAGCATGGGGAGAGGAGCACTGTGTCGCCCTCCTTGGCCAGCTCTCGGCATTTCGTCATGGCCTCCTCGAGGCTGTGAGTGTCGGCCACAGGCACGATGCCGCCGAAATAGGAGACAATCTTGGAATTGTCTTTTCCCATGGCCACCACGGCCCGTGCCTTCTCCTTTACAAGCGCCTCTATCTCGCTGTAGTCGTTGCCTTTGTCCTTTCCGCCGAGAATCAGCACCACGGGAGTGGTCATGCTCCCGAGCGCATACCATGTGGAGTTGACGTTGGTGGCCTTGGAGTCGTTGACGTAGCGCACGCCGTCGACAGTGGCCACATACTCGAGGCGGTGTTCCACGGCCTCGAAGTCTTCGAGCGCCTCGCGGATCTTCTCGTCGCGGATATGGAGCACGGAGGCCGAGAGACCGGCCGCCATGGAGTTGTAGAGGTTGTGCAGCCCCGGCAGCGAGATCTTGTCGCGCGGAATCTCCCAGACATCGCCGGGCACCTTGAACCTCACGATGCCCTCCTCCACGAAGGCGGCCGCGCTGTCTTCGGGATGTTCGCTGAAGGGGAGATGGAGCGCCTCGGTCTGCACGTGGTGCATCTGCTCCTTGATCACCGGGTCATCGTTCCAGTAGATGAAGTAGTCGTCCTTGGTCTGGTTTCTCAGGATGCGGAATTTGGCGGCCACATAGTTTTCCATCTTGTAGTCGTAGCGGTCGAGGTGGTCGGGGGTGATATTCATCATCACGGCGATGTCGGCCTTGAAGTCGTACATGTTCTCGAGCTGGAAGCTGGAGAGCTCGATGACGTAGACGGCATGCGGGTCTTCGGCCACCTGGAGGGCAAGGCTCTTTCCCACGTTTCCGGCGAGCCCGGCGTCGATGCCCGCCTCGCGCAGTATGTGGTAGGTGAGCAGGGTGGTGGTGGTCTTGCCGTTGGAGCCGGTGATGCACACCATCCTGGCGTCGGTGTAGCGTCCGGCGAACTCGATCTCGCTGAGCACCGGGATCCCCTTGGCCGCTATTTCGGTCACCATGGGGGCCGTGGGCGGTATGCCGGGGCTCTTCACGCAGATGTCG
Organism: uncultured Muribaculaceae bacterium; assembly: GCA_947626355.1. Taxonomy (GTDB): domain Bacteria; phylum Bacteroidota; class Bacteroidia; order Bacteroidales; family Muribaculaceae; genus Lepagella. Next base: position 25,966 of record CANQRV010000015.1, read on the forward strand.
GCGTCGAGGATGCGCTCCGGAGTGTGGCCACCCTCCTCGAAAGGTATGCCGCGCCGTTCCAGCTCCTCGCGGTAGCGCTCCGCGATACGGCCCGAGTCGCTCACCCAGACCTCCATCCCTTTCGCTTTGCCCAGCACGGCGGCTCCCACGCCGCTCTCTCCGGCGCCGAGCACCACTAATTTCTCTATCTTGGTATCGTGTGTCATATATCTTGCATTATCTTATTTTCAGTGTCACGAATGTTATTGCCGCCAGCAGGATGCCTACGATCCAGAACCTCACCACGATCTTCGACTCCGGAATGGGGTGGGAGGGAAACTTCACCAGGCATTTGATGGTGTCGTCGCCACCCTTCTGGAAGTGGTGGTGGAGCGGCGTCATCTTGAAGATGCGGCGTCCCTCGCCGCAGCGGCGGCGGGTGTATTTGAAATAGGCCACCTGCATGATCACGCTTATGTCTTCGAGGAAGAAGATGAGGCAGAGCAGCGGAATGAGCAGCTCCTTGCGTATCAGGATGGCGAAGACGGCGAGGATGCCTCCGATGGTGAGGCTTCCGGTGTCGCCCATGAAGACCTGGGCCGGGAAGGCGTTATACCACAGGAAGCCCACAAGGGCGCCGATAAACGCTCCGGCATAGACCACCATCTCCTCAGAGCCGGGGATATACATGATGTTGAGGTAGCCTGAATATATCATGTTGCCGCCCAGATAGGCCATGACGGCGAGCGCCAGGCCTATGATCGCCGAGGTGCCCGCGCATAGTCCGTCGAGCCCGTCGGTAAGGTTGGCGCCGTTGCTCACGGCCGTCACCACGAATATCACCACGGCCACAAATACGAGCCACCCCAGCGTCTGGGCGGTGTGCCTGTCTTTGATCCAGTTGGTCAGCCAGTTGTAGTTGAAGTTGTTGTTCTTTACAAACGGAATCGTGGTCTGGGGCGACTTCACGTACTGCGTCGAGTGCACCACCTCCGTCTGATGGCTGTCGGCATTCTCCACCTCGGTGTTCTCGCTCATCACCACGGCGGGGGAGAGCCACATCGTGATGCCCACGATCAGTCCCAGACCCACCTGGCCTGTCACCTTGTATTTCCCTTTCAGTCCGTCCTTGTTGTGGTATTTCAGCTTGCGGAAGTCATCGAGGAAGCCGATGGCTCCCATCCACACCGTGGCCACCAGCATCAGCACCATGTAGATGTTGGAAAGGTTGCCCACGAGCAGACAGGGGATGAGAATCGCCAGGATTATGATGATTCCACCCATCGTGGGGGTGCCCGTCTTCTTCATCTGCCCCTCGAGCCCGAGGTCTCTCACCACCTCGCCCACCTGCATCTTCTGCAGCCTGCGGATAATGGTGTGGCCGAACACGAGCGCTATGAGCAGCGCGAGCGTGAATGTGGCGCCTGAGCGGAAGGTGATGTAGCTCATCAGATGGGCGCCGGGGAAGTCGGATTCTATTATGTGTTGGAATAGCGAGTAAAACATTTGTCGGATGGATTGGTAGGGAAGATGTTGCTGTGTTTCAGAGGCGTGAGAGAAGCTCGGCGGCTACTTCGCGGTCGTCGAAATGATGGCGCACTCCATTTACTTCCTGATAGGGCTCGTGGCCTTTGCCAGCGATGAGTATCACGTTGCCGGGCTTTGCCATGGCCACGGCCCTGGCGATGGCCTCGCGGCGGTCGGTGATGCAGAGCGTGCGGCTGAGCTCGTCGGCGTTGAGGCCGGCCTTCATGTCGGCGATTATGGCTTCGGGATCCTCGAAGCGGGGATTGTCGCTGGTGAGGATCAGCTGGTCGGAACGGCACGCGGCCTCCTGGGCCATCATCGGACGCTTGCCGTGGTCGCGGTTGCCGCCGGCGCCCACCACCGTGATGATCTCGCCCTGCGGACCCACGATCTCCCTGATGGTGTCGAGCACGTTGACAAGGGCGTCGGGGGTATGGGCGTAGTCGACAATGGCGGCCACTCCGGTCTTCGACATGAAGGGCTGGAAGCGTCCGGCGACGGGCACGAGACGGCTCATGTTGACTATCACCTCCTCCGGGTCGAAGCCGGAGAGGATGGCGGCGCCGTAGACGCCGGTCAGGTTGTAGGCGTTGAAGCGTCCCGTGAAGCGCACCTCCAGCTCGCGTCCGTTGAGGGTCATCAGGGTGCCGTCGAGGCGCGTCTCAAGCACACGCCCGCGGTAGTCGGCATCGCTGCGCAGAGAGTAGGTGAATACTTTGGCTTTAGTGTTCTGCACCATATACCTGCCTGCCTTGTCGTCGATGTTGACCAGCGCGAAGGCGTCGGAGGGCAGCATGTCGAAGAAGGCCTTCTTGGCGTTCATGTAGTTTTCCACCGTGCCGTGGTAGTCGAGATGGTCGCGTGTGAGGTTGGTGAAGATGCCGCCGAGGAATTTGAGGCCCGCCACGCGTTTCTGGGCCATGGCGTGGCTCGACACCTCCATGAAGGCATATTCGCAGCCGGCATCCACCATTCTGGCCAGCAGTGCGTTGAGCGTCAGCGGGTCAGGCGTGGTGTGGGTGGTGGGTATGGCCTCGTCGCAGACGTAGTTGCAGACGGTCGACAGCAGTCCGGCCTTGAAGCCCTCGAGCCTGGCCATCTCGTAGAGCAGTGTGGCTGTGGTGGTCTTGCCGTTGGTGCCGGTCACTCCCACCAGGCTGAGCCTGCGCGAGGGGTGGCCCCACCATGCGGAGGCGAGCCGGCCGAGCGCCTCGGCGCTGTCGGCCACCTTGATATATGTGATGCCTCGCTCTATGGCGGAGGGCAGCTCCTCGCAGACGATGGCCGCCACGTGGGCGCTCGCCACCACCGGTATGTATTTGTGTCCGTCGGTCTGTGTGCCCCTCACGGCCACAAACAGCCCTCCCTTGCCCACCTTGCGTGAGTCGCTCTCTATGCCTACTATGTTGATGTCTGTGTCGCCGATAACCTCCACGACGCTGATGTCGCTGAGCAGTCGCGATAATTTCTCTGTCATTTCTGCGGATGTATAATGAGTCTATATTTTCAGATATATTGTGATCGGTGCGCCCTGGGTGAATGGCTGGCCCGCGGCTATCGACTGGCCCACCACGCGCCCCGCTCCCTTGATCCTCACGTTGAGTCCCTTCGATTCCAGGATCCTGACGGCCTCGCGCACGTCATATCCCTTCACGTCGGGCACTGTGGCGCTCCCCGGCGCCGGCTTCGTGGTGCGTAGGCGGCGGCTTCCCGAGGCTCCTACTGAAGCCGCGATGCCGCGTCCGCCCTCACCGCCGCTCACCACCGGCTTGCTGTCGGCCTTGGTGAGCGTGTAGGTCGACACATTGTCGAGCAGCCCGCGGGCATACATCTTCACGGCCATGTTCTTCACCACCTGGCCCGAGGTGCGGTTGGCGCTGGTGCCCGAGGGGGCCAGGATCAGCGCAATGCAGCTGTAGCGGGGATTGGAGTATGGGAAGAAGCCGGCGAAGGCATAGCGCCGCTTGGAATGGTCGTAGACGCCTCCCTCCACGGGATAGGCGGTGCCGGTCTTGCCGGCGACCTCCACGCGGTCGTCGCGCACCATGCGCGCCGTGCCGTGCTCGCCCCACACCACCTCACGGATGCATTCCCTGACCTTGGCGGCTGTGCCCGGCGAGCAGATGCTGTCGCGGATGTAGGGGATGGGCAGTATGGAGTCGCGTCCGTCTTCCGAGATGAGCGACTTCACGAGATGCGGCCTCACGTAACGTCCGTCGTTGGCTATCGCGTTGTAGACGGAGAGGGTATAGAGAGGCGGAATCTCGGTGTTGTAGCCGTAGGCCTGGCGCGCGAGGTCGAGATGGCGCGCCGTCATCGTGATGTTGTTGCCCCGGCTGTCCCTGTCCACAAGGCGGCGTATCCTCGGGGTGCATTCTCCGGCGATGCCCGAATGTATCGGCTCGAAGAAGCCGATGGAGGCCAGACGGTCGTAGAAGGCCTCCGGGTGGCTCGCGTAGCCCCGGAATATCACTCGGGAGATACCGGTGTTTGACGACTGCTCGATCACCTGCTTCATGGTCTTGGGCCCGGAGCCGTGGGGGTCGGAGGTGCGCTGGAAGGGGCTGCAGTCCACCATGTCGGTGACGTTTCTCACCAGCCCGTCCTCGAAGGCTATCATCAACGAGATGGGCTTCATCACGGAGCCGGGCTCGAAGGGGAGCACGGCACGGTTGAGGGCCTCCCCGTAGGTGCCGTCATCGAGAAGCTCAATGTTGGAGATCGCCTTGATCTCGCCGGTGGCCACCTCCATGAGGATGGCGGTGCCCCATTCTGCCCTCGCCTCGCTGCAGATGTTGTGGAGCTCCTCTTCCAGCATGTCCTGGAGGTCGATGTTGATGGTGGTGTGAATGTCGTAGCCTCTCACCGGGGCCTTGGCCACCCAGTTGGTGATGCCTTTTGTGAGGGCCACTTTCTTGGCGCGTCCCGGCTTGCCGTAGAGAAGGGTGTCGAGGTCTTTCTCCAGCCCGGAGTAGCCGTGGAATTCTCCGGTCTCGAAGTTCTCGTTGACGCGGCCGATGCTTCGGTAGGCCATCTTCCCGTAGGGATAGATGCGCATGTTTTTCTCCTCCTTATACACCGGCACACGGAAGCCCTTCCCCTTGAAGTCTTTGAAATACGGGAAATTGCGTATCCTCGTGTAGTCTTCCTCGGTCTTCTTGCGGGCTATGCGCAGGGCCCTCGCCCTCTTGCCCGGCTCCTTCTCGAATTCGCGTCTGAGGCGCGTGTGCCAGGAGTGGGGGCTTTTCGGGTCTACAGGCTGCTCGAGGTCTGCGCGCTGCGGATAGTAGCGGTCGAGCGAGTCGGCGAGCGAGTCGATCTTGTCCCAGGGGAGCACCTTCTGCCTCAATACGCGCTCGTGGCGCAGGTCGACCTTGATGTCATACACCTTCAGGTTGCAGGCCAGGATGTTACCGTTGTCGGCGAGGAGGTTGCCTCGCTCCGGAGCTATAACGCTGACTTTGGCCAGCTCCTTGCGGGCGCGTTCGTTCCAGGCGTTGGCCTGCACCACCGTCGTGGAGAAGAGCTTGACGATCACGCCTATCGACAGCAGTATGAAGCCGGCGCATATCACGCCGTAGCGCATGAAGATCGTCTTCTTGTTGTTGGTCTTCTTTTTCTTTCTCGTTATCGCTGTCATTCTGTCTCAAGTTCGTATGGTGGCTGCTCCTGAAACTGGAGCCCGAGTCCTTTATTTTCCACAAGACGCTTCATCTCGGTCTCCCTGATGAGCGACATATAGGCGGCCTTCTCCTGGAGCTTCTCGCTCTCGGCGTGTTTGAGTTCTGTGGTCAGGTTTTTGATCTCCAGCATCTTGGTCTTGTTCTTATATCGGAGCCCCATGAGGGAGATGATTGCCACGATGAATATCATGAGCACCCATGCGTTTCTGCGGAAGAAGTCCACGCTCAGCGAGCGGCCGTAGCGGATGTCGTCCATGAAGGCGTGCAGAGCCGTCTTCTGGCGCGAGGCGGCTTTTGCGGCGGCCTCCTCGCTGCCGCGGTGCTTCGCCTTAGTCTCTTTTCCCATTCCCGTAGGCCTCCTTTCTGTAGATGGCGGCGCGCAGCTTGGCACTGCGTGCCCGGGGGTTGGCCTCTGTCTCGGCCTCGCCCGGCTCTATGGGGCGCCGGGTGATCACTTCCCAGGGCGTCTGGCTGCGCCCGTAGAAGTCTTTCTCCTCTCGCCCGTCGGTGTTGCCGCTGCGCATGAAGTTCTTCACAATGCGGTCTTCCACGGAGTGATAGGTGAGCACCACGAGCCGCCCTCCGGGGCGCAGCACTCTCTCCGTGGCCTGAAGGAAGGCCTTGAGGTCGCCCATCTCGTCGTTGACGGTGATGCGCAGGGCCTGAAACACCTGGGCGAGCTCCTTCTTCTCCTGACGTGGATTGATCGCAGGGGAGACCGCCTCCACCAGGCGGAAGGTGGTGTCGACCGGAGCCTTGCCGCGTGCGGCGACTATGGCGTCGGCCACGCTGCAGGGGCGCTTCAGGTCGGTGTATTGGCGGAAGATATCCTTCAGCTGCTGCGCTGATGCCGAGGCGATAAGCTCGGCGGCCGTGGTCTGGCCGGAGGTGTTCATGCGCATGTCGAGCGGCGCGTCGGTGCGGAAGGAGAAGCCCCGCTCCGTGGTGTCGAAATGATGGAATGAGACTCCGAGGTCGGCGAGAATGCCGTCTACCTTGTCCACGCCGTGGAAGCGCATGAAATTCTCTATATATCGGAAATTGGAATGTACAAATGTAAACACCGGAGTGTCGAGCACGTTAGCGGCTGCGTCAAGGTCGCGGTCAAACGAATACAGGTGGCCTTCGGGCCCCAGACGCTCCGCTATGCCGCGCGAATGGCCGCCGCCGCCGAATGTGGCGTCGATATAAATGCCAGAGGGCCTGATATCTAACATTTCGAGTGCCTCTGGCAGAAGGGCCGGAATATGATATGGTTGATGCGACATTTTTGCCTCTTACGTAGTTTATGGATTTTAAGGGTGTAAAGTTAGTTAAAATTGTAATCAATTTACATATCCAAATTCCAAAAAATTGAAATATTTCCAAAAAATTTATCTACACCCTCCCGGTCAGTCCTCTTCAGACAGGCGTCTGTAGAGGTGCTCCAGCCTGTTGGCGTCGCTTCTCCCGATCACTGTGATACGCGCTTTCTCCACGTCGTAGAGCCCGGCTATCCTCTCTTTCGCTTCCTCACTCCCGGCTATTATCAAGGAGGCGGAGCGGCATGCCTTTCCCACGAGCACCCGCCTTGCCCATCCCTTCACTCCGCCGCCCGGCCCGAGGTCGTCGTCGGCGACACTCACCACAGCCTTCACGCGGGCGCTTGAGATGTTGAGCGGGAGGCGCCCGAAAGGGCCGTGGAATATGTCGGCCCTGTCGGCCGAGAGATGGTTGGGGATGCCCCACAGGCGCCATGTCTGCCCATGGAAGCCCTGCGGGGCCGGCAGACGAAACTCCACGTTGTGGGGCAGCCCGAGACGCTCCACTGCATCGCGTCGCGGCATGCGCGGTGTATATAGAAGGAAGCTGGAGCCCGGCATGGCGCCGGCCACCTGTCGCAGCGTCTCCCGCGCGGTCTCCCCCCTGGCTGTCGTGTCAAACAGCAGATCGAATCCTTCGATAGATATAGTCATGGTCTCTTTCCTTATTTGCTCTGCAAAAGCACGGGTCAGTGGGCGTCGAGCCAGTTGGTGGCCACGCCGGACGAGGCCGTCAGCTTCACGCGTCCGCTGTAGGCCCCTTCCATCTCCTCCTCGACGATGGCCTGGAGACGCGGAAGCTCTTCGGGCACGACATCGAAGTTGAGCTCGTCGTGGATCTGCATTATCATGCTCGAGCGCAGGTGTTCCTCACGGATGCGGCGGTCGATCGCCACCATCGCCTTCTTTATCACGTCGGCGGCAGTGCCCTGCACAGGCGCGTTGATGGCGTTGCGCTCCGCATAGCCCCTCACCACCTGGTTGCGGCTGTTGATGTCGGGAATCTGGCGGCGGCGCCCGGTGATGGTCGTGGTGTAGCCGGTGGCCCTCGCCTTCTCCACCGACTCTTTCATGTAGCGGTCGATGGTGGGGAAGCGCTCGAAATATCTGTCGATGAGCTCCTGGGCCTCCCCGCGCGGTATGGAGAGGCGTGAGGCCAGACCGAATGCCGAGATGCCGTAGAGGATGCCGAAATTGGCCGTCTTCGCATGGCGCCGTTCGTCGGCCGTGACCTCCCCGGGAGTCTTATGATAGATCTGGGCCGCCGTGATGGAGTGGATGTCGTCGCCGTTGGCGAAGGCCTCCATCATGATGGGATCGGAGGCGAAATCGGCCACGAGGCGCAGCTCTATCTGCGAGTAGTCGGCGCTGAGGAAGAGGTGGCCGGGATCGGCGATGAAGGCACGGCGTATCTCGCGTCCCTGGTCTTCCCTTACGGGAATGTTCTGGAGATTGGGCGACGTCGACGATATGCGGCCTGTGCCCGTGGCCGTCTGGTTGTAGTTGGTGTGGATCTTGCCGGTGGCGGGATTCACGCTTGCCGGCAGAGCCGTGAGATAGGTGGTCAGCAGCTTGCGCAGCTGGCGGTATTCCAGTATCCTTCCCACGATAGGATGCCTGGCGGCCACCTTCTCGAGCACATCCTCGCTCGTGGAATACTGTCCCGTCTTCGTCTTCTTGGCCTTCGGCTCGAGGCCCATCCTGTCGAAGAGGATCTCTCCGACCTTCGACGGAGAACCCACATTAAACACCACTCCCGCCATCTCGTGGATTTCCGCCTCGATCTCATCGAGCTTCTTCTCCATGGCGCCGGCGGCCTCCTCGAGGGCCTTGCCGTCGATTCTCACCCCTCGGATCTCCATACGGGCGAGCACCGGGGCGAGAGGCATCTCGATGTCTTTAAGGAGGCTGTCCATCCCTTGCGAGGTCACCTCGGCCTGCAGGGGATCGCGGAGCATGAGCGAGAGCATCGCCTGCTCGCAGGCCCATTCGGCGAGCGGAGCGAGAGCCGTCTTCAGCGGCGAGAACGTCTTCGCGCTCTTGCCTCCGGGCAGAGGCAAAGCCTCGTATCCGAGATAGGCCTGCGCAGCACCCTCCACGGTGTTGCGCAGGTCGGGCTGGAGAAGGTAGTAGGCGAGCGAGACGTCGTAGAAGTTGGTGAGCGGCGTCTCGGAGTCGCCTCTCGCACATGAGGCCACCACATAGTCGCGCTTTGCGGCAGGTGTCACCTTCTCGATGTCGGGGCGCGCCATGAGGTCGAGCACGAAAGCCTTCCCCGCGGCATACGATGCCGGCACATACCAGACCCTGCCTTCGGCTACAGCCACGGCGGTGCCGACCCAGACGGCGCCCATGTCGTTGTCGCCGTCGGCCACCATCACCAGGCCGCAGCGCTGCGTGCACCCGGTGGCCTCGTCGAGAGCCGACAGTTTCTCAGGAGAGTCTACGATGATGAATGTGTGGGGAGTGCTGGCGAGGCAGGCCGGTGTTTCGCCGGCTTTCCCGGCATCGTCCGAGCTTTGTGGGGCTTCGGCTTCGGTGTCGAAAAGGGGGAGTGCTCCCGAGGCCTCCATGCCGATGCGCTTGCCGACACGCTCCGATAGATTGCGGAACTCGAGCTCGCGGAATATGGCGAAGAGCTTGCCGGTGTCGGCCTCGCGGCAGCGCAGCTCGTCGGGCGTGATCTCCACCGGCGCGTCGGTGCGTATGGTGGCCAGCACCTTCGACTGGCGTATCATGTCGGCATTGTCTTCTATCTTCTTGCGCAGGGCGCCCTTGAGTCGGTCAGTGCCTTCCAGGAGATGCTCCACGTCGCCGAAGTCGGCGATCAGCTTGACGGCCGTCTTCTCGCCAACGCCGGGGCAGCCTGGAATGTTGTCGATCTTGTCGCCCATCAGCGCCAGAAGGTCGATCACCTGCGACGTGCGGCTGATGCCATATTTTCCGCATACTTCCTTCTCGCCGCGTATCTCGAAGTCATTGCCCCGGTAGGAGGGTTTATACTGGAGCACCGACGGGCTTACCAGCTGTCCGAAATCCTTGTCAGGACTCATCATATATGTGGTGAACCCCTCCTTCTCGGCCCGGCGTGCCAGCGTGCCGATCACGTCGTCGGCCTCGAAGCCCTCCACCTCCACGAGGGGAATCCTGTAGGCGCGTATGATCTCCTTGATGATGGGTATGGAGAGCCTGATGTCTTCGGGCATCGCCTCGCGCTGCTCCTTGTAGCTTTCCATGAGGCGAGTGCGGAAGGTGGGGCCGGGAGGGTCGAAGCAGACCGCGATATGAGTGGGGCGCTCCTTGCGCAGCAGCTCCTCGATAGTGTTGACGAAGCCGAAGACGGCCGATGTGTTGAATCCGGCGCTCGTCACCCTCGGCATCTTTATCAATGCGTAGTAGGCGCGGTAGACCAGCGCGTATGCGTCAAGAAGAAACAGGCGTTTTTCTGTCATAGTCATCGATTGGTTTGGCGGCACGAGCCATCCCGAAAGGTGGTCGCAGCGCATATTTTTTGCTAATTTAGCAATTTCCATCGGTTGAAGTGGTAATAATCAACAAATATTTTATTAATTTTGCTTTTGAATTTGAAGAATCATCATAAATGGACATTCTCAGCAGTATCCAATCACGGCTTGGCGCCGAGCTCGCGGCGATGAATGAGATCATTCGTCGCTCGCTTGCCACTGACAATCCGATGATGAACGCAGTAGTCACCAACTATCTGACCACCAAAGGCAAACAGCTTCGGCCCATCATGGTGATTCTCAGCGCGCGCTTTTTCGGCGAGGTCAACGACCATGTGCTCCATGCCGGAGCCGCCCTCGAGATGCTCCACAACGCCTCCCTGATCCACGACGATATCGTCGACGAGACCGACACCCGCCGTGGCCGGCGCACCATCAACAGCATCTGGGGCAACCATATCGCGGTGCTCGTGGGTGATTTCTTCGTCTCCAACGCCCTTTCGGCAGGAATCCGCACCGGAAACATCAACATCATCTCCTCCCTTTCCGAGCTCGGCGTGGAGCTGAGCCTCGGCGAGATCGACCAGATATGCAACGTGCGCGACCATAATTTCGACTACGAGTCGTATATGAACATGATCCGGAAGAAGACGGCTTCGCTCTTCAGCAACTGCGTCAGGATGGGCGCCGAGGCCGTGGGCGTGCCCGCGAGTCGATACCGCGACCTCCTCGAATATGGCGAGAAGCTCGGCCTCTGCTTCCAGATCAAGGATGATATCTTCGACTATTTCGAAGACGAGCGCGTGGGCAAGCCCACGGGCAACGACCTCCGCGAGGGAAAGGTGACGCTCCCGCTCCTCTATGCCCTCGCCAACGGCGACCCCGCCACGGCGCAGGCATACAAGGAGATGCTGCGGCGAGGCAACCTGTCCAACGACGAGATCGCGGAGCTCATTCGGTTCGCGCGTGAGTCGGGAGGCATTGAATACGCGGTGGCCCGGATGCGCGGGATCGAGGCCGACGCCGACCATCTCCTCGACGCCTATCCCGACTCCGAATGGAAGCAGACCTTCCGAGACCTCTTCGACTATATCATCTCACGCGACCATTGACATGCTTCTTCCCTACATGCTTCCCGACGTCATCGAGGCCGGCTGCGACGAGGCCGGACGCGGATGCCTCGCCGGGCCGGTGAGCTGCGCGGCCGTAATCCTGCCTCCCGGATTCTCATGTCCGGGTCTCGACGACAGCAAGAAGCTCTCGGAGAAGGCCCGCGAACGTCTGCGTCCCATTATAGAGGAGAACGCCTTGGCATGGACTGTGGTGATGGTCGATGCCGAGGAGATCGACCGCCTAAACATCCTCAATGCCTCTATCCTCGGCATGCAGAGGGCGCTCGACAGGCTTTCCGTCACTCAGGAGCATGTGATCGTCGACGGAAACCGTTTCAAGCCCTATAAGGTGCCCTATCACACGGTGGTGCACGGCGACGCCACCTATATGTCGATCGCGGCCGCTTCGGTGCTCGCCAAGACCCACCGCGACGAGCTCATGAGGCAGCTCGCCATCCAGTATCCGCAGTATGGCTGGGACAGCAATATGGCATATCCTACAAAGGCCCACCGCGCCGCAATCGCCGAATACGGCCCCACGCCGATCCACCGCCGCTCGTTCCGATGGTGACATACCCTCTGTCATGCGCTTCCGCTATCGCATGCCCGGAAATAACAAAAAAACCGCAAAAGCGTTATAACTTATATTAAAGCATGCCCGGCATGCTCCGTTTTTTTGGAATCAATGTTAATAACAATAAGATTATGGACCAGTTAAGCTACGCATGGGGCGTTGCGATAGGCAAGCAGCTCCGCGCTATGGGTCTCACCGACATCGAGTATTCCGACTTCGACCGCGCTCTGCGCGCCGCTTTCGAAGACAAGCCTCTCGAGATGGATGATGCAGAGGCCCAGAAGATCATCAACGAGTATCTCCAGGAGCTCTCCAGGAAAGCCGCAGATGCCGCAAAGGCTGTCGGTGAGAAATTCCTCGAGGAGAACGGTAAGAAGGAGAATGTGCTCACCACTCCCTCGGGCCTCCAGTATATCATCGACCGTGAAGGCACCGGCGAAAGCCCCGAGGCCACCGATGAGGTCACGGTGCACTACACCGGCAAGCTCCTCGACGGCACTGTCTTCGACAGCAGCGTGAGCCGCGGCGAGCCCGCCACTTTCCCCCTCAACCGCGTCATCCCCGGTTGGACAGAGGGCGTCCAGCTCATGAAGGAAGGCGCCAAATACACCTTCTTCATACCCTCCGACCTCGCCTACGGCCCGCAGGGCATCCAGGGCGCCATCCCGCCCCACGCCACCCTCATCTTCGAGGTCGAGCTCATCAAGGTCATCAAGAAATAATTTTCCAACCCCAAAGTCAATCCATAATAATTGATGAAAAAGACCATTCTCAGCGTCATGGCTCTCGCAGCGGGAGCCGTGATGCTCGTATCGTGTGGCGGCAACAAGGCCGCCCACGCCGACAGCGACACCCAGGCTGTCGACAAGCTGGTGGAGGAGGTCATCGCCGACACTCCCGACTCGGTGGCAACCTCTCCCTACACCGCACAGTTCTTCAGCGACGAGACAAGGAAATCCGACACTCCTTCCGACTCGACCTATGCCGTGACCGCTTCCGGCCTCAAGTATGTGATCGTGAAGAAGGGTGAGGGCAAGGCTCCCAAGGCTTCCGACACTGTGACGGTGCACTACCTCGGCATGCTCACCAACGGCGAGGTGTTCGACACATCCTACACCCGCGGCGAGCCCACCACATTCCCCCTCTCGCAGGTGATCCCCGGCTGGACCGAGGGCCTTCAGCTGATGCAGGAAGGCGGCGAGGCCGTGTTCTATATCCCGTCGAACCTCGGCTACGGCCCGCAGGGCATGGGTCCGATTCCCCCGGATGCCCCTCTGATCTTCAAGGTTGAGCTCATCAGCGTGGGCGCTCCCCAGCAGTAATCCCCACAGTGATGGCTATCAAGACATCTTCCCTGCTGCGCCCCGCCCTCTTCTGGGCCGGGGCGGCAGCCATTTTGCTGGGAGCCGCCGGATGCCATGGACGCACCGACGCCAACATGACTCCTACGGGCGACACCGTGGAGGTAGTGTGCGACACGGTCAGACCCGGCACCGATGTGACCGCGACAGACTCCATACGCTGATCGCACGGCATTAATCTATAAGTGATATCATCTTACGAAAAAATGAATACAAAGAAAATACTGATGGGCGGCTTCGCCGCGCTCCTGATGGGCTCCATGCTCACGGCCTGCGGCGGCTCCGATGGCAGCAATGCCGCCTCATCGCTCAACGACGCCACGGAGGCCGACTCCGTGCTATATTATCTCGGCCAGGTGTCGGCCGCAGAATACTGGCGCGCCGCCGAACGCGACACCACTCTCGCCACTTCAGGCGCCCGCCAGGCTTATCTCCGCGGCCTTCGCGCCGGCATGAACGCCGTGAAGGGCGACGACGAGCACTACAACCAGGGCTTCGAGCGAGGCATCCAGATGGCCATGAACATGATAGAGTTTGAGAAAACCTATAATGTCAAGGCCAATGCCAAGATCTTTGCCGAGAGCCTCACAGCCGGCCTTGCCAATGATTCGGCCGTGTCGCAGGAGGCACAGGGTCAGTTCTACCAGGTGCTCGGAAGGCTCAATGCGAAGAAAGAGGCCGCCGACCGTGAGAAAGCCGCCGAAAACCTGCGTAATTACGTGAAGAAAGTGGCCATGCAGCAGATCTCGCCCGACCTCTTCGGCCGCGTGGTGGAGAAAGGCGATACCGCCAAGCTCAAGAAAGGCGACAAGGTGTATATGCACATCGTGGCCCGCAATGTAGCCGGCGAGGAACTCGACGTGCCGTTCCCCTCGGAGACCGAGGTCGGCGGCCGCTACTCCAACGCCCTCTGCGGGCGCGCCATGGAGACGATGTCGAGCGGCGAGACCAAGGAGTTTGCCACTACTGCGCTGGCTCTCTTTGGCGGCCGTGCCGAGCGCCTGGGCCTGACACCCGACGAGGTGGTGATCCTCACCATCAAGGCGAGCCTGCAGCCCATGCAGGCTGAGGGCGTTAAGACGGCGGCTCCGCAGGGTGGCGGCCAACCTATGAAGGCCATTCCCGCCGAGAACGTGAAGACAAATACCGTTACGCCTCAAGGCAGAATGCAGCAGCTCCCCAGGTAATGTAGCTCTCATTGGCGGAGAAGTATCTATTAATTGACTGATTGTCGGTTGAAGCCATGATAATTGGCTCTCAACCGACATTCTTTTTGCAGATGTGGGAAAAAATGCTTAAATTTGCAGCGGCTTCGAGGTCTGTTTTATGCCGCGACGGCGGCGCAGTATGAAGTATGATGAAATTTTCCTGAAGCCGCAGGATGTCTTATGGTGTAATGGTAGCACTGCAGTTTTTGGTTCTGCCTGTCCAGGTTCGAATCCTGGTAAGACAACCTTGAAATAATCCCGATCTTCTGTCAGTCAGAGGATTGGGATTTGCTTTATTTGTCTCTGTCGAGACGCTCCCTCACCTGGCGCGCTATCTCCCGCATCCCTTTGCGCGTCGGATGCCCGTCGCGCTTGTCGATGTTGTGGAGCCTGATCAGCGGCACATCCTTGCGGCGGCATATGGTCTCCACTGATTCGTTGATCTCGTCGCGCAGAATGTCGTTAAGTATGAAATATACCTTCGCCTCGGGATAAGTGGCGTGAAGGCCTTCTAAAAGCAGCGAGAGGGCCGGCCTGAAGCTGAACAGCTGCTCGCGCGTGTAGAGCGAGTCGACATATTCGCCGACAGGGGAGCCCGCCCATGAGTCGTTGGTGGCGCCGAACACCAGGATTATGTCGGGATCGCCGAGCTCCTTGAGCCGGGTGACGAAGCTGCGCGGCGAGTAGTCGGCCCCGTCGTAGCCGGTATAGGATATCGTGGCGCCGGAATAGGAATTATTGACGCCAAGTGTGTAGGGGGAGTCTCCGGAGGTCAGTATGCTCCACCAGGTCTGCTGCGGCTGGTCGACGTCTGTCTTGTCGGAGTGAGCATATTCATACCACACCTCGTTTCCAGCGGGAGTTACGCATCCCTCGAAGGTGGAATAGGAGTCGCCGAGGACGGCAACCACTGGTTTGTGGTCTTCGGCAGCGGCCGGCAGCAGCATGCATGCCAGGGTCGCCATCAGGAGTGATTTCAGGTTCATGACTTGAGATTGTTGATGTCGTTCTGCAAAGATAGTCAAAAGGTTGATAAAAAGAAATAGGCCGACACCACGTCGGCCATGTTTCTTCAATTAAAACAACAATAACAACTTTTTTCAGAACGCTTATAGCAGTATATCTTTACTCAGAATCATCAATCCTTTTTATGTCTTTATAACGCCGCGGGAGGGCGGATGGTTGAGCCTCGGAAAAATTTTTTCAAAAAAATTGCCGGAAAATTTGGAGGAACGAAAAAAAGGCATTAACTTTGCACTCGCAAAACGGAAGCAACGGGGAGAGCCCCAAGCGGAATCCGCAAGCGAAAATGACTCCGTGGCTCAGTTGGTAGAGCAAATGACTCTTAATCATTGGGTCGTGGGTTCGAGCCCCACCGGGGTCACTTCAAGGAATGCCCAATTCTCTATAATACAGAGAGTTGGGCATTTTGTTGCGCAACAATATCCCCGAATCTGCGCAACCTAACAAATGGAATAGG
Source organism: uncultured Muribaculaceae bacterium (assembly GCA_947626355.1). Lineage (GTDB taxonomy): Bacteria > Bacteroidota > Bacteroidia > Bacteroidales > Muribaculaceae > Lepagella. Next base: position 41,655 of record CANQRV010000015.1, read on the forward strand.
GGGTCTGCGGAATTTTCCGCATACCCAAAATGGATATAACTTCACCGGAGAAGGCTTTTCGCCACGATTGGTGAAAACTCATATCAGTTCAGATGGGAATATAGATCCACCGCATCAGAGACGTTCATCCATTCAGGCAATATGGCTATTGTTCCCATGTCCCGATTGATTGTCTCGTTCATATCTTTGAGGGACGCATATCCATTTGCGACTGCCATTTCATCCGTCACTTTCATCTGAATCAGTCCGGTTATTACGTTCTGTCGGAAGATTATCTCGTGACCCTGATAATCCCGATAATGATAATTCCATATTGAATCATCTTCATGCTTTAAAAGGTCTTCACTCATAACTGTTTATATATTTAAACGTGTTGTTAAATATGGGATTGGTATTGTGAACGATTTTGTTCGCCTTGCCGTTCCGTTGTCGCTTCTTTTTGCTTTTCCTGATGGCTCTGTCAATCGCCTTTAGGCTTATGAATCTCCGATGATATTGAATCGAAGGAAGCCTTTTCTTCATGTCGGATAAATCCTTATATCCTATCAGCTTGGCAAAGCAATCATTCAGGAAATATAATCTCGCTCCGGTTGTCTCCTCCTCATATACCGGAATATGTGGAATGATATACTCACATCTTTTAGCATACATGAAATGAATGTCGCTCCATCCGATAGATGCCGAGAAGATTGCGTGATCTCCAATCGTGCAAACATGGATGCCTGATGAATACCGCAATTCCGTTCTTATATCTTTATCCATGTCAGACAATCTTATATTGACCTCTGTAACCGTATGATTCAACAATCAGATTGTTCACCTCCTCCACGGTTCTACCGTCTTTGATATAGGCTAAAATCAAATCGTCAATCGCATCCCCAGCCGAATATGCACATTTCACCGGATGCGGATGAAGGTTTTTCTCCATCAGAGTTGAAACATATACTTCCGAACTGAACCCTTTTAATCCATAAGCCTTTAGTTTCCATTCGTCAAATTTGCCTTCATCAGGGAATATAACTACCTTCCGATTCCTTAAAAGCTGAATGCCGTGGAATGGGTCTCTCTTATGTTCCTCTGACGGGTTGAAGTTCTCGCAACTGCCACTCGCAATCGGAACAAATAGATTCTCCGCCCCTATCCATGCAAGTGCCATAGCCGTTATTAGAACCGCCTTTTCTGATTCAAGAACCCATATAATCGGCTCAACCTTATTCGATATGCCCATCTTATTGCATTCCTCGTTTTTCGATTCCATGCACTTCGATACATATTTGAAACGATGCCCACCGAAGAACGATTGCTTTAACCGGAAGTCGGGATAACGTTCTTGCATCAGTTTGTGAACCCATCCGAACTGAACCCTCGGCTCTTTGATGCGCTTGCCGTTGTCAGGATTATAACCCATGATTTTGCCACTTCGGATTCTTCCGGATAGGTCTATTTGCCAAAATACCGGAGATCCTCCGAACTGTTTGCTCGTTCCCACGGCATATTCCATTGCTATTCTGTTAACCGAATCAGAACCGATTCGACTGTCGAATACGGAATGCAAGAACCTCATCAGGGAATTATGCTCATAGTCACGTATGGATGCCTTGAAGATTGAAGCGTCTATATAGGAAGGCTCAACTACTTTATTTCTCATGCGTCTCCGATTCGCTTTGTTCGATGCCGAAGTTTCGCCCAGCGTTCCTTTATCCTTGAAATATTCTCGTGGTGTATAATGGAATGCGCATTTATCCTGACGGTCGCATCTGCCTACGGATTCATCAAGCGGATGTCCGGTCTCATCAAGATACAGAACGAATGTTTTCTTTCCGCATCTTGGGCAAATATACTTCTTGCTTGACTTATCAAGTTGATATTTATAATTACGATTGGTTTCGATCATACTATTTGATTTTGAATGTTCACGCATGTTCACGCTTTTGTACCGTGAACACGTGAACACACGTGAACACACGGCATTATTGTTTCAGTAATTTATTGACCTTACCTAATGATATTGCGAGTTCATCAGCAATTTCACGCTGCTTCTTGCCTTCTGCATACATACTTTTTGCCTTCTCTGATAGTTGAGCGTCCTCCATCTCCTTTGAATCGAGAAGATGATTCTTCTCCGGCTCACATCTCAAAGTTCTAAACCTGACCGAAGTAACATCCTTTATTATCTCACATGTCAGAACACTATCAGAACCATGAGTGAAGCCTTCATTACGAGTCTTCAATTGCTTGATATATCTGATATTTTCACCCTGACACGACTTGCCTATTGCGAAGCAACTATCAATGAAGTTGAAGATCCGTTTTGATCCCTGCATGTCGTTCTGAGTAATAGGAGCGCAAAGGCTTCTTTTGGGAGTATGATGAAGCGTCAACATACTGATACCGTATTTCTTTTTTAATCGAATGAGAGCCTTCATCAACTGCCCTGCGGATTCCCCTTTCTCTGATGCCATGCATAAATAACTGAGATTATCAATCACCACAACCTGCGCCTTTCGATTGACAAGTTCCTTTTCGATACCTTCTATAAGATTCTGCTCAAAGTCACCTTCAAGCATATCATCCATAGCCAAAGGATCTATCTCACACCGGAAGAGATTGTCAGGAAAGTTATGATAAACACCGTCCTTGCTTCGATACCTGATACCGAACTGTTGAACACTTAGCTCATAGTCGAAATAAAGCACACGCCTTGACCTTGCAACCTCTTCCGCAATCTGCATGCCGAGAATGGTCTTGCCGAGGTTGGAATCACTGAATAGAATGCATACCTCACCTTCGTTCCAAAAAGGCGCATAAAGTGGTTTCATTTCCGGAAGTTTGGATGCATCCATAAGCCATGAATTTGCCTGCTTACATACATATATAGAATCCTCTTCCGGCTCACTTGGATTGGTAACTATATCCATCAGGTCAGCATAAGCCGATTGTGTCGGGACTTGCATATCTGCTGATTTTTCGGTAATTTTGTCACCGAAATTATTTGTTTTTGGGGTCGCGTCACTGTGAAGTAACGCTTCCCCATTCTTGTTTTCCATAATCCTCTACTTTGTGAAGTCTACGATTAACTTGATGGTGTATTCGTGTCGGTGTGCTTGATGATCTTCGTTCATTACAAGCTGTCCTCCGGCTTCGATGAACTTCACGCATGGATTGAGAACGGCAATCATCACATCATCCGCGAAGTCAAGCGGATTATCCTGACCTTCCGGAACGGGTCTGTCCGTCTCCACGGCAATATTATTCATCAGGGACGTTATCGTCTTGGTGTCCTTGCTCCTTCTTCGGAGAACTCGCTGTAACTGACAAATCAGGATTTCTAAATCTTTTTTCATGCCTTACCTCCTTTCTTCTCCGATGATTCGATGCGTTCCACGTCACTCTGACGGTAGCGACGTTTTGCTCCGAACTTCGTTCCGGAGAGATAGCCAATCTTATTCCACCGCCAAAGTGTGGCTTTATTCACTCCGAGACGATGCGCAACTTGCTCCGGAGATAGCCATGTCGGTTCTTCCTTTGCGGTCGCATCCATATATGCAATCGTCTCGTTTACTACTTGCGTGGCAAATTCCCGAAGGTCTTGTGCCGTCACTGTCACTGATACATTTGGAGTATCAGCCAATAATTCTGATATGGTTCTCATATCATTATTAGAATTATATTTTAGAAGAACCTTAGCCAGCTTTCCTTAAACACAATCGGGATCTGCTTGGGATGTCTCGCTATCAGGTGTGTTCCTGATGTTGAGATTATCAAAAAGAAAAAGAGCCTCACATTCCTCATTGCTGAGGAACATGGGGCTCTTGGCTCTCTATTTCTTCTAATATGTCGTTTGCGGATTTCTCCGCTTATGTTTTTACTTTAAAAATAAAAGCCTACAAATCCATTTGATGGGGGAAATGTAAGCTCTATTGGCTTTATTCTTAAAGTTGATGCAAAGTTAATGCGTTTTACCTGAAATTCCAAATTAATCGGGATTAAAATTTACGATTAAATTAGTTATGCCTTGATAATCTCCTATCATTCAGATATTAAAAAATAAAATAAAAATTTCGGGGAAGGGTGACTTCTTTAAAATTTGGAGTGAAAAAGGGGGTCTCCCCCCTCATTCCACAATGTCAAGATGCTTATCCACCTTAAAAGGCTTCTCTCCGAAGGCTTCACACATCAGGATATTAAGGTCAGTGAGTTGAAGCTTGGAATAATGGTTGACTGCATCCGAGCCAGCCTTATGAAGTCCGGCGGCATATCGGTTCACCTGAACTTTCGTTGTAACATCCACGAATGTTTTACGGCATAACTTGGTGCATCCCACTTCGTATAAGGGAAGATATTCCATTACCTTCTTATCCTCGTTGAAGATGGAGATCTCGCGGTCTATTCCGCAACATTTGAGAAGTTCTTTAATCTTGACGTTGAATCCTGACTTGCCGGAAACGTATTTCAAGATAGGTAGGTCGAAGTTGGTTCTTCTGATGATGTCGAAGGCAAAGCGCATGATCGGAGTTTTCACTTCTTCAAGCTTAATATTCGTATTCATTGTCTTTTTAGGAAGATAATGAATGTATGGAACGCCTTCTTTCGATACCGCCACGGAATCCATTCCCATTTCCTTGAAGTCCGAGATTCGGCATCCCAAAGCGCATTGAATCAAGAACGCATCTTTTGTTGGTCGAAGGGAATCAGGAACATCAGTTGAGATAATCTTCCTTACCTCGTCTGCTGTCATGCTGATTGGATCTGCATACGATTCGCGGAGAGCCGACAACCTATTCTCGCGCCCCATCTTCCTGAATGGAGACTTGACTATCTCATCTGTATCTTCAAGCATTCGGAAGAATGCCTGAAAATGCTTCAACTTCGTTGCCACGGTGTTCTGTACTCGCGGAGCATCCGGAATATTCTGTTTGGTAACATCCGCATAAAGATATACCCATTTCTTTTTTGTCACAAACTTCCATTCATTGATGATGAAGTCGCGGAAGTTCATCAGGAAGTCAGGGGTCACTTCGTCAATCTTAATCTCCTTCTCATCTTCGATGGTTAAGAACCGTTCCAATATCCGGTATGTTACCCAATAGGCTCTCTTGCGTGTCTCCGAGAATAACCCATCATGGATATATTTCCCGAACCTTGTAAGAAGGTCTTTAGGCGCATCAGGATATTTGATTTCCTCTTTGTAGTTTTCCGGATGGAGACGTTTGTCTATCAATAATTCAAACTCCTCCGATGTCGAAGGCTTGGGATCTGCTGATTCAAATACCTCCTCCATCATCTTGATTTCTGATTCGATGGCTTGAAGCAATTCTTTCGGGGGAAGGATCTTCACTTGTTTCTTTAAGCTTCCATCAGGTTCTATCTTGCCGAGATCGGAAATTTCGGCTTCGATATTGCTCTTATGATATAGGAAGAATCCCCTTCCTTCTGTGAGCCGGAAGCGGAGTTTTATTTTACCGCTTTTCTTCTTGCTTCTAAAGATGATTGTCGTGTTCATGTGTGAAATTATTTGTTTATGCAAAGTTAGTGAATTGTTGCGCAACTACCAAATTTTGCGCAACCTATTTTCAATTCTTGCGCAACATTCTTTAAATTCATCTGCAATCATCATTACCTATCAATCTATATAATAGATATTTATATTTAAATACAATTTAACGCTGATTATATTAGAGTTGTCCCACCGGGGTCACAAAGCAAAATGGCAAAACGCCGCAAAGCACTGAAATCACTTGATTTTCAGTGCTTTTTATTTTTGCCAAAATTTCAGAATAGCGCAGAATACAGAGGTGGTGAGTGAGTCATTAGTGAGTACTCACGTTTGTGAGTAATTCGACTCACTGTTGGCGGAAATCATCAGTGAGTCGGCTGACACAGCGTAAGTTAGACCGTCATCACGCCTCACAGAGTGGGGTTTTGAGCATGGGAGCGAACCTCTGACCCGGTTAGGGTCGCAATTTTCGGAGTTTCTAAACACTATTTAACTCTTGAAATATTATTTAATTTAAGTTTCGCAAGTTCAACTTGCTGATTTCAGATTGTAAAAATTAGCGATATGAGCCAGTTCGTCAGATTGA
>CANQRV010000016.1 GCA_947626355.1 uncultured Muribaculaceae bacterium
AATTACCCGCTCCGGACTGAAGCGGGTAAGGGAGGATGTGCTCTTTATTTTAGTTTAAATGAAAGAGCCGTGCATCGGGAAGTATCGTAATCACGCCGCGGAAATGCCAGCGCGTAAGGAAAGAGGGGATACCGGCCGGTATCCCCCTCTCGATTATCAGGGTTGACAGTTGAATCTGTCAGAATCACTCGGTAGCGTAGTCAAGGTCGGTGAGATTGATTGCCTTGTTGTAGCGGAGCTCTGTATTGGGAATCACGACACGCCAGCCGTTGTGGCTTTCGGGAGTATATTCAAATGCCATTGCGGCATCCCAGTTGCCACTGTCGGTATCGCCTTCTACCCATGCCTCCCTCACGAGCGGGTCGCCCCATCTCTTGAGGTCGAACCAGCAGAATCCCTCGCCCCATAGCTCTACCCTGCGGGTGAACTTGATGAGGTCAAGCAGTTCCTCGCCGGATGCGGTTGACTCCTTGTACTTCTCGACGCGTGTTCCGTTGATCTGGTTGATGATGGCCAGGGCGGTTCCCTCGTCTCCATTGCGGTAGGCAGCCTCGGCCTCGATGAGCATCATCTCGGCGCCACGCATGTAGGGGAACATCGAGGAGCTGTAGTTGTCCTTGCCCCAGAACTTGAACTGAGCGCCAAACTGAGCCACGATGCCGTTGACCGTGCCCGTACTGGGATTGGTATACGGAAGATTCCATCCCTGTGCCGCACCAATCTGATTATACATCTTCGTACAGAAATCCTGAAGCGGACGTGTGAGGACACCCTTATTCACGCTGAGCGAGCCGCTCACGATGTTCGCGCTGTTCCAGAAGTCGGCCTTTCCGGCAAACATGCCGCCCTTGTCGGGAGTGAAATAGAGCTGGCGACGGATGTCGCGGCGGTCCATCTGGTTGTAGAGCTTGATGTCGATAGCACCGGCGCCGATGCTTCCCCAGAGGGTAGGATAAGCACCGTTGCAGGCATAGGTTGCGCCGAACGACGCGTAGTAGATGCCGGCGGGGCTATCCTGAGACGCCCACATCCACTCGCCGTTGGCATCCGCGAAACCACTGAGATACTCCTCGTTGCTCATGAGGGGATATCCCTGACGGGCGTCGTGAGCCATCTTCTGGGCAGTCTGATAGTCGTTCTTGAGAAGGGCGGCACGAGCGTAGAGGCCTCTGGCCACATCGAGATCCGGCTCCTGATATGTGGTCCTGCTCACGCCGCACGACTGATAGAGGCTGATGGCCTCGTCGAGGTCAGCATAGATCTGGTCGAGCACCGCACCCATCGAGGAGAGGGGACACGGGGCATCCGTATTGGTGTCGGCCGGGGTGACGCGCAGGGGGAGGCAGAGCTTCTGACCGTTGTTGGAGTCAGCCCATCTCGGACCGTAGATCTGGAGCAGACGGGTGTAGGCATGTGCCCTCATCGTGAGGCACTGCGCCCTGTAGAACTGCATCGATGCGTCTTTCATGGCATCCTCGTTGTCGGTGCCGGCAATGAGGGTATTGGCCATGCCGACGATGCCGTAGCAATAGGCCCAGCCTATGTCGGTAGCCCAGGTGTTGAAGTCGCTCATTGACTCCCAGTTGACCACGCTTCTGTGGGAGTTGATCCAGAAATAGCAGATGTAGTCGGAGCCGGGCACCTCTCCATAATACATGGAGATCCAGGGCTCGCCGTTGAACCAGCGGTAGTCGTAGAGACCGGAATACTGGCGATACATTGTTCCGATCAGACCGAGCGTGGCGCTCTTCATGCTGTTGACATCGGTGGTGACATCCTCAGTCGGGATGTCGGTCTCGGGCTTAGTGCTCAGGTAGTCGCTCGAGCAGGAAGAGATTCCGCCCGCGATGAGCAGAGCGCCAAGGCCTTTGATAAAAATATTCTTTTTCATAAACTGAAATTCCTTTAAAGTAGCGGTTAGAACTTGACGTTAAGCTGGAAGGAGAACACGCGTGCGGGCACGTAAGTGTTGCCCTGGCCGCCGGCATAGCCGTAGGTCGGGTTCATACCTTTGCGCTTGGCTGCGATGAACACGTTGTCGACCGAGACGCCGAGGTTGATGCCCTGGAGCATCATTGCATTGACCCATCTGCGCGGAAGGTCGTAGGAGAGGTTGATGTTCTTGAGTGTGAGGTAGCTGCTGCTGGTGAGCCAGCGGCTGCTTGCCGCGTTGTTGTAGCCGTTGAACTGCGAGTTGATCTGGGGGATGGCATCCGGGTCGATGCGGTTGGGGCTGTCGGCGGTCATGCCTTCCGGAGCCTGTGTCCACGACTTGAGGATATCCTTATGGATGGCGCCGGGAGCGGAGGAGCCCACATTCATGAGGCCTGCGTAGCGGGAATCGTAGGTCTTGCCTCCGAGGCTGTAGGTGAAGAGAAGGCCGAGGTTGATGCCTTTCCAGGAAACGTTGGTGCCGAACGAGCCATAGACGGTGGGAAGCGATGTGCCCTTGAGCACGCGGCCCACATACTGGGTATTGCTGGTGTAATACTTGCCGTCTTTCTCGATGAATACCGCATGGGAGTCGTTGCGTGCGAGATTCACGTAGGATTCAAACAGGCCGGGCACGGGAGCCCAGTTGCCGGACTCATCATACTGATAGAAGTCGAACGACTCGGGATCGATCTCATACATCGACTGACCGGTAAGCAAGTCAACACCGGCGTAGGGGTTCTGGGTATGCTCATAGATGCTCTTGCCGATGAAGAGGCCCTGCGAGGCGAGGTTGCGTCCGTCGGGAAGCTTCGTGATCTTGTTCTTCAGGAAAGTTGCGTCGATGTTGAAGCTCCAGTTCCAGTCCTTGTTGCGGATGATATCCACACCGAACTGAAGCTCCCAGCCGTAGTTCTTCATCGAGCCGATGTTGCGCCATACACTGGGGTTGAGACCGTCGCCGAGCACGCCGACGGAGTTGGGAAGCACCATTCTGAAGAGAAGGTCTGAGTTGACCTTGTTGAAGTATCCGATCGTGAAGTTGAAGCGGTCGTCGAAGAGCGATCCCTCAAGACCGATGTCGAAGGTCTTCGTAGCCTCCCACTTGAGGTCGGGCGTACCGTAGGAGTCGGGGCCGAGCACCATCAGGTCGCCGAAGGGGCGATAGCTCCAGAGGTCCATATAGGCATATTCGGGAGCGCTGACGTCGTTACCTACCGATCCGTAAGCGGTGCGGAGCTTCAGGTAGTTGAGCCATGTGAGGCCGTGCATGAACTTCTCCTTTGTGATCACCCAGCTTGCGCCGACGCTCCAGAAAGTACCCCATCGGTTGTCTTTCGAGAAGCGTGAGCTGCCGTCGCGGCGGATCGAGGCCTCACCGAAATATTTCTGGTCGTAGTTGTAGCGTACGCGGCCGAGGTAAGACTCGGTGCGGAGCGTGTAGCCTGCCTCCACATTATACATGAGGTCGGTGAAGTTGTTGAGGTCGAGACGGTCGGGCACAGACTGGTTGGCCTTCTGGAGGTAGTAGCCATTGAAGCTGTACTGCCAGTTCTCATGGTCGAGAAGCACGTCGACATGGTTGGCGCCATATTCACGGCTCCATGTAAGTGTCTGCATGAATGTGTGGGTCTTGTAGTTGTCGGCCTCACGGGAAAGCATACCGGAACCACGCTGTGAACCTACGATGTTGTTGTTGTATTCCATCGACATCCTCTTGGAGCGATACATGTTGCCCCTGACTGTAAGCTCGAAGCCATAGGGGATCACGGCCGTGCCGTAGAGGGAGGCGTCGACGGTGGTCTGGCTGTAGTTGTTCTTGTTGAGGCGCATTTCCCACGCTACGTTGGTACCCTGGTTGTAGTCGGATACATTCCATGTAGGTCTGCCGGTCTCCTTGTCATAGATGATGTTGCCTTCGGCGTCATGGTTGTAGTAGGGATAGATAGGAGCATAGCTGTCGGCGAGGAAGGGGTTGTTGACGGCGTCAAGATTGCTGGTGTCGACGCTGCCGACCTCCGACTCCTGGGCTGCGGCCGAGAGGTTGAGGCCCATCTTGAAATAGCTGACGGGCTGGAAATTGGCGTTGAGGCGGCCGGTGAAACGTTCGAAGTCAGTATTGAGCGTATAGCCGTTCTCCTTCAGATAGCCTGCGGAGGAGAAGATATTGAATTTCTCTGTGGCGGCTGCTGCGTTGACGTTGTATTCCTGACGGTGGCCGTTGCGGGAGAGGGCATCCCACCAGTCGAGGTCGGTGTAGCCCGGGAGATAGGCAGTCTGGGTAAACTTGCCGTTCTCATCGAAGAGCTCGTTGTCGGGCACTCCGTAGATGTTGTTGTGTGCGTAGTTGGAAATGAAATTGTTGCGCCAGTTGTTGAGCACCTTCGAGTAGTTGGTGGCAGGATCGAGGCCGCGGTAAAGCTGGTCGTAGCGGACGTCACCGTTTACCTGGGCGTCGAAAGCAGCCTGCATCCACTCGTTCTGCTCGAGACGGTCGTAGAACGGCAGACCGCGGTTGTACATACCCTGACGGACCGAGAGAGTCACATCCACCTTGCCTACATTCTTCGCCTTCTTGGTAGTGATCAGCACGACGCCGTTGGCGCCCTTAGAACCGTAAAGGGCGGAGGAGGCGGCATCCTTGAGCACGGACATCGACTCGATGTCGGCGGGGTTGAGGTCGGCGATGCTTCCCTCATAGGGAACACCGTCCACCACATAGAGGGGAGAGTTGTCGCCGTTGATGGAGTTGAAGCCACGGATACGGATAGAGGGAGCGGAACCAGGTGTGCCTGTGGAGTTGTTGACCTGCACGCCGGGGGCGTTACCCTCGAGGGCTGCCGTCACGGAGGTGACGGGGCGGTCTTCGATCTCCTTGGCGCCTACCACGGCCACGGAGCCGGTCAGCGACTCTTTGTTGGCTGTACCGTAAGCCACCACCACCACGTCGTCGAGATTGGTGGAAGAAGATGAGAGGTAGACCTTCATACCGTTGACGAGGTCAACGGTCTTCGATGTGTAGCCCACATAGGAGACAGTGGCCTTGTGGACATTGGAGGGAACTGTGAGGGTAAAGTTACCGTCGACATCGGCAGCGGCACCCTGACCGCCTCCGACAGGCATGATGGTGGCACCTATCAGCGGCTCGTTGTTGGCCGCGTCAAGCACAGTGCCGTGGATGGTGCGCGTCTGGGCCGAGAGACTCCAGCTGCACGCCATCAGCGTCATCAAGATTAAAAACAGTTTTCTCATACTTTAAATGTTTAGACAAAAATTATTATTGTGTTTCCGTTTTCCGAAAAAGCATGTTGACATTGTCTGATGTCAGGCCACGGAGCGGGATGCGGTGAAGAGGCCCGGAAGCCTGCGGCGGGAATACCGCCGCATCACGCCACAACCACTTGCAATCCAAAAGATTAGCTACGCAGGCTCGTGTGTTAAAAAAAGTTTCTTTTATTTAACGATATGCAAATTTAGCAGTTTTGATGAAAGCATGAAGCGAAAACAGTTGATTTAACACTTAAAAATATGACGGCATCGGGATTTGAAATCGGTTTATTCTGCAAAAATATGTTTTATAACACACTTTGCAGGCATTTCACCGAAAAGTCAGCAAAAAACAATTAAAAATTCAAAAAACGGAATCATATACAAAAAGCACCACAAACAAATTGCCAGCCACCGGAAGCGATACGCATATGCTGCAAAAATGTTTCACACTTCATGACAATCGTTTTCATTGATAGGTTTGCGTGATTTTAAGTTAAAATTAACATTTAAATCGGACGAAATGCCGGGGACACGACCTCCGTCGCGTCCCCGGCATTTATACTTTTTTCCGGTATGTTTTCACAGATCGACCACTACCGGCTGTCCGGGTAGTCCCACGTAGGGGTTGGAGGGGTTGGAGCGCCGGAAGTCAACAGCAAAGGCGGCCGCTTCGGCAAGGGTGTCGAAGCTCCCAGCCACAGCGTAGCAGGTGCCACCCGGGCCCTCGGCCATGAATGCCCTGTAGCCTTTGGCGGCAAGGTCGCCGACATGAGACGCGCAGTTGGCGGTCATGCGGTATGACGCGACTGCAACTTTATATTGTCCTATGCTGAGGTCGCCGGCATCAACCGGCTTCAGGCGCAGATGCACGGTATAGACGGAGTCGGCGCCGACGGGGGTGAGGCGCGGGGTGGTCTCGTCGGTGAGCCCGGGATATTCGGCGAGCTCCGCAGCGGCCTTCGTGCGCTTGGCGAGGGCCGCATCGTAGGCGGCGCGGTAGTTTTTCTCGGTGGGCTTGCAGCCGTAGGCGACAAGGAGCAGCACGCCGGCTGCAATCACGGGAATCGGGATTCGCTTTCTCATATCTTCAATCGGTTACTTTATTGGCTGGAGCACATGGATCTGCCTCGGGGCGAGCGTAATGGTGTCGGAGACGGGACGGAGTATGACCTCGGCTCCTGTGAGCACGTCGGCATAGTGTTGTCCGGAGGGTATCGCGGAGGCGTAGCGCGACATGTCGACCTCGTTGGGCACATCGCGGCCGTTGAGCACTACCACCACCTCGTCGTCTCCTGCGCGGCGCACGTAGAGATACACGCCGTTGTCGGGCATGAAATGGAGCATGGAGCCTTGGGCCACGGCGCGGCTACCCTTGCGCCAGCCGGCGAGGCGGGAGATGAAGTCGTAGGCCTCGCGCTGCATCGGGGTGCGCCCCGCCGAGGTGAAGACGCTGACGGTGTCGCCCGGGAAGCCCCCGGGCACGTCCTTGCGCACCATGCCGTCGCCCCCCTCGCGGGTGCCGCTCATCAGCAGCTCGGTGCCGTAGTAGAGCTGCGGGATGCCGGGGGCGGTGAGCAGCAGGGTGATGGCCTGCTTCCACTGGGCGAGCGAGTCGGGCATCGTCTGGATGAAGCGCTCGGTATCGTGGTTGTCGAGGAAACGGAGCACCTTCAGCGGATCTGCATATATGTAATCGAGGGCGAGGTGGTCGTAGATGGCGTTGAGACCGTGCCAGGGGTCGGTGTCCTCACGGAAGGGGGCCATGTCGCGGCTCTTGATCATGAGGGGGAAGTCCATCACGGTGGGAAGGTTGCTGTCGAAGCCGGCTGCCTTGGCGAGCGGCGAGCCTTTCTGCCAGGTGGAGATGGCGGCCGGCTCGGCAAACCAGCACTCCCCCACTATGTTGAAGCCGGGATATTCGGCGAGCACGTCGTCGATCCATCGGGACATCGCCTCCCGGTCGGCATAAGGATAGGTGTCCATGCGGATGCCGTCGATCTGCGACTCCTCGATCCACCAGATGGAGTTCTGCGAGAGATACTTCATGAGGTGTGGGTTTCGCTGGTTTAGGTCGGGCATCTCGCTGACAAACCATCCGTCGACGGAGAGGTCGCGGTCATAGTTCGATGCGTAGCGGTCGGTGATGGTTGAGAGGCGGTAGTTGGTCTGGCGGTAGTCGCTCTGATTGTTAAACCAGTCGGATGCGGGAGGGTCGAGCGCCCAGGGATGCTCGGAGCCGGAATGGTTGAATATCATGTCCATCACGGTCTTGATGCCGCGGGAATGGAGTGAGTCGATGAGGGCGGTGTAGTCGGCGTTTGAGCCGAAGCGGGGGTCGATGGCGTAGTAGTCGGTAGTGGCGTATCCGTGATATGAGCCGCCGGGCATGTCGTTGTCGAGCACGGGGTTGACCCATACGGCGGTGACGCCGAGCGAGTCGATGTAGTCGAGGTGACGCATAAGGCCGGCTATGTCTCCGCCGTGGCGGGTATTGGGGTCGGAGCGGTCGGCGCCGACGGGAAAGCGCATGGAGGCCACGCGGTTGTTTGTGGTGTCGCCGTCGGCGAAACGGTCGGGCATCACGAGATAGAGGAGGTCGGCGGCGGAGAATCCGGCGGCTCCCTTCATCGGGCGTCGTTCGCGGAGCTCATAGGCGCGCGTCACGGTCTTCGGCCCCTCCCTCCACCGGAGCTTCATCTCACCCGGCTTCACGTCGGGAGCGAGCGAGAGATAGACATACTGCCAGTCGGGGGAGCCGTCCAGGCGCACCACCGAGTCGACGGTGACACCGGGATAGGAGACGGAGAAGTCGGCGGGGCGCACGTTGGAACCGTGCACCTGGAGCTGTAGCGAGGGGGAATGCATTCCGGCCCACCAATGGGGCGGGTCGACACGGTCGACTGAGAATGAGGCCGCGTAAGCCATGGCTGCGGCCGACATGGCCGCGAGAGCGGCAAGGAGACGTGATGATGACATATAAAAATCTGTTTACGGTTAAGTCGAAAAAGCGGAGCAGGCGTCCCGCGTAATTATATTACGCGACACGCCTGCCTTAAATTGTCTGCCGTGCCGTCGGCCGGCAGGATATTTTCCGCAGTCACATCAGTCAACCTGGATGATGAGGTAGCGGGTGTATTTCCAGAACTCGCTGGGGTTCGTGATCTTGATGGTCTTTGTCTTGTCGGCGTTCTCCACCACCTGATAGGAGTCGGAGGGCATGTTGGTCCATACTTTCACTTTCTTCGACTTAGTGGGGATGATGGTGAGCGAGCGCTTGTCGGCGGTGGTGAAGTAGGCGGTGTTGATCTCGTCGCCCTTGAGCACCTTTGTCGAGCCGAGGAACTTCTTCTCGAGCAGGCCGTTCTTCTTGAGCTCCTTGTTGGTGCCTATGGCGTAGTAGACGGTATTGGCGGCGTTTTCGGCGGCCACTGTCTCAGCCTGCGCCTGCTCCTTGGCGGCGGTCTCGGTCTTCACCTGCTCCTGGGTCTCGCTGACCTGGGTGTTGAGGTCCTCGATCTGAGTGCGGGCGGAGGCGAGCTCGGTCTCCAGCTGGGTGATCTTCTCGTCCTGCGAGGCGATGCGGTCCTTGAGCTGGGCTATGGTCTTGGAGAGCACGGCGTTCTGGTTGCCGGAAGCATCGAGGCGCTGCTGCATCTGCTCGAGAAGCTGGCGGTTGGCGTTGAGACGGGCGCGGATGTTGGCGAGATTCTGCCGGATTTCGGCGCGGCGGTCTACATTGTCGCCGGCTCCCATGTTATAGAGGAGACCCTCCTGGGTGTTGATGGAATCGAGTCCAGTGTAGATATCGTTCATGAGGAGCATGAGGGAGTCGTTGAAGTCGGTGGCTTCATTATACTCCTGGGTGAGGGTCGCGATTTTCACGGAATCCTCGTCGAGTTTCTTCTGATTGCCTGAGCATGCGCCAAGCAACAGTGCGGCCACGCCGCAGATCAACAATGATTTTTTCATAACTTACAAATTAGATATGTGGAAATTAAAAATTATCAAACCCGGGAGGCCTCTGCGACAGGCTCAAAAGGTGTCGTTCACCGACCTCCTATGACAATAACAATCTCCCCCCTCGCCTGGTTCAACTCAAAATGCGCGGCGAGGTCGCCGAGGGTCTCGCGCATGATTGTCTCATGCACTTTCGAGATCTCGCGACACACGGCAGCGGGCCTTTCGGTGCCGAAAGCTTCCGCGAGCTGACGGAGAGTGCGGGCCAGACGCAGCGGCGACTCATATATCACCACCGTGCGTGGCTCCTGTGCAAGCTCGGCGAGGCGTGTCGCCCTTCCCTTCTTGAGAGGGAGGAACCCCTCGAAGACGAAGCGGTCGCAGGGAAGGCCGGAGGCCACGAGCGCAGGCACGAATGCCGTGGCGCCGGGGAGGCATTCCACGGGGAGTCCGAGACGGCGGCACTCGCGGCTGAGCATGAATCCCGGGTCGGAGATGCCGGGAGTGCCGGCGTCGGAGACGAGGGCGATGGTCTCGCCGGCCTCTATGCGCTGCGCCAGCGGGCCGACGGTGGTATGCTCGTTATATTTATGGTGACTGAGCATCGGGGTGTGGATGTCGAAATGGCGGAGCAGCACGGAGGTGGTGCGGGTGTCTTCGGCCAGTATCAGGTCGGCCTCGCGCAACACCCTCACGGCCCGCATCGTCATGTCCTCGAGATTTCCCACCGGCGTGGGCACTATCACCAGCCTCCCGCTCATGACTCGAAGTATTTACGCAGCACCGCCATGAAGTCTACCAC
This sequence comes from uncultured Muribaculaceae bacterium, assembly GCA_947626355.1. Taxonomy (GTDB): domain Bacteria; phylum Bacteroidota; class Bacteroidia; order Bacteroidales; family Muribaculaceae; genus Lepagella. Next base: position 9,962 of record CANQRV010000016.1, read on the forward strand.
CTCGGGGCGCTCGGGGTCCCACTGGCAGTCCTCGAGGAAATACCCCTCGGCTTCGTCGTAGGAGTCCATGGCAGCCACCCGCGAGAGGGCGTCGGAGAAGGCGGCGTCGTTGCCGGCGAAGAGCTCGCGGCGGTAGCGGTAGCGGTCGTTGATGCTGAATACGAGGCGTCCGGCCACTCCGGAGCGAGCCGGAGCGGGAGTCTCCGCCGGGGTGACGGGAGCCGGTGTCTGAGGCGCCGGAGCGATGACCGGCGGCTCCACGGCAGGCGCAGATACGGAGACGGGGGTCGGAATCTCCACGGCGCCCGCAGGCTCCGGTTCCGGCTCCTCGAGATTGTAGGAGGCGTCGAAGTCGAAGCCGCCGCCTGAGGGATGGATGGAGGATACGTCGGTAGAGGAGCCCAGCTCTCCTATCTTGATGTTGATGAGGCGCTCTATTGATTCACGGCTGTCGTCGCGCGAGAGGGCGAGCATCACGAGCCCCTCGAGTTCATATACCTTGTCGAGCATTTCGCTCAGTTGATGGTGTGTCATAGCTGTGATGGTTATTCTTGACTGAAATCGGGAGAGAAGACGGAGAGGAGATAGCGGGACGCGGCCTGGCGCATGGCTGCGCGCGAGCCGGTGAGTTCGTTGACGATGACCACCACGACATGGGTCGGCCGGTAGTCGTCGTCGAGCTTATATCCGGCATAGCACTGTATCCCCTTCATGCTGCCGGTCTTCATGGCTATATATCCCTCAAGAGGGGTGTCGGCGAGAAATTTCTTCAGAGTGCCCTCCATACCGGCGAGGGGGAAGAAAGAGGCGTAGTATGGATCGGCGCTCATGGTGGTGAGCAGCGACGACATGAAGTCGGCGGTGACGCGGTTGGAGCGTGACAGGCCGCTGCCGTCCACTATCTCCACGCCATCGAGGGGCATCGCGGCGTCACGCCAGAAGGAGAGCTCGCGCCGGGCGCCGTCGGCCGTGGAACCGTCGCCTCCGAGGTGGTGGCTGAGGGTGCGGAGCATCGACTCGGCGAAGAGGTTGTCGGAGCGCATCATGCATGAGCGCATGATCTCGTCGACCGGAGCCGAGAGATGGCTTGCGAGACGCCGGCGCTTACCGACGGGGAGGGGCTCGGCGCCCACTGTGACGCCGTCGCGCCCGAGGGCCGTGCGCAGCCTGACGAGGAGGCGCGAGCCGGGATCGGACACGGAGCGCGAGCCGGAGGCGTTGTCGGCGTAGTTGATGGCGTGGCTGCCGGTGCCGTAGGCGTGGGGGAGGTCGGCGGCGAGCCACGACGGCGGGCAGGAGGGTCCGGCGAAGTCGTCCTCGTCGAGCACTATAGCGCCCTCCACCTTACGGATGCCGGCGGCGCGCATCGCCTCTGAGACCTCCGAAGCGATGTCGGCCGACGGCGGCTCCTCGGAGGAGCCGAGGGTCGGGTCGCAGGCCCCCTTCACTATTATGTTGCCGTGAAGCACGCCGTCTTTCACGGGTCCGTCGGCGAGGACCTCCGTGGCGTAGCGGAAATCCTTCCCCACATTGGAGAGGAGGGTGGCGGTGGTGACCGATTTGAGGATCGAGGCCGGGATGAGTGGAAGCGAGGCGTTGTGGGAGTCGATGATGCGGCCGTCGCGGAGGTCGGCCACCACGACGGCCACCGAGCCGGGCTTCACGGCCCCGGAGGCGAGAAAGCGGTCGAGGGCGTCGGTGGCTGCGGCGAGCAGGGCCACGGGCATCAGCAGCGACAGCGCGAGAATGCGGAGCGCGACGCCGCGGAACGCGACCGGAAGTCGGGAATATAGTGTCGGTATGCGCATGAGTCTACTATTGAAGATGCAAAGTTAGAAAGTTTTTCCCAATCAGCGGCTATTTTTTTGCGACTTGGGAAAATCATTATTAATTTTGCCGTATAAACATCAAAAAAAAGAAAGGAACCGAAAGAAATGTCACTCAACGACACGGAGCGCCCCCCGGAGGCGGACTACTATCGGCGGCGACCGTACACCTTCGACCGGGTGGTGAGCATCCTCTTCACCGTCTGCGGGCTTGTGGCGGTGCTCTATCTTCTCAACATACTGCGGGGAGTGCTTCTCCCCTTCCTCGTGGCGTGCCTGATAGCCTATATGCTTGAGCCGATGGTAAAATGGAACCAACGGCTCACGCGCTGCAGGACGCGGTTTATCCCGGTGGTGATGACGCTGGTGGAGATGACGGCGGTGCTGACCATAGGCTGCATGGTGTTTGTGCCCTACTTAGTGGAGGAGACAAAGCAGATGGGCGAGATGATCCACGCCTACGCCACGTCGCAGATACAGATACCCTACATCTCGCAGCAGGTGCACGACTTCATACGCGACAACATCGACTTCAGGCAGGTGTCGAGGCTCCTCTCCCGCGAGCAGTGGATGGAGCTGGCCCGGCAGACGGTGTCGTCGGGATGGAGCTTCCTGAGCTCTAGCTTGGCCTTCGTGTTCGGCGTCGTGAGCTGGCTGATCGTGATCCTCTACGTGATCTTCATCATGCTCGACTACGAGCGGCTGATGCTGAGCTTCAGGCAGCTCGTGCCGATGCGCCACCGTCGCCGCACCTACGCCATAGCCACCGACATCAAGAACGCGATGAACCGCTACTTCCGCGGCCAGTTCATCATCGCCTCTCTGGTGGGAGTGCTTTTCGCCGTCGGCTTCCTGATCATCGGGCTGCCGATGGGAGTGGTGCTGGGGCTCTTCATCGGAGCGCTCAACATGGTGCCCTACCTTCAGCTCATCTCGCTGCCGGTCACGGCGCTGCTCTGCATAGTGTGTACGGCGAGCACCGGTGTCGACTTCTGGGTGATCTTCTGGAAGAGCATGGCGGTGTATGTGGTGGTGCAGTGTATCCAGGACCTGGTGCTGACGCCTCGCATCATGGGGAAGGCCATGGGCCTCAACCCCGCCATCATTCTGCTCTCGCTCTCGATATGGGGCTCGCTGCTGGGCTTCATGGGCATGATCATCGCGCTGCCGCTCACGACTCTCGTGCTGTCGTATTACGACCAGTATGTGGTGCGGGGCAAAGCACGCGAGGACTTCCGCAGGAGCATCGACGACCCACTCGACTAACATTCCCTGAAATATGACACGACACACACGCACGGCCGCCCTGGCGGCGACACTCCCCCTGGCGGCGGCATACGAGGCCCTGGCGCAGGAGACGGTGGAACAAATCAGCGAGGAGGCCCATTCCGAGATCTCTCCCGACTCGCCGCGCGAGTCGGCCTCCGAGACCCACAGCGACGGCCTCATCAGCGACCTGGCATGGATACTGCTCCTCGGCGCCCTCGTCACCATCATCTTCAAGAAGCTCAAGCAGCCGGTGGTGCTCGGCTACATAATAGCCGGCTTCCTGGCAAGCCCGAAGTTCGTCTATCTCCCGTCGATCTCCAATCTCGACAACATCTCCTTCTGGGCAGAGCTCGGCATCGTGGTGCTGATGTTCACCCTCGGCCTCGAGTTCAGCTTCCGCAAGCTCGTCAACTCCGGCAGCCCGGCCATCGTCACGGCGCTGATCATCATCACGGGCATGACCTTCGCCGGATTCGGCGTCGGGCGCCTGCTCCACCTCAACTACATCAACTGCATATTCCTCGGGGGCATGATCTCCATGTCGTCGACCACTATCATCCTGAAGACACTTACCGACTTAGGGTTGCGCCAGAAGAAGTTCGCCTCGCTGGTGCTCGCCGTGCTCATAATCGAAGACCTCTTCGCGGTGCTGATGCTCGTATTGCTGTCGAGCCTCGCCATGGGCAATGTGGAGGGAACGGAGCTCCTCTTCTCGGTGGGCAAGCTGCTCTTCTTCCTTATAATATGGTTTCTGGTGGGTGTCTACGTGCTGCCGACGTTTCTCTCGCGAAGCGCGTTGCTGCTCAATTCGGAGACGCTGCTCATAGTGTCGATGGGGCTCTGCTTCGCCATGGCCGTCTTCTCGGTGATCTGCGGCTTCTCGCTCGAGCTCGGGGCCTTCGTGATGGGCTCGATCCTTGCGGGCACGGTGTTTGCGGAAAAGATAGAGAAGGTGGTGCAGCCGGTGAAAGACCTCTTCGGCTCCGTCTTCTTCATCTCGGTGGGCATGATGGTCGACCCCAACATCATCGCCACCTACTGGTGGGAAATCCTGCTTCTGGCCGTGGTGGTGATCGTGGGGATGATATTCTTCGGCACCCTCGGCATGCTCGTCACCGGGCAGTCGCTCAAGGTGGCCATCGAGAGCGGCTTCACGCTGACGCAGGTGGGCGAGTTCTCATATATCATTGCGTCGCTGGGCATGTCGCTCGGAGTGCTGAGGCCGTCGCTCTATCCTATAATCGTGGCGGTGTCGGTGATCACCATCTTCACCACCCCCTATTTCGTGAAGATGGCGCAGCCGGCCTACGGCTACGTTGAGGCGCATCTGCCGAAGGGCCTCGCCTTCCTCATCACCCGCTATTCTCGCCAGGCCACGGAGAGCGATTCCACCGGAAGGCTCTGGCGCGAGGTGCTTGGGCGCTATGTGTGGCGCATCGTGGTCTATTCGGTGCTCCTGCTGGCGGTGGTGCTCCTCTCGCAGCAGCTCCTGATGCCCCTTCTCGAGCGCTATGCCGGCCACTGGGCACGCCTGCTGGGCACGGTCATCACCCTGGGCGCCATGTCACCCTTCCTCATCGCCCTCTGCTACGGCTCCATCAGGCAGGATGACAAGGAGCGCCTCACCGGTGGCCATCCCACCTCCGACGTGCCCTTCGTTGCCATGCGCATCATCCGCTATCTTGTGGCCCTCCTCTTCATCGTCTACACGCTGACCGTGACCTGGGGCTCAACCGTGGGCTGGGTCGGAGGCATGATATGCTTCGCGCTGCTCCTGCACGCAGCCTCGTCGACCCTCAAGTCGAGCTACAAGAGGATGGAGGATAAGTTTCTCGACAATCTCAACAGCCGCGAGAACACGCGTCTCGGCCGCAACAACAGCCTGGTGAGCGACCTCCATCAGGCATACATAGAGGTAGGGCCCAACGCAGGATTCGTCGGCGACCGCCTCAAGGACGCAGGGCTCCGCAAGGACTACGGCGTTAGCGTCTCCAGCATACAGCGCGGCGACTCCTACATGCCGCTTCCCTCGGTCGACGCCCGTATCTTCCCGGGCGACGTACTCGGAGTGATCGGCACCGACGAGCAGATCAAGCACCTCAACGACGACCTGGAGCGCGACGAGGAGGCGGCGCGCCAGCATCCCGTGGCCTCGCAGCATCCCGTAAGGCTCAGGAGCATACGCCTATCGGAGAGCTCCCCCATCGTGGGACGTCCCCTCTCGGAGACCAATATCCTGGGCGACTACTACAGCATGATAGTGAAGGTGGAGCGGGGCGACAACGAGTTCGTGCAGCCGGAGCGCGACACGGTGCTCCAGCCGGGCGACGTCATCTGGGTGGTGGGCGACCCCTCGCAGTTCGACCGCATGAAGTGACCTATACCTCTTTAAGGTTAAGGATTACGCCGGGCTTCCCTCAGAAGGGAAGCCCGGTGCCTATGTAGCCCACGGTCTCAGTGCCGGAGAAGTCGGCGCCTGTGGGAGCCTGCGTGGAATTGTATAGTCTCTGCACGAGCACGGGCGACAGACCCTCATGGGCGGGTGAGAACCAGAGTCCCTGCCAGCGCCAGTACCAGGCGCCGTCGCCCTCGTAACCGCTCCACTCCGCCTTCACGCCCGGAAGCTCGAGCACCCTGGAGAAGGGGGCGCCGAGCCTGAGGAGTCCCTTCGGGGCATCCACGCCCACCACGGTGTCGGCGAGCGCTATCATGTCGATGCGTCCCTCGCCGAAGTCGAGGGCGTAGAAGCTGACGTTGCCGTCGAGCACGAAGTCATACTGCACGGCATCGGGGTTCTCGCTGCGGGCGATATCGTCGTAGAGGCCCGTCTCGTAGAGGGGAATAGAGTCGAGGCGAGAGCCGATCCTCACGGGGCCCACGCTGTCGGCGGATATACACCACACCGGAGCGGCTGCGGAGTCAATGCTGTTGGCAGCGGCAATGGAGTCGGAGTCGGCGTCAGCGCCGGTCTTTGAGCCGCCGCAGGCCGCCAGCAGCAGAAGGGGGAGCGATAATAAAAGCGTTTTTTTCATAATCAAAGAGATATTAGGGATGGCCGGCGCCGACAGGAGGCGCTCAGCCGTTGAACTGTTCGGGATACACCACCAGAAGGTTCTGGCTGGAGAAGTTTTTCTGGAGATACGAGGGAATGGCGTCGAGCATCGAGCTGTGGGAGATTGAGCCCTTGCGTGCGCCCACCACGATGAGCAGGTCGTCGGGGTCGAGCTGCGCGGAGGCTATGATGAAGTCGTCAAACGACTCGGCGGCCATGAAGTCGAGCCTCACGGCATAGTTCTCGTCGGCAAGGATGTTGGAAATGAAGCGGAAGGTGGCGTCGGTAGCTATGAAGACCACGCGGCAGGCGAGCTGCGAGGCGAGGTTGCCCACCCTCTCTACCCATGCCTTGAAGCCGGTCTCGTATTCCGCCTTGTCGGGCACCACCACGAAGAGGCGCCCCACCGTGTCGACCGGTATGAAGCATCTCGACATGAAGATCATTTTGTTGGAGGCCTTGAGCAGCTGCTCTATAAGGGAGCCGTAGAAGGTGTCGACGATGTTGGAGCGGCGGTGCATGCCGATGATGATGTCGCTGGAATGGTTCTCGAGAGCCACGCTGATCAGTCCGTTGACCACATTGAGGTCGTAGCGCTCCACGTCTGCCACCTCGAGGTCGACGGCGAGGGCCTGGGCAACGGCGGCACGCAAGGCGTTGCGTCCCATGGCGAGGGTGTCGGCGTTGTCGTCGGTGCGGATGAAGAGGGCCACCACCCGGGAGCGGTTGTTGCGGTGGCGCATCATCACGGCCATGCGCATGATGTTTTCGGCGGTGACGGGGTTGGCCACGGCCACGAGTTGCCGCGAATAGGCCCCCTGCATGTATTCCCCCTCCTCCCTGAGGTCGGCGGCGGTGAGCTCCATGCGCAGGCGGATGGCGTTGCGCTCCGTCACTACAGTCGACACCAGACAGCAGGCGAGGATCATGAGGATGGCGCCGTTCATCACCCCCTCGTCGATGAAGCCGTAGTTGAAGCCGATCATGGTGGCGGCGATGGTGGCGGCCGCCTTGCCGGAGGTGAGGCCGAACATCACGCGCCTGTCGACGGCCGTAAGGCGGAACACCTTCTGCGACATCCACGCCGCCACCCATTTGGAGACGAGCGCCGTAGCCGTCATCACCAGGGCGATCCAGACCGTGGCCCAGCCGGAGAAGATGGCGCCCACGTTGATGAGCATGCCCACTCCGATGAGGAAATAGGGGATGAAGATGGCGTTGCCCACAAACTTGATGCGGGCCATGAGCGGCGAGCGCGTGGGCACGAACCGGTTGAGCACCAGCCCCGCGAAGAAGGCGCCGAGGATTCCCTCGAGGCCGATGAGGGCCGCGATGAGCGAGGCCAGGAGCACCAGGGCCAGCAGGAAGATGTATTGCGTCACCGAGTCGTTGACCTTGCGGAAGACGTATTTGGCCACGGCCGGGAAACTGAAGCCCACCACTATGGCATAGAGGGCCATGAGCATGACGAGGCGCAGGAGCCCCGCCAGGCTGAACGAGCCGCCGTCGTGGGTGTCGACCACCTCGGCGAGGGTGACGAGGGCAAGCATCACGGCCACGATGGTGCCGCTCACGGCTATCACCGCCGGGCGTGCGTTCTGAAGCCCGAAGCGGCTCACCGTGGGATAGGAGATCAGCGTGTGGGCGGCATACATCGTGGAGATGAGTATCGCCGACGACCACGGCACGCCGAGCGCCAGCCGCGAGGTGGCCACGCCGAGCGCCATCGGCAGCAGGAACGTGAGCAGGCCGAACACGATGCCGCTCCGGAGGTTCTTTTTGAGATGAAACATGTCGATCTCCACGGCCGCCAGAAACATCAGGTATAGGATGCCCACGTCGCCGAAGATGCGGAAGCTGGCGTCGCGCTCCAGGATGTTGAAGCCGTAGGGGCCCACGATGATGCCGGAGACAATGAGGCCCACCACCATCGGAATCTTGAGACGCCGGAAGAGCAGCGGGCACAGCAGGATGATCACCAGCACAATAAGGAATATCGCGACCGGGTGGTGAAGGGGGAGCATCGACAGGAGCGGAGGGGCATTCATAGGCCGAATACATTCCGGGCGTTGGCGTCGGTGGCCCGCTCCACCCCGGCGGGGTCGGCACCGAGCAGGGAGGCCACTTTGTCGCGGATATATGGAAGACAGGCCGACTCGTTGCGCTTCCCGCGCATGGGCACGGGGGCGAGATAGGGGGAGTCGGTCTCGAGAAGAATTCGGTCGAGGCCGATCGCGGCTACGGCCTCATGGAGTGGGCCGGCGTTCTTGAAGGTCACCACGCCGTTGATGCCGAACCAGGGGTCGCACACCTCGCGGATGCGGCGCACGTCGTCGGCCGAGCCGGTGAAGCTGTGCATCACGAGCACGGGCAGCTCTCCGCCATGCTCGCGGCGGTGGGCGGCGATTACCCCGAGGGTCTGGTCGAGGGCCTCGCGGCAGTGGATGATGACGGGAAGCGAGCGAGTGGCGGCCGCCTCCAGATGGAGCGCGAAGGCCTCCATCTGCTCGCGGGCGTAGGTCGTGTCCCAGTAAAGGTCGATGCCGGTCTCCCCCACCGCCGCCACGCCGGCGGTGTCGAGCATGGCGAGCATGGCGTCGGCGCGTCCGCGCCAATTCCCGTCGACCTCCGTGGGATGGAGCGCGAAGGCGAGGCTCACCCTCGCGGGGCAAGCGCGCCGCAGGGCAAGCATCGGCTCGATGCTCTCCTCGTCGACGGCCGGGAGCACCACTCGCTCCACGCCGGCCGCCACAGCCCTGGCGAGGGCCTCCACGCCCCCGTCGAACTCCGGCATATAGATATGTGTGTGGGTATCGGTCATTTCTTACGCCCCACAAGCTTCTCGGCGAGATGGCGGAAAGCGTCCTTGGCCTCGTCGGAGAGCGAGGTGGCCTTGACGGCAGCCATGGCCTGCGATGAATAATGGGCCACGGCCTTCGAGCAGCCCTCCTTCACCCCGAGCTTCTCATAGAGACGCGTCACGGTCTTCACCTTGCTCTCGCCGGGAGCCATAGCCATGGCGGCGCGGAGGGCCTCCTCCATCGCCGGCGAGCTCTCGAGGGCATGGAGATAGAGATAGGTCTTCTTGGAATTGTTGATGTCGCCGCCGATGGGCTTGCCGAAGGTGGCGGAGTCGCCGAAGGTGTCGAGCCAGTCGTCCTGGATCTGGAAGGCGAGCCCCACGGCCATGCCGTAGTCGTAGAGGCGGGCGGCGTCCTCGGCGGAGGCGCCTCCGATGATGGCGCCTATCGTTGCGGCGGCGCCGAGCAGCGCGCCGGTCTTGCAGGAGATCATCTCCAGATAGTCGGCGAGCGAGACGGTCTCGGCGGTCTCGAAGGCCATGTCGAGAGCCTGCCCCTCGTAGATCTTGATGGCCATGTCGTTGAAGGCGTCGAGCACGGAGCGCAGCCTGTCGGGCTCCACCTCACACACCCATTGTGTGGCGAGCGTCAGCATGGTGTCGCCGGAAAGGATGGCGGCGTTGGAGCCGTATTTCCTATGCACGGTGGGGCGTCCGCGACGCATGTCGGAGTTGTCCATCACGTCGTCGTGGAGAAGCGTGAAATTATGGAAAGTCTCGATGCCGAGCGCAGGGCGCACCGCTTTGCCGGCGGCTCCGCCGAAAGCGTCGGCAGCCATCATCGTCAGCACTGGGCGGATGCGTTTGCCCCCGGCCGAGAGGGCATAGGCGACAGGTTGATAGAGGGAATCAAGCATTCCCTCCGGCCAGGAGAGTTCCTTGACGGCCGATTCGAGGTCGGCGCGGTATTCTGCTATTGTTTTCATTGATTTTCCTATAAGATAAAGAGGTGTTGGAAAAGAATGGCCTCACTTCATGTATCGCTCCACGATGCCGGCTGGCAGGCCACGGCCGGAGTCGATCCTAAGCACGGTCTTGAAGCCGATCATGAAGCGCTGGAAGGTGACGGTGTCCGAGCCGCAGGCATCGCGCAGGGCTTCGATCTCCTTCTCCACCTGGGGAAGGGTCTTTGTGTTGTCGCGGATGTTGTTGGCATACTCGAGGCCGAGCTCGTAGCCGAGGCCCTGGGGGTCGGTGGTGCCGGCGATCGCGAGCATGCGCATCTTGTCGGGAAGAGGGAGCTCGGTCATATAATTGTCCATGGCCTCGCTGAAGACGGTGAGCGCCGAGTCCTTGTAGTTCTCGTAGGCATAGAGCGTGGCGTTGGCGAAGGTGTCGATGCGGGCCGGCGGAATCTTGCCGAGCGTGGCGTTGCAAATAAAGCGTGCGACGGAGTCCGGGGAGACCCTGTCCATCATATATCTGACACGCCCGCTGTCGCCCATGGTGGCGAATTCCGGGGGCAGCGCATTCTCGTCTCTGGCGTCCTTATGGCCGCATGATGTGGCGAGCAAGGCCACACATAAAGAAGATAAGACAGCTATCTTTTTCATTTTCAATATTCAGACATACCCCGTCGGCGTCCTTGCAAGCAGGATCGCGCCGAAGAGGCGATACAAAATTACAAAAAAATTCCGCAAAAAGCATTGCCGAATGAAATAAAAGCATTAACTTCGCAGCGTGAAACGCGAAAAGCCCGGTCAAACGGGGTCTGCAAGCCGCCGGAATCAGCCTGATGCCGGAGGGATGAAAGCCCTCGGAGACCGAGATGGCTCAAGCGATGGAGTGATGCTCGAGTGGCTGAAGAGGCACGCCTGGAAAGCGTGTATACGCCAAAAGCGTATCCCGAGTTCGAATCTCGGTCACTCCGCCACAGAAAAATGTTGCAAAAGAATGGTTTACAGATATTAACGGATGTCTGTAAATCGTTCTTTTGTCCGTTTACAGGCCATAGGACCCCCGGGAATAGGCTGCGCACAGGTCGTTTTAGACCGCTTTAGGTCGCTTTAGACCGCGTTTTGTTTCACCTCATGTTTCACCTGCTGTTTCACCAGCGTTTCACGCATTTCAAGCCTATGGTAACTTTAAAGGTCGTATCGCACAACGACTCCCTCTACCTCCAGATCATTCAGAAAAGAAAACCCGCGCGCCTCGCCCTCGGAATCAGATGCACCAAGGAGCGCCTCGCCGAGGCACAGGCGTCCCCCGACTCCCGCGACAACGTCTCGCTCATGCGCCTGCTCCGGCAGAAGGTGGTCAAGGCCGAGGACATCCTCTACCGCATGGAGAGGGAGCTCGACGGCATGGACTTCACCGCTGACGACGTCAAGAGGGAGATCGAGCGGGAGTGGTACCCCGACAAGGCGCGCCGGCGGGAGAGCGCCAACCTCTTCCTCCCCCGCTTCCGCGACTATATCTCGCGGTGCAACAAACCGCGTACCGCGCAGCTCTACAAATGCACGCTCTCCAGAATCGAGGCCCTGATGCCGGAAGCCGACACCCTGCACTTCGAGGACATCACTCCCGAATGGCTCCGCCGTTTCGAGGCGCGCCTCGCCGAGACCTCGCCCGGAGCCAACGCCAGGGGCATCCACCTGCGCAACATCCGGGCGGTGGTCAACGCCGCCATCACCGACGGAATCACCGACTACTATGCCTTCCGGCGCTTCCGGATCCGCCACGAGGCCACGCGCAAGAGGGCGATGCCGGTGGAGGAGCTCCGAAGGCTGCTGACCATGGAGCTCGACGGTCCCGACGCCTATTACCGGGACATGTTCGCCCTCATGTTTTTCCTCATCGGCATCAACACAGTGGATCTCTACGCGCTCAAGGGCATGAGAGGAGACCGCATCGAGTACTGCCGCTCCAAGACAGGCAAGCATTACTCCATAAAGGTAGAGCCGGAGGCCATGGAGATAATCGAGCGGCACCGAGGCGTCAACGGCCTGCTCGACATCGCCGACAGATGGGGGTCGAGCTATTACTACATGATGCAGTGCAACCACATGCTCAAAGGCATCGGGGCTCCGCGCGCGGGGCGCGGGGGGAGGAAGGGAGAGGGTCTGTGGCCGGAAATCTCGACGTACTGGGCCCGCCACACGTGGGCCTCCGTCGCCATCGACCTCGACATACCCAGGGAGACGGTGGCCCACGCCCTTGGCCACTCGCTCAACGACGTCACAGAAATCTACATCAGCTTCAACCCGCGCAAGGTCGACGAGGCGAACCGCCGCGTGATCGACTGGGTGCTCTACGGCAAGCGATAGACGGTGCGGGGCGCCCTCCCCGATACGGAGAAGGCGCCCCGATAACCATAATCAATAGATACAACCTATAAATCAGTCTCTCCTACCTCTTGCGTTGTCTCTTCGCGAGCCACGCGACCGCCACGGCGAGGATGCCAACGGCTGCGAGCGCCCAGCCTCCGGCGTCCTGCTTGGCCTGCTCCCATGCCGTCAGCTTGCGCTCCACGGGATAGGGCTGCGGCACGCGGATGCTGTCGGCCACCACCTCGCGCCAGGCGTCGTCCACCTTCACTCCCTCCGCGTGCCTCACGTTGCTCATGCCGGGACCCATGGCGGCTATGGCCGCCGGGCCCTTCGTGCCGCCATAGGTCTTCTCGTAGCGCTCCTTGGCTTCCGCGTGCGCCTTCTGGGCCGCGTCGCGGGCGAGTCTCGCCTCCGCCTTCTGCCTGCCGAGGTCGGCGAGCATCCCTTTCGCTCCCTCCAGCTCATACTTCCGCTGCAGCGATCTCAGGTAGTCGTCGAGCGCCGCCTTGTTCTCGGTGTATTTCTTTCCGGTGTCGTCGAGCTGCGCGCTGTAGTCGGGTATGATGCTGTTGAGCTTCCCGATGGCCGTCCGCCTCTCCTCGAGGCTAAGGCTCTCATTGCGGGCGGCGCTCACCAGCAGGTCGATCTGCGTCTTCTCCTCGGCCACCTTCCCGGCCGCCTCCGTCCGGATGCCGTTGAGCATCCGCGTCCGCTCAGCCGCCTCCGAGGTAGCCGAGTTGAACGACTCCACCGCCTTCACGATGCCCCAGACGGCGAGGGCTGCGGCTCCGATGGCTCCGGCCGTCATCACCCCCTGGAGAAGGGTCATGCTTTTCATCGCCGACAGGGCGGTCGCCGACAGCGCTCTCAATTCAATCCATGCGGCCTTGACCCCTTTCGACAGCTTGACGAAATTGCCGCCCATCATCACGATCTGGTTGAATCCGGTCAGCACGGGCATGATGTCCTTGGCGACCGCTCCCATCTGTTCCTTGATGTCGCCGAGCCAGTTCTCCATCTGTTTCAGGCGTCCGGAGTCGGTGGCGGCGAGGGCGGCGTTCATGTGGCCGACGTTGTCGGTGATGATCTGTGCCAGCATGGCGGCGCGCTCCTCCTCGGTGCCCATCTTCATCACCTGCTCCTGCGCCTCGCTGAAGGTGATGCCCACGCGCCTCAGCGCCGAGGTCTGCTGCGCGGAGCAGAGGTCCTTGATGGCCTGGATCTCTCCTTCGGTGGCGCCCATGCGCTGCTGCATCACCACCGCCCCGCGCATGGCCCTGCGCAGAGCCTCGGCGTCCACCGTCAGCTTCCTGAGGCCGCCGGCCGCGTCTTCTATCTTGAAGCCTATCGAAATCGTCGAGTCAGCCATTTGTCGTCACTGTTTGTTTATAAATGAAAGAAACCCTTAAAATGAATCCGTCATGCTCTCTCGTATCTGCTCTTTACTGACACTGACCGGGTGGGGTAATGCCTATGTGTGGCTGTGGACTGCCGGAATGGTGACATTCCTTGTCGTCGGCGGCGTCTCCGTATTGGTCATCATCGGAATGGGGGCCTACCTGCTCTTTTCCTTTTTAATCGGCGCCGTGAAAGGCCTCAAGGAAAGATTCTCTACTCGAGCCCCATCCGGGCCATCAGCTCCCGGCGCCTCCTCATCGCTTCCGGGCGGCTCGTCTCCTCGTGATCCGTAGCCGCCGGGCTCTCCGAGTCCCATGGAAGCGGGAGCACCCTCTTCGGGTCGACGCTCCCTTTCACGAAAGGCTGGATGATCATGCACCCTAAGGTGCGCGCCGTCTCCCAGTCGCGCCGCGCCTCGGCCTCCCGCTGGTCGCCCCATGCCCGCAGGCACGCCCGGATCTCCGGAAGGGTCAGCCGCTCGAAGGTCTCCAGCGGCATCCCCATGGCGCCCACGCACTGTCCTAAGAGCCAGTCGATGCCCCGGGGGAGTCCGTCTCCTTCTTTTTTTTTGAGTCGCCGGAGTCGGCGGGGTCGGCCTGGGCCGCCAGCTGCGAGCGCAGCCACACCCCGAGACCGTTGAGCTCCGCGAGGCTCAGGCGGTCGCAGAACGTCTCCAGGTCGGGAGGCATCTCGGTGCCCTCGGCCTTGGCGCCCGAGCATGCCGCCGCCCAGGCCAGCGTCATGGTGTCGACGGTGTCGGCCTCTCCCTGGAGCAGGAAGTCCTTGCCCGTGGCCTCCTTGTAGCGGCGGAAGGCACCGCCGCTGAGGCGCGCCTTCCACTTCTTTCCGTCAGCTCTGATCTCGTCCATGGCCTATGCGCTGAAGGTCGTGGGCTCGCCGGAGTTCTCGAAGTCGAAGGAGTAGGTCGCCTCCTCCCCCTCGGGATAGTTCTCCTCCAGCTTGGTGATGATCACGTCGCCGACGAGATAGGGCGTCCTTGGTCCGGGCGTTGGCCGTCAGGCACTGCGCCTGCGCCTTGCGCGGGTTGCTCCGCGTCGGCTTTATGATCTGCTCGTTGATGACGTACTTCCTTCCGTCGGGGTCGAGCCGCACCATGGCGCCCCTGATGACGTCGAAACACTTCTTGGCCTGGTCCTGCGAGTTGGCGGCGGTGTAGCTCTCGGCGTTGCTGTCGCCGAAGAGAAGGTCCCACAGGGCGAAGGCCGCGCTCCCGGTGGTCTTCGAGAATTTGCGCGGCACGAACAGGGCGCACTCCTTCACCAGCCTCCGCCCCCCGCTGTCGCGGAAGCCGTAGACGCTCGCGAACTGGAAGGCCTGCACGGGCGTCAGGGAGTATCTCTGCTGTCCTTTCTTTCCCGGAAAGTACAATGACTCGTAGAAGCGGAAGAAACGCCGTATATGGCGCCCGGAGAGGCCGTAGCGCCCCACGAGCCGCAGGAAGCGCTCCACCGCCAGCTGCTCCCACAGGTTGTGTCCCGCCGGATTCCCGGCCACCGCCCCGATGTAGGCCGTGATCCGCGGGTCGGCCTCGGTGACGCACCGAGGCACGGCCACGCCCGCCAGACGCGCCGTCACCCCCTTCTTCGCCTCCCTGAGCCTCGTCTTCTCGTCTTCGGTCATGGTCTCACTCTATCGACTCTATCTCCTTGCGCAGCGCGTCGAGCGGCGTCGGCTTGTCGGGCTTCCCCACGATGTCGGCCACCGTCAGGTTGAGCTGCTTGCACATGCGCGTCACCGCGTCCGAGGTGTCCTTGAGGATCTTGCTCACCGGATGCGCGTTGATGTTGATGACGTCGCCGCTCTTGCCGAGCACCTCGACGTAGATGCTGTCGAGGGTCTCGGCGTCGAGCGCCGCCCGCTGCATAAGCGTCAGCTGCGCCGCCAGGGCGTCGATCTGTATGGTGAGCTGCGGCGAGTAGATCCCCGCCGCTTTCATCGCCTTCACCACGCGCCGTCTGTTTGAGTCAAGTGATGCCATTTCCTACGCTTCTGTCATTTTGCTGTCATTTGGTAGCAAATTGCCATATGCCCCCTTCCGAAAAATTCCTCGCGCAGAGACAGAGCTGGGGGGGCGAGGTTTACGCCACCCCCCGGGGGCTTTAAAAAACAGGCCCCCCGGGTCTACGTCTCCTCTCCGTAGAATCTCCGGAGGAAGTCGGAGGTCTCACGCTCGATCCTCCGCCGCTCGCTCGCCGCGTCACGCCTCCCCATCTCCGTGTGGGTGCGCACGTGGCACTCGTGGCAGAGGCTCTCGAGGTTGGCCGGAGAGTAGGCCAGGCGCCGCTTGTCGGCGAGGCTCCGCCCCCACTGCACCGGGGTGCGGTGGTGCACCTCCACGGCCAGCGATGTCCGCCCCTCGCGCAGGCAGCGCTCGCACAGCGGCCGCTCCGAGAGCACCGCCGCCCGCAGGCGGCGCCACCTGCGGCTGTTCATGAGCCGCTTATATGCCTCGTCTCTTGCCATACGCCTCCTTGCGCTCCATCACGGCGGCGCGCCTTCCTGCCTCGGTGTCGCCGTACTCCCGGAAAAGCTCCTCGATCTCCGGCGATATGTCCGCGGGCGGCGTGAGGCTCCCCGCGTGCCGCCGCCGAATGGACGTCACCACGCGCAGCACGCCCGACACGAGGGCGCACGCCGAGCGGTAGCCTCCGGCTTTCGCCATCGACTCCAGCTCGGCATGCAGTTCGGGGGTGACTGTCAGATACAGCCGCTTGCGCTCCATGATGGAAGATTCAACCTGTTAAAACAATCCTTTTTACCTATTGCAAAGTTAATGATTTTTATTTGGATTCCGTCTAAACAATCAAAGAAAAATCAAAAGAAAGAGACGGCCGCACCTTTCTGTCGGTGCGACCGTCTCTCCGTTGTGTCAAATAAGAGGCCATTCCCCTGTCCGGGGTTTCGGTTCAGACGAATCCCACGGCTGCGAGTTCTTCCGAGAGCGCTTTCACTCCACGCTCTATCTTCTCTGTCGTGGCGCGTGACGGATTGCGGTAGCCGGTGGCGTACTGTGACAGCTGCGCCGCCGAGACGCCCGTCACGCGGGCGAGACCCTTGAAGGTAAGCAGCTGGCCGTAATAGCTCAGAAACGACGGAACGTCGTAACAGTACACGAACTCCGCCTCATTGAACGGAAGACCGTCTTTCCTGAAGTTCTCCTTCATGTCTTCATACACCGTTTCCCATTCGGCTATCGCCTCCGCGGCCGTGTTCCCCTCGCCTATCAGTCCGTAGCCGAGCTTCGCGCAATCTTCGGAATACGACGAGTAGCTCCCGTCCTTCTCCTTCACGATATAGACCCTGGCCTTTGTCGGTTTGTTTGGATGAAGTTCATTGTATTTCATAGTGCTCTTGTTTGACAATGCAAAGATAATGCTATTTTCTGAAATAGCAAAATTTTCAGGCAGTTTTTTTTAATTTCGTCCTTCACTCTTGCGCCTCGCGCACCAGCGCCGACACCGCCGCCATCATTGCCTCCATGCCGTCACGGCTCTCGATGTCGATGCGGCTCTCGTTGACCCAGTCGCCACCCATGATCCGGAAGAAGGTGGTCTTCCTCGACCCCTCGTCGCCCTGGAGGATCAGGCACTGGTCCACCTGCGCCCCCGTCCGGTAGATCCTCGCCACGGAGCTCATGAGCCAGATGGCGGTCATCCTCCGGTTGAGCTCGGTGTCTTCGGCGCCGAGGGCGTGAATGATGCAGCGCTCCATGCGCGCCGTGCCGTCCCACTCCAGGCTCCGGAAATAGTCGAGCACGGGATGGTAGGCGTGGCGCGCCGAGACGATGTTGAGGGCGTCCATCACCTTCGCGGGCGCCGAGATCCGGTAGTGGCGCTCCAGATACCCCCTTAACGCGGCGTCGTCGCGGTCGGTCCACTGGTCGCCCACCTCGCCGGTGCCCGGTCTCGGCCACGGCAGCTCGCCGCTCGCCTCTAGCCGCGCGGTGAAGCGGTTGAGGCGCAGGTGTCCCTTCAGCGCCGGGTCGTTGTCGAGGATGGTCTCGATGTTGGGGATGGTCGATTCTATGGCGTCCCTCCTGTCTCTGGTCAGGCGCGTCTGCCACGCCTTGGCCTCGGGCACCGGCCGGAACGGCACGAGGTCGGCCTCCGTGATGTCGTCGAAGTCGCTGGCCACGTCGACGGCCCGCTGCTCCGAGGTGGCGGCGTCGTTGGCCGCCAGCTCCCGCATGCGCTTCTCCGAGTCGGGGCCCTCGCCGTAGAGGTGGATGCGCACCAGGTCCCAGGCGTTGCGCAGATGGTTTCCGCCCGCCGGGTCGGTGGCGTGGTTGGAGTAGGCCCACCGCCCGTCGTAGACCACCAGGCCGTTGGTGGTCTTGCCGGCGGCGTAGGTCCACCGTCCCCCCTTGCCGGGCGTGTAGACGCCTCCCAGCCATGTCCGTATGGCGTCCTCGATGCTGTGCGCACGGCAGAAGGCACCGATGAGCCCCTCCTTGCGCAGGGGATCCTCCACGGGTCCTCCCGCCGGCCTGAGCCCTCTGGCGGCAGCGGCGGCGGCCGTCACGGGCGGCTCGCGCTCGCTACCGAAGAGCGGCCACTCGGAGCAGTCGCGCGGGTCATGGTAGCGCTCCAGCAGCCTGTCGGTGTCGACGGGCCCCGCCTCCGGGTCGTCGATGGCCCGGAAGACGGGCTCGACGTCCCGGTGGTGGCTCGGCCAGTACATGATGCGCGTGAGCTCGAAGGTGCTCGGGTCGATACCCGGCGCCCCGATGTCGGCGGCCAGGGCGCGCGCCACGGCCTCCGGAGCCCTCGGCGCCAGTGTCTCAGTCCTCATGGAGCCCTCCTCCCAGATACCTGGCCGCAAACTCCCCGCTCACCTCTACGGCGAGCGTCACGATCCCGTTCTCCTTTCCGAGACGCCTCGCCTTGTCGAGCGGCATGAGGTTGGCCGACACCCCTCCTTTTATGGCCTCGTAGACGGGCTCCGGCGTGTAGCAGTCGTCGGTGGTCTTCTTCGGCTTGAACTTCTCCACGAAGCCCTCGTAGTCCTCGAAGGCGGTTTTTCGAGAGACGGCCTTCCGACCGACCGGCGCAGCCATCTCTTCATCGAACAGATTCGTTGTTTTCGACATAAAAAAAAGTTAACTAAATTACTTGAATCATGCAAAACGTTGATGATCTCACGCAGGACGCTCCACGCTCGTGGGGAGGCGCCCGCAAGGGGGCCGGAAGGCCTAAGTCCACTGCACGCTCGATCGCGCTGCGCGTCCCCGACGATGTGGCGGCGATCCTCGACGCACTCGGGCGCGGAAAGCAGTCGGCATACATCGTGCGCGCCATACGCGCCTACCATGCCGCCGGAGGGGAGTGAGGGGACTCATTCCTCTCCTCCCTCCTCCGGCATCTTCAGGACGCCTGCCTCGATAGCCTATTCAAACGTCGCCACCGATTCCGTCAGCGACATGATGACGCACGCCAGCGTCTCGTTCCTTTTCCTCTTGTCGGGGTTGCAGGCGATCAGCGACGCCAGGCACTGTGTGAGCGTGTTGATGCCCTCGCCGTATGTCAGATCCTTGCCGTAGAGGAGCTCAATCACCTCTATGCCGGCCTTTTTCATTCTCTCTTCTTTCTTTTCTTCTGTCTTCATATCATTGGTTATTTTGTTGGTTTGTCGGTTGGTTTTATCGTGTCTATGAGTCGGTCGAAGCATTCCCGGCAGAGTGTCCTCGGCTTGCCGTCGGTGAACGCTATCCCCACGCCGTCGTCGTGGCGCTGCATGAGTGTCGGCTTGTGGCCGGCGTAGCTTCCGAGCTCCCTGTGGCATATGTCGCAATAGACCGTGAAATACCTGCGTATCATTCTTCTTGTATCATAGAATATCCGCATATCCGGTCAAACATCCTGTCTTTAATCTTCACCGGCATGGCTTACAGGCATGAATCCTCGTACTCGTACTCGTCCCCGTCTGTGAAATCGCACGGCTCCGGCTCCGGCGCGCCGTAGCCGTGCGTCTGCCGCCAGTACTCCACGGCCGCCATGCGCGTCTCCATCACGGCCCGCATGATGTCGGCGTGGCTCTCGTAGCACTTCATGCGCCGCACCGCCGTTCCGCCGACGGTGATCCAGATGGCGCCCCCGGCCTCTTTCACTCCTACCTCGGCGAGGATCTCCGCCTCGCGCTCGCCTCTCATGCGGGCCCGCTCGGCCTCTTTACGGGCCTGCAGCTCTCTCTTGATTTTCTTGATGATGTCCATATCGTTTTAGGTTTAAAGATTGTCTCTGTGGCTCCCGGAGACCCCGCAAGGGGCGCTCCGGGATGTCTGTCACCAGTCGTCGCCGCCCTGGTCCCCGTAGCTCTCGAAGTCGTCGGCGTCGCACCCTCCGCCGCCCAGCGGCGTGTCGTCGGCCACCTTCTGCTCCTTCGCCTCCGACCGCGCAAACCTCCCCCTCGGCGACATCTGCGTGCTCGACACCGACGGGGGAGCCCTCGTCAAGGTCCTCCTCGCCTCCTCGCCCGCCTCCGTCACCCTCCGCTCCCTCAACCCACGATACTCCGACCTCGTCCTCCCCGCCTCCTCAATCCTCCACGTCGCCCGAGTCGACGCCCTCCTCCGCCTCAACCCGTGAAGAAATAAAAAAAGGCACCCGAAGGGCGCCCCAATGTTTAACCTGATAAAAAATCAACGATATAAAATGCTGAATCAAACGCGGTTGACTCCGTGCTGCAAATCCTGGAATGCGTGTATACGCCAAAAGCGTATCCCGAGTTCGAATCTCGGTCACTCCGCCACAGAAAAAAAGGATGCCGATATTCGACATCCTTTTTTCGTTGCGGTGTCCTGAATTTCAGGTCAGTGTCTGGTTGCCGCCTCCGTTGACGAATATCACCTGGCCGCTGACCCACGACGAGGCCGGCGAGGCAAAGAAAAGCACGGCCTGCGCTATGTCGTCGACCTCGCCGAGGCGCTTGATGGGAGTATGGAGCAGCATCTTTTCCTGAAGTTCCGGCGTCAGCACCGACAGCAGGGCCTTG
Organism: uncultured Muribaculaceae bacterium; assembly: GCA_947626355.1. Classification (GTDB taxonomy): domain Bacteria; phylum Bacteroidota; class Bacteroidia; order Bacteroidales; family Muribaculaceae; genus Lepagella. The sequence goes on from CANQRV010000016.1 coordinate 30,647, forward strand.
GTGCGCGTGGCTCCCGGGCCTACGCAGTTGATGCGCACTCCGTAAGGACCGAAATCGTAGGCCAGGTTGGCGGCCAGATGGTTGAGCGCGGCCTTCGACGACGCATATATGCCCATATCGGGCTCTTTGTTGACCGAGCTCATCGACGTGATGTTGATGATGCTGCCGTAGCCGGATTTCTTCATCTCGGGCACCGTCAGCTGGCAGAGGCGCCACGGAGCGAAGACATTGATGCCGTAGATCCGCTTCACATAGTCTACATCGATTTTCAAGGGGTTCTCGCGGCCACCGCCGCCGAGACCGGCGTTGTTGACAAGGATGTTCACGGTGCCGTATGTCTTCACGGCGGCATCCACAAGGTTGACAAGATCGTTGTCTTCCAATACATTGCAGGCCACCGGAGTCGCCTTGCCGCCGGAGTCGCCGATCTCGCCGGCGACAGCCTTGGCCTTGTCGGCATTGATGTCGCCGACCACTACAGACGCGCCGGCCGCGGCGAGTATGCGGCAGCAGCCGGCACCGATGCCGTCGCCGCCTCCGGTGACGACAGCGACCTTACCCGAAAGGTCGAAAAGAGAATTGATATCCATGATATGATGTCGTTGACCAACTTATTCCTGATATAATCCTCTAACATCTCCATCGGCGTTATTGTTTATCGCGCGGTTTGTCATGTATGGATCGCGGTGCTTGTCTGCTTCTCCACGAAGCGGCCCGGCGTCATGCCGAACTGCTTCTGGAAGCATTTCGAGAAATAACTACTGCTGTTGAAGCCTACCATAAACGATATCTCACTTATGCGGTATCTGTTCTCCTTCAGCAGCTCGGCGGCCTTCTTGAGGCGTGTGATCTGTATGATCTCGTTGGGAGTGACGTCGGCGAGGAGTTTGATCTTGGCGTAGAAGCCGCTGCGGCTGATGCCGAGCCGGGAGGCGAGGAAATCGACCGTGAGCTCCGGATTGGAGAAATTCTCCTCGATGATGTCGTTCATCCTCTTGAGAAACTCGCTGTCCTGCTCGTTGGGGGCGAGCGTGGCCACCGGCTCGAGCGGCATGGTGGAATACTTCTCCCTGAGGCGGCGCCTCATCTCCAGGATATTGGCCACATTGGCCTCGAGCACGTTGATGGAGAATGGCTTCTCCACATAGGCGTCGACGCCGGCCTTGAACCCCTCGATCTTCGACGGGGAGTCGGTGCGGGCAGTGAGCATCACGAAGGGGATATGGCTCAGGGCGCTGTCGGCGCGCACGGCGCGGAGCACCTCGGCACCATCCATCACCGGCATCATCCAGTCGCAGATGATCATCGACACCCGGCACGTGGCGAGCACGTCGAGGGCCTGGCGCCCGTCGGCCGCCGTCACGACATCGAAAGTCTCCGAGAAGCGTGAGGCGATGAAACGCCTCATCTCCTCATTGTCGTCGACCACCAGCATGGTGTCGCGTCCGGAGCCCGGCACGGCATTGACGCATTTCGATATGGCGGGAGCCTTAACCCCGATATCGGAGGTTTCAGGCTGCCGCTTTCCGGCCTGTCCGGGCTGTCTGAGGGGGAGCGTGGCCACAAACCGAGAGCCCTTACCCGGCTCGCTGTCGACAGTAATGCCGCCGTGATGGGTCTCCACGATGCCTTTCACTATACTGAGACCGAGTCCGGTACCGCCGCGCGACTCGTTGACGTTGTCGATGATCTGATAGAACGGAGTGAAGATCTTCTCGAGATTCTCCTTGCGGATGCCTATGCCGTCGTCGGCAACGGCGATATGGAAGCTGTCGCCCCCGGCCGTAGGGCCACATTCCACCTTCACCACCGACCGCGTGAACTTCCTCGCGTTGTTGATGAGATTGCTCACCAGCTTGGTGAACGACTCGGCGCAGATGTCGGCTTCCAGCTTCCCGTCGGCGATGTCGACTGATAGCTCGATACCCTTGTGCTGGAGCGAAGGACGGAAACGCTCGGCCACTTCCCTGACGAGTGGCGCCACCGGCTGATGGCGGAAATCGGCCGGCAGGGCGCTCTCCTCCACCTTCTTGAAGTCGAGCATCTGGTTGACGAGAGAGAGCAGCCTGCGGCTGTTGCGCTCCATCACCCGCAGGTCTTCCTCCACCTCCGGATGCGAGCCGGCCACCGCCGGCATGATCTTCTCGAGCGGACCGATGATGAGCGAAACGGGAGTGCGTATCTCATGGGCAACGATGGTGAAGAACTTCAGCTTGGCGCGATACACCTCCTTTGTCTTGTTGTCGCTGATGCGCTCGAGCTCCTTGCGGTAGAGCCTCTCCTTGCGCATGCGCTCGCGGCGGAGCAGCAGATAGGCCGCGCCGACAATCATCGCCAGATAGACGGCCTTCATCCACCAGGTGGCATACCATGGCGGGAGCATCTCGATGCCCAGCGAAGCCGCGCGCCCGCTCCATACGCCATCGTTGTTGGAGGCCTCCACCAGAAGGGTATAGGAGCCGGGCGGAAGATTGGAGTATGTGGCGCTCCCCCGGTTGCCGGCATCGATCCATTCCTTGTCGAAGCCCTCGAGACGGTAGCGGTAGCGGTTGCAGAGAGGGTTGGCATAGCTCAGGGATGCGAAATTCACCGTAAACACATGGTCGTCGGGGGTAAGCACAAGCTTATCGACGGTATTCAGTTCTTCCGGAAGACGGTCGGAGCCCACCGCAAAGGGGCGGGAGCCGATCTCAAGACCGGTGAACATCACCGGCGGCACAAAGGAGTTGAGCCTCACCTCGAGCGGGCGCAGCACGCTGAGGCCGTTGAGAGTGCCCAGATAGAGAGAGCCGTCGGAGGCGAGAAGCGCCGCCGAGGCCGCAAACTGCGAGCCGGAGAGTCCGTCGTGGCGGTCGAAGTGCTCGGCGTTGCCATCCTTGGTGAGCCTTACGAGGCCGTTGGTGGTAGCCAGCCATATATCGTCGCCCACCTTGGTGACCGACGAGACATGGCCCGACGGAGACTGCGCGTCGAGAGTCCGGATATTCCTGTCGCGGCGGTTGTAGACGGCGGCTCCTCCCACGGTACCGATGAGCATGTTGCCCTCGTTGTCGATGAACAGGTCGTTGACATGATTGTGGGGGATGGCCAGGGGGCGGGTGTTCCTGCCGATAGCGCTCAGGGTGTGCGAGCGCGGATCATATATCAGCACGCCTTTGCCCTGGGAGGCGAGCCACAGTCTGCCGTCGGGGTCCTGCTCGATATCGAGCACCCACACTCCGAGGTCGGCGACCTTGGCGAATACCTCCCGCGAGGGGTCGTAGGCATAGAGGGCGTCAAACGACACCATCCATATCCTGCCGTCGCGCCCCTTTGTCATGGCGTAGCTGCTGTAGGAAGTGTCGCCGTCGGCCAGGGGCACGGGGTGCCACGCCCCGGACGAGGTGTCGAGCCATCCGGCGCCACCGCAGTAGGTGCCCACCCAGAGGCGCTGCCCGTCGGGGCAGAGGGCATGCACATTGTCGCGCCCCTCTCCCCGGCGTAGGGGATAGTGGCTGAAGAGGCCCGTGGCGGGAGAATAGCGGCAGAGGCCGCCGTCGTCGCTTCCTATCCAGATGTCGCCCGAGGGATCCTCACATATGCCGGAGACGAGATTGCCGCATATCGAGTTGATGAAGCGCGAATGGCGGAATGTGCGGATATGCTTGGTATCGGGGGCGAGATAGTTGACACCCCCGTAGAATGTGCCTACCCAGAAGCCCCCCTCGCGGTCGCGCATCACGGGATATACGAACTGGTTGGAAAGCGACATGCTGTCGAGCTCATCGTTGGAGTAGACGGTGTATCCGCCCGAACGGATATCAAACACGACGAGGCCGCTGCCGGAGCCGATGAGCAGCGAGGAGGGGGAGAACTGCGTGATGGAGTGTATGTGGCGTATTCCTTCGGTAGAAGAGGAGACGGCCTGCCATGCCTCGCCGGTGGCCGGATTGAAGCGGAGCAGTCCGTGCGACCATGTGCCGAGCCAATGGTTGCCGGAAGTGTCCTCGAATATCGAGCTGCACGGCACATTCATCGTGCGGGTGCCGATCTTCAGCGGGAAGGGCTCGAAGCGGTCGGTCTTGGGATTGAGACGGAAGAGGGCTCCGTCGTGGGCGTTGCTCACTGCCCAGATGATGCCGTGGCGGTCGCAATATGTGATTATGTCGCTCTGGTCGGCCATCGGAAACACATAATGGCGTCTCACGCTGAGCTCCCTGTCGAGCCGATAGACGCCGGCCCCCTCCGTGCTGACCCAGATGCGGCCGTGGGTATCATACATGATGCATCCCACAGGAGTCTCCCCCATCCGCCGGTCGGCGGGACGGTAGCCGATGTCGGCGGCCACGAGACGCTCGAGCCGGCGGTCGAAGAGGCAGAGATGCCGGTCGGTGCCCGCGAGCAGCATGTCGCCGGCCGCGCACACCGACAGGATATACGACTCCTGCTGGCCGTCGGGCTCCGAGGGCGAGAACACCGAGCACCGTTGCCCGTCAAACCTCACCAGGCCGCCGTCGGTGGCAAACCATATAAATCCGAGGGAATCCTGCGCCAGACCCCTGACGGTGTTCGACGGAAGGCCGTTTTCCGTGGTGAAGTGAGTAAATCTCAGGGGAGCCGGCGCCGGAATACCGGCTGCGGAGGCCGCAAATGTGAGCAGCAGAGAGAGGGCGATGAGCAATCGTGGCATAGTGTGGCTGGTTGAATAATGTAAGGCATGCACGCGCAAACGCATGCACAACGTCACAAATTTAGGCAATAAAATCGTATTCCGCAAACTCCGCCCTAAAATTTGGTCGTTACAGCGGAATTTAGTAATTTTGCGCCAAGATTCGGTGTCGCCTCCGGGCGATGAAAAGGGAATCAGGTGAAATTCCTGAACAGACCCGCTGCTGTGATTCCTACACACTCGCCGAGATCACGCCACTGGCCCAAAGGCCGGGAAGGCTTCGGTGGAGAGGATAAGTCAGAAGACCTGCCAATCTGCTAAATGCTTAAAACAGCGGCACAATGGGAACGAGGTTTTTCCTTACTGCATCCACCACCATCACAGGCATCAGCGACAGCCACACGGCTGCCGCCGCATTATGCGACGCCAGTACGAGGCGCCGCTCGATTCGTCGCATCCTTACCCATAAGCAGAGTCCCATTGCATCTGTCGCCGGTTTCAATCGATCAATCAACAACATGCAATATGAAACTACTCATCACACTCTGCCTCATGATCGCCTCACTCACTTCACTCGCCGCTCCGGGCGCTGACCGCCCCGACAAGGGCGCCCTCCTGATGGTGCATTTCGGCACCACCTACGACGACACCCGCGCCCTCACCATCGACGCCATCAACGCAAAGGCCGCGCAGGCCTTCCCCGACATCCACGTGGCCGAGGCCTATACCTCACGCATCGTCATCAAGCGCCTCTCCGCCCGCGGCATCGTGAAAGACACCCCGCGCGAGGCGCTCCTCAAGCTCGCCGCCGAGGGCTATACCCACGTCTTTATCCAGAGCACCAACATCATCGACGGCATCGAGGCCGCCGCCCTCCGTGAGGAAGCCGCCTACATGACCCCCTTCTGCAAGGACCTCCGCATCGGCTATCCCCTCCTCTACTCCGTCGACGACTGTGAGAAGGTGGTGGAGATACTCGGCCGGCGCCACCAGACCGGAAGGAAAGGGACCGTAGTGCTTGTGGGTCACGGCACGGAGACTCCCGCCACCGCCATCTACTCGCAGATCGACTATATGTTCGCCTCGGCAGGCAAGCCGCAGTATCATGTGGCCACCGTTGAGGGCTATCCCACCTACGAGACGGTTGTGGAGCGGCTCCGCGCCGGGAAAGCCTCCGACGTGCTGCTGCTTCCCTTCATGTTCGTGGCCGGCGACCATGCACGCAACGACATCGCCGGGGAATGGAGGGAACGCCTCACAGCCGACGGCTTCAAGGCCGAGGCCGTGATGGAGGGGCTCGGTCAGGTGCCCGAAATCCAGGACCTCTTCATCGACCATATCCGTCAGGGTCTGAAGGAGCGTCCCCTCTCCCCTGTGGAACGCAAGACAACCTTCCTCAATTCCTTCAGCGAATAACCCCTGACCATCCCTTTAGACCCGCTATGTGATGGCGCGAATAGATTCCCGACATTTCATCCTCATCGCCCTCTTATCGGCACTCGCCGCATCTTCCGTCTCGACAGCGGCCGCCAATCCCGCCGACTCCCTTACGTGGATGCCGGAAGACAGCGTCTTGATGCTGGAGGAGGTGACCGTGAAAGGAAAGAGCGCCCCGCAGCGCATCAGGGAAGGGCAATACAACGTCAATGTAGTGGAGATAGCTCCGGCCCTCAACACCTCCGTCAGCATGACCGACATCGTGGGGCGCACCGCAGGCATAAAGGTGAGGAGCGAGGGGGGTCTCGGCTCCGACTTCGACATCATGCTCAACGGCCTCTCGGGAAGCGCCGTGAGATACTTCATCAACGGAGTGCCACTTGACACCAAAGGGGGCAACATCTCTCTGTCGAATATCCCGATGAACACCATAGACCGCGTGGAGATCTACAAGGGGGTAGTGCCCCCCTCGCTCGGCGCAGACGCGCTCGGCGGAGCCATCAACCTCATAACACGCACGCAGAAAGACAACTTCCTCGACTTCGCAGTGTCGGCCGGAAGCTACCACACCTGGACAGCCAACGCCACCGGCCAGATCGTAGCCGCGGGAGGCAATCTGCTGATACGCCCATCGGTGAGCTACGAGTATTCGAAAAACGACTACATGATGCGCGACGTAGAGGTGTGGGACACCGCTGCCGACCGGTATATCCTCGCCGACCGCCGGCGCTTCAACGACCGCTACCGCTCGCTCTTCAGCCAGCTCGAGGTGGGCACGGAGCATAAGCCATGGGCCAGATACCTCTTCATCACGGCCACTTACTCCACCCTACAGAAGGGCATCCAGACAGGAGCCACGCAGGCTATCGTCTACGGCGACGCCCGGCGCCACGGCCACTCATGGTCGGTGAGCGGCAGATACGCCATCGACAACCTCCTCGTCAAGCGACTCAACCTTTCGCTCTTCGCGTCGCATACATCCAGCTACCAGACCACAGTCGACACCGCTTTCCGGAAATACGACTGGAACGGCCACTATACCCAGAGCCAGCGCAACGAAATCACCGGAGGACCTAAGTCAATGCTCCATTACGACAGACCGATGACCGTGGCGAGGGGAAACCTCGACTATTCCTTCGCCTCCCACCACAACGTCAACCTCAACTATATACTCAACAACACGAAGACCCACCGCTTCGATGACGTAGACAAGACCTACCGACCCTCCAGAGACCGACTCACCAAGCACATCCTCGGGCTTGCCTATACGCAGACATTGGTAGACTCCAGACTTGTCAACACCCTCTTCGGAAAATCGTATATCGAGAACTTCAAGATTCTCCACCGGGAGAGCTACAACAATTCCGAGCATACAGCCAGCGCCACTAAATCCTTCTGGGGATACGGCATCGGCAGCCGTTTCTCCACGACCGACTGGCTGAAGCCGAAAGCCTCTTTCGAGCATACGGTGAGGCTCCCCCTCTCACGCGAGATACTCGGCAACGGAGTCACCGTGATGCAGAACCTCGCCCTGAAGCCCGAGAGCAGCGACAACGTGAACGTCGGCATCCTCGGCGACATACAGCTCCCTGCCGACAATTCCCTCTACTACGAGGTGTCGGGCTACTGGAGAGACGTCTCCGACATGATACACCTCGTGGTGGGCGAGGCCGACGGCACATCCTACTACACCAACCTCTCGAGCGTGAGGGCCACAGGCCTCGAGGCCGAGGTGGGATGGCACTGCTCCGACTGGCTCTCGCTCACCACCAACTGGAGCTACTCCGAAACCAAGGACATGAACCGATGGCGCGAAGACGGCAAGCCGTCGATCACCTACAAGAACCGGATTCCCAACCTCCCCTGGCTCTTCGGCAACACCGACCTCACCTTCGCCAGGAAAAAGATCATACGCGGCGACGACCGCCTGCGCTTCGGGTATACATTCCAGTACGTCCACTGGTATTACCTCACGTGGGAAGGATACGGAAGCCTCTCCTCCAAGTCGAAGATCCCCTCGCAATACCGCCACGACGTCTCGCTCACCTATTCCTGGTTCAACGAGAGATATAACGTGACCCTCGAGCTCGACAACATCTTCGACTGCACGCTCTACGACAACTACCGCCTGCAGAAGCCGGGACGATTCTTCTCCGTGAAGTTCCGCCTCTTCCTGCGTTAACCGCTGATCACAGAACATCCACATATTTCATCATTCTAAATAAAAAAGACATGAACAAATTTCAGTTCCTCGCCTTATCCGCACTCATCGCGGTCACGGCGCCATCCATGACATCGTGCAGCAACGACGACAAGCCCGAAGACATCGGCGGCGAGACAATCAAGGACGTGCATTTCGACGTCTGGGTCTCCGCTGGCACCAGCAACGGCTCCGCCACCATCGTGAAAAGCGTCAACTCCCTCTCCGACCCTGAGGAAATCACCTTCAACAACTCCGGCTGCGACGTCACCGCCACTCTCGACGAGGAGATCATCGTGAAGGGACAGTACTACTACGAGATTCCACAGTCGGGCGACGGATACGGCAAATACCGCATCACCAACCAGGGTCTCGAGACCATCGCGCGACGCCCCTTCGGCAAGAACACCTACCGCAGATACCGCTACACCCACGCATGGCTCGGCGACGGCAACCTGCTGATCATGAGCTCCGACGGCGACCGCAAGGCCATCCTCTGGACCAAGCTCAACCCCAGCGACCTCTCCATCGTGGCCGAGGGCACGCTCGACTTCGGCGACAAGGTGCCCGTAGACCAATTCACAACCTCAGGCCTCGTGCGCTACCGCAAGAGCGACAACAAGCTCATCTACCTCTTCTACGAATACGGCGAATACGAGGGATTCCACGCCGCCTTCATCGACGCCTCCGGCATGAAGGTGGAGAATGTGGCCTTCGAGCAGAGGGCCGAGATCATGGCAGGATCGGCCTACGGCGAGCTCTTACAGAACAAGATGGCATTCGACAACAACGACAACCTCTACATCATCGCCAATTCCCGACTCGCCGGCGCCGAGAAATCGACCTGCCAGTATGGCCGCGTCGTAAGAATCAACCGCAACGAGACGGACTTCGACAAGAGCTACCTCGGATTCCGCACCAATCCCGCCGGCACTGCCGACCAGGGCAAGCTCCTCACCGTAGACTACATGGGCGACGGCAAGCTCGTGCTCAGCGTGCAGGACCCGCATTTCTGCGGCGTCAGCTCCGACAACGCCCTCTATGAGGGCTGGGGCAACAACTACAACGTCTACTACTGCATGCTCGACATCGCCACCGACAAGGCCACGGAGTTCAAGTATGACGGCCAGCATCTCCCCTACTCCGAGGGCAATTTCGCGCAGCGTTCTTTCGTGCTCAACGGCAAGGTCTATATCGGCACCAATCCCAAGGACGCCGCTCCCACCGTGTATGTCTATGACATCCGCGAGGGAACGATGGCCAAGGGCGCCACTATCCAGCCGGGCTACGGCTTCGACAGAATAGTATATATCCAGAACTGATCCGCTTCAGGAGGTGTGGCCTTGCGGCCATGCCTCCTACCAACAAAATAACCCAACGTCATGTCACCAGCCAATAAAACGATCTTCAGCCTCCACCGCATCAGCGGCACAGTGATCGCCCTCTTTTTCCTTATGTGGTTTGTCACGGGGCTCGTGCTCATCTACAGAGGCTATCCGCGCCTCGACGAAGCGGAAGCCCGCGCCCATATGGAAAGCCTTCCCGCCACACTCCCGGCCCCTGACGTCATCCCCGACTCGGCGACCGACATCACGGTGAGACAGTTTCAGGGGCAGACCCTGCTCTCCTACTCCGTGGGCGACACCGACACTGTGGTGAGCGCCGACTCAGCCGCTGTCAGGAAAGTGGATTTCAATACATGTGCAGCCGTGGCACGCAGATGGGTCGACGCCCCCGTGAGCCGCGTCGACACTCTCCGCGAACGCCGGCAGTGGGTGCTCTATTCGCGCTACGAAAGACAGCTTCCCATCTACCGCTTCCATTTCGACGACGGCCACGCCACACAGCTGTATCTGGCATCGAAAACCGCCGAGCCCCTGCAGCTCACCGACCGCTCCTCGCGCTTCTGGGCATGGATGGGCGCCATACCCCACAAGCTATATTTCCCCTGCATACGCAAGGATGTCGATACCTGGAAATTCTGGATCACCCTCGGCGCCTCCCTCTGCTTGCTCGCCTCCCTGACGGGAGTATATGCAGGCATCTACGTATGGCGGAAGCATAAGCGGGCTTCCGGAAGATGGAGCAACCCATTCAAGGAGAAATGGCTGCGGCGGCATTTCGCAATCGGCATGGCCTTCGCGATCCCGCTTGTGGCATGGAGCGTCAGCGGCATCTTCTCCATGCAGAGGGTACCGAAATGGATGGTGCCGATGAAGGGAGATTACTTCTTCGACTACTCCACGATGTGGGGCGAAGGCACCCTGCCTCTCGCCTACTACCGTCTCGACTACCGCACCCTATCCCCGGCCTATCCCGACCTCAAGCAGGTGGAATGGGGCCGCTACGGCAGTATTCCGGTCTACACTGTGACGTCTGGAGACAGCGAGACACTGATAGATGCCTCCGGTTCTGAACCAAAGGAGCTCTACATCCCCGGGGAGGAAGTGCTCGCCGGCATGAGGAGAATCCATGGCAATGACGCGGAAATAAAGATCGAGACCCTCGACCACTACGACAACCTGTATTATTCGGTGAAAGGCGATAACCCTCTTCCCGTCTATAAGGTGACAGTGGCAAACGACGAGCATGACCTATATTATGTGGATCCATGCTCGGGACACGTAACGTATCTCAACATCAATAAGATATGGCGTAAGTTCCTCTTCAGCGGCATCCACTACCTCAACCTGAGGTGCTTCGCCGGCCACGAGACGATATGGCATATATGCATCTGGCTCGTGTGCATTACGGGCGCGGTGTTCTGTATCGATTCCGTATGGCTCGGCGTGAGATATATCAGGCGCAAACTGACACGAAAATCCAAACATTGACATCATGAGACACCTATTGTTACTGACAGCCCTTCTCGGGCTGATGCTGACGGGATGTGGCGGCAACGCCACATCTGGCAGCGGGTCAGCCGCTGCGACGTCGGCCGACTCGCTATCAACCGTGAAACCGAAATACGCCAAAGGGTTCCACATAACATACACCGATGACGGGACAGTGCTCCTCGATATCGGCGACCCGGAGAACGTGCAGGGGGAGACATTCCATTTCGCGCTTGTGGAGCGTGAGGGCGGCAAGGCCCCGACCGGATACACACCGCTGAAAGTCCCGGTGGATAGGGCAATCTGCATGACTTCCCTCCAGCTTTCCAACTTCATAAAGCTCGGGCAGACGAAAAAGGTGGTCGGAATCACGAGCACGCGCCATCTCCACAATGCAGTCATGAATGAGCAGCTGAATAACGGCATGACCCATAAGATCGGCATAGAAGGAAACTTCGACAACGAGGTGATCATGGCCCTCGACCCGGACGTAATCCTCATCTCTCCCTTCAAGCGCGGCGGCTACGAGGCGATCAGGAATGTCGACATACCAATAGTGCCCCACCTCGGCTACAAGGAGCTGACGCCACTCGGGCAGGCCGAGTGGATCAAGGTGACCGGGCTTCTCACCGGCCATGCAAAGGAGGCCAACGAGCTCTTCAGCGGCATCGAGCAGCGCTACAACAGACTCAAGGCCATGACCGACACGGTGAAGAGCCGTCCTAAAGTGTTCAGCGGCGAGATGCGCGGCGGCAACTGGTATGCCGTGGGGGGCGACAGCTTTCTGGCACAGCTCTTCCGTGACGCCGGCGGAGACTACTTCCTCAAGGACAACAGGGAGTCGGGAGGCGTGACGCTCGACTACGAGACCGTCTACACCAACGCTGCCGACGCCGACTATTGGCGCATCGTAAACAGCTACGAGGGAGACTTCGACTACGAGGCGCTCAGATCGCTCGACTCCCGCTATACCGACTTCAAGGCATGGAAAGACCACGGCGTTATCTACTGCAACATGAAGGAGGTGCCCTTCTACGAGAGCATGCCGGTGGAGCCCGAGGTGGTGCTCGCCGACTTCATCCACGTGTTTCATCCGGCCCTTCTCCCCGACCACAGGCCGGTCTATTACCACCTGATGAAATGACAAGGCCCACCACACGCCTATGGCTCACTGTGATAGGCGTCTCCATACTCATATTCTTCATCCTCAACCTGCTTCTGGGCTCCGTGAGGATACCTCTCGGGTCGATAGCGGATATACTCACAGGCGGCAGCGGAGAGAGGGAGATATGGCGCAACATCGTGCTGAAGTCGAGGGTGCCGCAGGCGCTGACAGCCGTCATGGCGGGAGCCGGCCTGGCCGTGAGTGGCCTGCTGATGCAGACCGTATTCCACAACCCGCTCGCGGGACCGTCGGTGCTCGGCATCAGCAGCGGGGCGAGCCTCGGAGTGGCGTTCGTGGTGCTTCTCTCAGGGAGCATCGGCGGCGTGGCGCTGAGCAAGCTCGGCGTGGTGGGCGAGGTCACCATAACCCTTGCGGCCGTGGGTGGCTCTTTGCTTGTCATGGCGCTGATAGCGTTTGTGTCGCAGAAAGTGAAGGGCAACGTCACGCTGCTCGTGATGGGCGTTATGATCGGCTATATAGCCAACGCCATCATCGGGGTGCTGAAGTTTTTCAGCGCCGAGGAGGACATAAGGGCCTACGTGATATGGGGTCTCGGGAGCTTCGCAAGGGTCTCCGGCGGTCAGACCACTGTATTCGTGGTGCTCATGCTCCTGCTCCTTCCCCCTTCCTTCCTGCTCATCAAGACCCTCAACCTGATGCTTCTCGGCGACTCCTATGCCAGAAACCTCGGCCTTAACATCAAGAGAGCGCGTCTGCTTGTAATCTCATGCGCCGGAGTGCTGGTGGCGGTGGTCACTGCCTATTGCGGGCCTATAGTGTTCCTGGGGCTTGCCGTGCCGCATATCTGCCGCGGCATCCTCCACACCTCCAACCACGCCGTGCTGCTGCCGGCTTCCCTGCTGACCGGGGCATCGCTGGCCCTTGTATGCAACCTGATAGCCCGCATGCCAGGCTTCGAGGGGGCATTGCCGGTCAATTCGGTCACCGCTCTTGTCGGCGCTCCGGTCGTGATCTGGGTCCTCTTCCACAAGCGCAGGAGCCAGGGGTGAAGGAAGGGTCAAGAGTCATGGTCAAGAATCAAGGGTATAGCGGAGGTGGAGGGAGTCATCGATGAGGATCAGGGTCAGCGGGGTCGTGGGCAGCAGCCGGCTGCAATGGTCATGGCAGAGGCGCAGCAGGGCCGGAAAAAACCTGTCGGCATCGCTCTTGCGGCAGTCCCATAGCTCGCGTGCCAGCGTCATCCCCATGATCCGCCGGTTCATATCCTCTGAACACCGGGCCCCGGAAGCCACACGGCAGAGGAATTCCCGGTTGAATGTCACCTTGTGGCTGTGGGTGTCGAGATTCCCCTCTGCCAGCTTCACCGCCTTGCCCACCATCAAGCCAAGCGCCACACCGTCGAGATCGAACTCCGATGCCGTCGCCACGGTGTCGCCCACGGCATTGCCGTAATGGATGAAAGCCGCGTCAGGCAGTGCGGGAAAGGCCTTCCTCACCGCCTTCTCGCTTCTTGCCCCGGAGTTGAGCACAAGCATGCGGCATTCCGTAGCGACAGCCACCTCCATCTCCCGCCGTATCGACTCCATGAAAGCCTCATGGGAAAAGGGCATCACAACGCCGGAAGTCCCTATTATGGATATGCCTCCGATGACACCTACCCGGGGATTGAAGGTCTTGCCGGCTATCGACTTACCATCGGTCACGCTTATCGTCACATCGCATCCCTCCGGACATAGAGGCATGAGCTCTGCGGTCATCATCCTCCTCGGCACCGGGTTGACCGCCGGCTCACCGACCTCCAGGCCGAGACCGGGCAATGTCACTACGCCTACCCCCTCTCCCCTCAGGAAACGAATGATGCCGTTGCCGTTGATCCTCACAGTGGCCGTGATTCTGCAACCATCGGTCACGTCGGGGTCATCGCCGGCATCCTTCACAACCGTCGCGCTCGCGGTTGCGCCACCGACTTCACACTCTTCCATCCGGAATCGAAACACCTCTCCGCCGGGCAATGATATCGCCACTTCCTCGCAAGACTCTCCTTCGAGCAGCGATATCAGCGCCCCCTTGGCAGCGGCGGTAGCGCATGAGCCGGTAGTGAAGCCGCTGCGTAATTTATAGAACCCGGGCACGAGACGCTCCACGGCCTTGCGCAGACCTACCGGGCCTTCCACCTTAATGAAGTCCTCTGACATTTCCGGACGCTCCACCACATAGACCTTCACGCCTGCCTCAAGAGCCTCCGATACCTTCCTTACGAAGCCTCCCGACTCGCCGCTCTCCTTGGTGAGCACGGCATCAGGCGCTATTTCCTCAAGACACTCCCGTATGTCGCCGTCATCCTTATAATAGACAAGCCGGGAAACGGGAAATCCCTTTTCTTCCGCCAGGATCCTCGACTCCCGACGGTCAAGGATCCTGAACCATGTCGGCGTCTCCCTCCAGAATGGAGAAAGCTTCCCGATGGTCTGCACTCCGGTGAGCGCCAGAAGCCGTGAGACACCGTCGCGCCTCATCCTGCCGATGACGTCGCCAAAGCCGGCACACCACACGCACCGCGGGTCGCGGGGGGGATAGCGGCGCTCATACCTCACCACCGGAACACCGAGCTCCCTCGACGCCTCCGAGATATTGGCATGAAGCGACTCCGCAAAGGGATGGGCCGCATCCACGATCAACCGGATGCCCCGGGCGCGGCAGAACTCCACAATCCCCTCCCGGTCGAGACCGCCGCTTACCGCCGTGCCGTTGGCGAGAACGAGCTGCTGTAGGCCGTCTCGCGTGGAATAGAAGAAAGGAGCGCCGGCCTTGTCGAGGACAGATGCCGCGAGACGCCCTTCGGTGGTGCCTCCGAATATCAGTATCATTGACGGTAAAGATGCTTGAAATCGCCTGAATACAGCCGGGAGAGCCCCTCGCGGTTGTCGATGGCGTCGCCCACCACAAGGAGGGTGGTGAGGGTGAGGTTGTTGTCGCGCACTATCTTCGCGAGGTCGCGGAGCACCCCCCGGTAGATTTTCTGCTCCTTCCACGTGAGTTTGTAGCATGCGGCCACAGGTGTCTCGGGCGGATAGGCTTCGAGAAGCTCCCGCTGCACATCCTCCACTATCGCGGCGCTGAGATAGATGCACATCGTGGACTGCGAGCGGGCCAGAAGATGGAGCTTCTCCTTCTCGGGCATGGGGGTACGCCCCTCGCCTCGCGTGAGGATGATGGTCTGCACCCGCTCCGGGATAGTGAACTGCGAGCGCAGCTCCGCAGCCGCCGCCTGAAACGAGGAGATGCCGGGAGTGATATGGTAAGACATGCCGTAGCGGTCGAAATACGCCATCTGCTCCTGGATCGCCCCGTAGATGCAGGGGTCGCCCGTGTGGAGACGCACCACGAGGAGACCACGGTCGTAGAACTCCTTCATCAGCGCGAACTGCTCTTCGACATCCATGGAGGCGGAACTCCTCACCACACATCCCGCCTTGGCATAATGCGTAAGCTCCACCGGCACCAGGCTTCCGGCGTAGAGGATAAGGTCGGCTGTCGAGAGGAACCTCTTTCCGCGCACCGACACGAGCTCGGGATCGCCGGGCCCGGCGCCGACAATCTCGATATGGCCGCCGCGACAGGCATCCGCATCCATCGCCACGGCAAAGGTGAAATCATTCCCCTCTCCCAGACAGCCCTTGCTCTTCTCAATAAGCAACGGGCCTTCTCCGGCAGCCTTGACCGCAGCGCTCTCGGCCACTCCGGCCACTCCGGTGACCTCCCTGACCTTTTCGGAGGGATTGGCGACAGCCACCTCCGACAGCTGCCCGGGAGTGAAGATCTCCGCTTCGCCATCACTGAAACGCCGCGACAGCTCCGCCACGAGAGGCTCGTCTTTCTTCAGCTCTATCGTGGCGACTGTCCTGACGCAGAGTGGAGAGAGACCCTTATCAACCATCCCCGACTCGATATATCCGGCTATTCCCTCCGGATCGCACTGTCGGCGACACCCTACACCCAACGCAAGCACTTTCGGCCGATAATAAAGCACCGGCACATCCACGTCGTAAGTCCTCGGGCCCACCACAATAAGGAGACGGCAGTTTTCCGGAAGCGCTTTCGGATCCTTCACCATAGTGACATTCAGAGGCAGCGTGCTTTCCAGCCAGAGGGTGCCCCGGTCCCTGACATCGAGCAGCAGGGCCACCGGATCGCCGTTCACGAAAGAGAAGATGGCTTTGTTCATCCCCTCGCGCGATATATCGGCTGTCCAGCCGAAACGTCCGGCAATGGTGTCGAGGGCCCATAACCCGGCGTTGTCGCTCTGGGTGGTGACCACAGGCTCCGCACCTATGATGCGGGCCACACGCCGCGCAAGCTCGTTGGCACCCCCTACATGACCCGAAAGCACGGGGATGGCATAGCGGCCGGAAGTGTCGACACACACCACCGCCGGGTCGCTGTATTTATCGTTGACAAGCGGCGCAATCGCCCTGACGCAGATCCCGAGGGCTCCGATGAATATCATGGCTTTCGCCCCATCCATGCCCACACCCTTGCGGTGGAGACGTATACGGCTGTCGCCGAGCTCTCCGGCGATAACCGAAGCGAGCTTCATGCCCTCGGCGTTGACCGCCACTATAAGGTAGGGATATTCAGTTAAAGGCCCGCTTTCACAATCCGAAAATGGATTGTGATTGCCGTGTGGAGGCGCGGATTTGA
>CANQRV010000017.1 GCA_947626355.1 uncultured Muribaculaceae bacterium
TCAGGGACTTTTGCAAATTTAATACGCTGATATTCAGGTGTTTAATAACACATTTTCAAATTTTGTCATCTACTAAAGAGAGACGCTATGCTTTTAGATAAAGACACACCCATTGATGACCTTAAACATTTCGCGGAGAAACATCCTAAATTCATAGCAAAACCTAATAAAGGCTCATTTGGAGCTAATACCTCTATCATCGACACATCTAATTCAACAATTCCAAGTGTCTACAACCATCTTATTAAAGCCGAATGCCATTCATGGATTTTAGAGGAGCTCATTACTCAGACAGATGTTATGGCAGCATTCAACCCCGACTCTGTAAACTCTATAAGAATTCCCACTTTCAGGACAAATGACGGTATTAAAATTTTCGGTTGTTTCATGAGGTCCGGAAGAAAAGGTTCAGTTGTAGATAATGCAGGAGCTGGTGGTATTTTCATGAAAATTGATGATGAAACAGGCATCATTTCCAGCGATGGTTATACAGAAAAAGGCGAATCATATACTAT
Organism: uncultured Muribaculaceae bacterium; assembly: GCA_947626355.1. Taxonomy (GTDB): domain Bacteria; phylum Bacteroidota; class Bacteroidia; order Bacteroidales; family Muribaculaceae; genus Lepagella. The sequence goes on from CANQRV010000017.1 coordinate 516, forward strand.
GCATCCCGACTCTAAGATACAATTCAAAGGCTTTCAGATTCCCCAATGGAATGAATTGAAGAATCTGGCAATCCAATGTCATCATGAACTTCCTCATCATAAATACATTGGATGGGATTTTGTGCTTACTAAAGATGGATGGGTATTGATGGAAGGCAATTGGGGTCAATATCTTTGCCAGCAGGTTTCTTCTAAAGAACCAATGAAAAATAAATTTATTCAACTTATTAAAAACTAACATTATTAAAACCAACATGGATACCTTTAATTTATCCAACGGAGTCATTATGCCGAAAGTCGGCATGGGTACATATCGAATAGACAATGCCATACTTCCACAAACACTCAAGTTAGCCTACGAACTTGGATATCGGAAATTCGATACGGCTTGGCGTTATAGAAACGAACGCTTGCTAACTGATACTCTTTTCTCAAAACTGGGAATAAGGCGTGAAGAGATCTTCATTACAACAAAAGTAATCTCGCATGGCTTATTTATGTGGGGTTGGCACGGTAACAGTGACTGGCTCCATAAAGCTGCCAACTATCTCACCCGCATCAGATCTGTCGAGAAGGCCATCGAACTCTCATTCAAAAATCTCAATGTTGAGTATATTGACCTCTTTCTGGTGCATGCTGTTTGTCCGTGGTATAGAGAAATGTATGAAGTTCTTACGAAATTCTACAGACAAGGACGTATCCGGGCAATCGGAGTAAGTTCTTTCCTGCCGCCTCATATAGAATCTCTTAAAGATGTGTCTGACGTCGTTCCCATGGTAAATCAGTTTGAGATTTCTCCATTGAATACCCAGAAGCAACTAATTGCATATTGCAAAAAAATGGCATTATTCCAGAAGCCATGTCAACATTATCTCATTACCAATCGAATGAGGTGAGAACTGAAATTCTGGAAAACGAGATTATCGTAGATATTGCCAAGAGAATTGGAAGGAGTCCCGCTCAGATAGTATGGCGATGGCTATATCAACAAGGAATAAGTATAATTCCTAAAACATGGGATTCTATTCATCTAAGAGAAAATATCTCCATATTCGACTTCAATCTATCTTCGAAAGATATGGATGCTATCGACAGCTTGGATCAGGGAAAATTCCTTAATTACGACTGTTACACTAAACTTCAATATCTTCCTAAAGAATACAGGAATTGGAAAGGTTTCGAAACAAAGTAAACAACAGTTACCCTGAATAATAATTATAAAATGGCTACAGAACGCATATTGCTTTGTCTCGCTCACATGAGCGGGAGGGAAATTGATTATATCAATGAGGCTTTCGAGACTAACTGGGTCGTGCCTCTCGGCCCGAATGTCAACGGTTTCGAGAAGGATCTCGAGGTGTTTGTCAATAACCGTCATGACGAGGAACAGCTTCATAAAAAGGTCGTGGCTCTCAGTGCCGGTACTGCGGCGGTGCATTTGGCGCTGATCGCCTGCGGTGTAAAGCCAGGTGACGAGGTGTTGGTGCAGTCGTTCACGTTCTGCGCGTCGAGCCATCCCATCACTTATCTCGGCGCTACTCCGGTGTTCGTGGATTCGGAGAGGGAGACATGGAATATGGATCCAGATCTGCTCAAGGAGGCCATCAAGGACCGTATCGCCAAGACCGGCAGGAAGCCGAAGGCCATTGTGCCGGTGGCTCTCTACGGTATGCCGTATCAGATTGACCGTATCTTGGAGATTGCCAACCGCTACGAAATTCCCATCATCGAGGATGCGGCTGAGGGTTTCGGCTCACGTTTCGACGGACAGGTGCTCGGCACGTTCGGCGAGTACGGTGTGCTCTCTTTCAACGGCAACAAGATGATCACAACTTCCGGCGGCGGCGCTCTGATATGTCCGGATGCTGACAAGGCTCGCGAGATACTATGGTATGCTACCCAGGCGCGTGAGTCTTATCCCTATTATCAGCATGAGGCCATCGGTTACAACTATCGAATGAGCAATATATGCGCCGGCATAGGCCGCGGTCAGATGACGGTAGCCGACGAGCATATAGAACACCACAAGCATGTGCAGGAACTTTACTGCGAACTATTGAAGGATGTCAGGGGCGTCACGATGCACTGCAATCCCTCCGACAGATATGATTCCAATTTCTGGCTCTGCACGGCCACGCTCGACCCGGAGCTGAGAATCAAGGGGCAGGAGAAGGTCTACGGCAAGGTCATCGAGGGTGCTGTGGGTGGTGCGGCTGGTGTGACCCATGCAGCTTCTTCGGCTGTGACGGACTGTCAGCCAAATGACAATGTGGAGGCGCTGCGCGTGGCTCTCGATGCCGCCAATATCGAGGCTCGTCCGCTCTGGAAGCCGATGCACAAGCAGCCGGTCTACAGGAATGCTCCGGCTTACGTGAACGGGGTCAGCGAAGGACTCTTCAAGGTCGGAATATGTCTTCCCGCCGGGCCTTACGTCACGGATGACGATGTGCGCTACATCGTCGACTCCATCAAGGCGGCTATCGTCTGATGCCTATCCTGGCTTCCTCTCCGATTCTACCTCGGTGTGTTTCCATCTCTTTTCTCTTCTCCCATAGCGTTATTTACACTTACAGTTTATGAGGTCTATCAAAGATTTTGCCCGCTGGTATTTCTCCAGAGGGGCGCTCCCCTATTGGAGCATACTATTACTTGACAGCATTTTTGTGGTTTTCTCAGGGCTGCTGGCCTACACCGTGCATCACGGCTCCGACGCCACTTTCGAGGTGTTCTACCCGCTGGTGCTGACGCTCGGGGTGTTCCTCCTCTGCTTCATCGTCGGGTTCCGCATTTTCCACACCTATCAGGGGGTTATGCGTTTCTCGTCGTTCTCCGACCTGATGAGGGTCAGCTCGGCGGTGATTGTGGCCATTGTGCTCGTGTTCGTGGTGCAGTGGCTCTTCTCGGCGTCCGACTGGCTCATAGCTTTCTCTACGGCGGATGTGATCCTCATGGCGCTGTTCGTGATAGCGCTGATGTGGACGGTACGCATCTGGGTAAAGACGATATACGAGGATTCGCTCCACACGACTACCCTCAAGACGGCCTATATCCTCGGCATACGCGAGGGAGGGGTGGCGCTCGCCAAGAACATACGCGCTTCGTCGGAGTCGCCATACAAGGTGATGGGGTTCATCTCGGATGAGCAGGACGCCGACATGAAGCACCGCCGGCTGATGGGTCTGAGGATCTATCCGTTCGATGCCGATCTTGCGGATTTCATGAAGCGACAGAAGATTTCGACGCTCATCGTCTCGCCGCTGAAGATGGGGCTGCTGCGCGAGAACGAGGATATCCTCAATTCATTAGTGGACGCGGGCATCAAGATCATGGTGACGCCCAAGGCCCGCGAGTGGGACGGAAAGCAGGACCTCGATGTCAGGGAGCTGCATCCGGTGGCTGTGGAGGACCTGCTCCCCCGCGAGAAGATAGAGGTCGACATGAAGGCGGCGGCGGATCTGCTCCACGACAAGGTGGTGATGATAACCGGCGCGGCGGGGTCGATAGGCTCGGAGATGGTGCGTCAGGTGGCGACTTACAAGCCGTCGCACCTCGTGCTGATTGACCAGGCAGAGACGCCGATGCACGACATACGCCTGATGATGCGCAACCGCTGGCCGGAGATCAAGTCGGAGACAATCGTGGCCGACATCAGCGACCAGCGAAATATGGAGCGCATCTTCAGTACATACCGCCCGGACTACGTGTTCCACGCCGCGGCATACAAGCATGTGCCGATGATGGAGGACAATCCATACGAGAGTGTGGTCAACAATATCTACGGCACAAAGATCATCGCCGACCTCTCGGTGAAATACGGCACCAAAAAGTTCGTGATGGTGTCGACCGACAAGGCGGTGAATCCCACGAATGTGATGGGATGCTCGAAGCGTATCTGTGAGATATACGTGCAGAGCCTCGACAAGGCGATAAAGGACGGAAAGGTGAAGGGAAGCACGCAGTTCGTGACGACGCGCTTCGGAAACGTGCTCGGCTCGAACGGTTCGGTTATCCCCATTTTCCAGGAGCAGATTCAGAAGGGCGGACCGGTGACGGTGACGCACCCGGACATCATACGCTTCTTCATGCTCATCCCGGAGGCCTGCAAGCTCGTGATAGAGGCGGGCACTATGGGCAAGGGGGGGGAGATATACGTGTTCGACATGGGCAAACCGGTGAAGATCGCCGACCTCGCGAAGCGGATGATACGTCTCAGCGGCGCGAAGGATGTGGAGATCAAGTTCACGGGGCTCCGCGCAGGCGAGAAGCTCTACGAGGAGGTGCTCAACGACAAGGAGGTGACGCTCCCCACTTTCCACCCGAAGATCAAGGTGGCGAGGGTAAGGGAGTATGATTTCGGCGATGTGTCGGAGGAGATATCGGCCCTGATCAAGGAGGCTCCGGAGAAGGACAGCATGGAGATCGTGGCCCACATGAAGCGTATCGTGCCGGAGTTCAAGAGCCAGCATTCGGAGTACGAGGTGCTCGACCATAAGGAGGACGATAACCGTAAGTGAGACAACCGCATAATTTCTACATACAGACATGACAACGCTATTCATCATACTGATGGTCATCATCCTCGGCATGGCGATCGCTGCCATGGTGTTTGTCGCCATGAACGACCGCGACCATGACGCCTCCGGCACACAAGACTATGATCCGGATGCGGAATACTACGACGAGGACGGCGACCACGTCTATTACGACCGCAGCCGCATCGAGAAGAAATAGTTCAGGAAGGCGCATCCGGAGGTTAAGGATGTCCGCACTTTCAGGCGCCTCTTCCGCTGGCCGAAGTAACATTGCATTAATATAGGATTTCGTGGACTCAGTTATGCCACCGCAATCCATATGGAGCCGACTCAAGCGTTGCACTGGCAAATACGCATTCGCATGAATCGGTTCTTTCATTTTTGAATAAATTAAATACCGACTAATATGAATGTTATCAAGACAGCTATCGAGGGTGTGGGGATTCTGGAGCCGAGGGTGTTCACGGATGCCCGGGGCTATTTTTTCGAGAGCTATTCAAAACGGGTGTTCGACCAGGAGGTCATGCATGTCGATTTCGTGCAGGACAATGAGTCTTGCTCGACACGTGGAGTGATGCGCGGGCTGCATTTCCAAAGGCCGCCGTTCGCACAGGCGAAGCTCGTGCGCTGCGTGAAGGGCGCGGTGCTCGATGTGGCGGTGGACATCCGCAAGGGCTCACCTACCTACGGGCAGCATGTGGCCGTCGAGCTGACGGAGGACAATCACCGGCAGCTGTTCATACCCCGCGGGTTCGCCCACGGCTTCGCGGTGCTCTCCGACATCGCTGTGTTCCAGTATAAGTGCGACAACTACTACCATCCTGAGGCCGACGGAGGCATCTCGATCGCAGACCCGTCGCTTGCCATCGACTGGCGTCTCGACTCCTCCCAGGCCCTCCTCTCCGACAAGGACACCCGCCACCCGCTGCTTAAGGACTTCGACAGTCCTTTCATATTGTAAAATGATGTATCTTAACTCCATCGGGGCCGAGGAAGGGATGTAACTCCGGCAAGTACGCATCCCTTCCCCGGCCCCTTTCCTTTTCACGGCGTCAGGAGAGCTCGCCGCAGATGGAGGTCTGCATCAGCTCGCCGATCTCCACCGGGTCGTCCTTCTGCCCAAGAAGATACATCAGCTTCGTGATGGCCGCCTCGGTGGTCAGGTCGTGGCCCGACACGACACCGACGTTGTGGAGGCGACGGCCTGTCTCATATCGATAAGGTATCACGCAGCCGTTGCCGCACTGGGTGACGTTGACCACCACCACTCCTCTGTCGACAGCCTCCTTGAGCGCTTGCAGAAACCATTCGGCCGTCGGCCCGTTGCCGGCTCCGTAGGTCTTCAGCACGACGCCACGTATGCCGGGACAGTCAAGCAGATGACGGAAGGTGTTCTCCTGCAGCCCGGGGAAGAGGTCGATCACCACAATATTGGAATCAATGTCATAATCGACATGGAGCGATGTGTCGTCGCCGTCGTGACGGGCAAGGGCATCACGGTTGTAGGTGATGCCGAGGCCGATGCGTGCCAGCTCGGGATAATTGTCTGACTGGAAGGCGTCGAAATTGTCGGCGCTGTGCTTGGTGCTTCGGTTGCCGCGCAGAAGGGAATTCTCGAAAAGGATCGCCACTTCCTGCACCATCTGCTGGCCGGAGCGATCTTTCTCAGCTGCGACCTGAAGCGCCGTGATGAGGTTTTCCTCGCCGTCGGTCCTCACCTCGCCGATGGGGAGCTGTGAGCCTGTGATGATCACGGGCTTGCGGAGATTGTGGAGCATGAAGCTGAGCGCCGACGCGGTGTAGGCCATAGTGTCGGTGCCGTGGAGCACAACGAATCCGTCGTAGCTTTCATAATTATCCTCGATTGCTCTGGCGATGAGCTTCCAATGCTCCGGCGTCATGGCCGAGGAGTCGAGGGGATGCTCAAACTGGTGGCTGTCGATCTCGAAGTCGAGCATCTGGAGTTTCGGCACATTGTCGATGAGATGGCCGAAGTCGAGAGGCTCAAGGGAATGGGTGGATGGATTCTCCACCATACCGATTGTGCCGCCGGTGTAGATTATGAGTATTTTAGGTCTGTTCTCCGCATTCATGTGGTTTGATATTAGATTTGGATTCATAATGGTAGTGCAAAGTTAACATTTTGCAAGCATACATGCAAGAAATCACATTAAAATCCGACGCTCAACTTTCGTTTTTCCATAAAATCCGGCCTCAGCAGGCTTCTGACCTGACTTAGACTTTCAATCACGACATCCGGAGAGCAGGGACTGCCGTAGACGAGGGGCTGACGATGGATGTTGGAGCCGCTGTCGCGCAGCGCCACTGTGGTCCAGCCAAGGGTGTTTGGCGCGATGAAATCCTTGACGGGATTGTCGCCTACATATATATAATGGCGATGGCGACCGTAAAGCTCCATTATCCTGCGGAAGGAATCGGGGTCAGGCTTCGGATGGCCGGTCTCTTCCGAGATGAAGATGGAGCCGGGGCTGAAGAAGCGGCCGAGGCCGAGGGCGGCTATCTTGTTGCGCTGCGTGAGGGAGCGGCCGTCGGTGACAAGAGCCGTCGCGATGCCGCTGGCGCGGAGCCGGCGCAGGATATCGAGCGAAGGCCACGGCAGCCGGATATCGGGAAAATGGGTGCGGTAGATGCCGACGAGGCGGCGTATTCCATCCCGGGCGCCAATGCGGGCGCCGACTGCCGCGGCGAGGGCATCGAAAGGATTCCCACGGGCGTCGAGCGCCGCGGCCATGGCGTCGAAAGCAACCGAGGCAAGCTCCGGAGGAAGGTCAAGCGCACCGACGGCCGCACGATAGCCCGAGAGGGCGAAGTCGCGCTCCGGATATAGCGTGTCGTCGAGGTCGAAGACCACTGCGGGTGTGACCCCGACGACACTCATTCCACCGGACGCAGCCATCTGAAGCCATAGAAGTGCTGGTTCTGGAGCTTGAAGAGGCGGGCGACGGGATAGGGATCCTCCACCACCTTCCCCTCCTCGACGCCGATATGGATGAGGCGCGGCTCGCCGCTCTCCAGCGTCACGACGCCTATGTCGTAGACATCCTCGGCATCGCCGTTGGCCAGCATCATGATGATGTCGCCCTCCTGGAGAAGGGAGAGGAACTGCTTGTTGGAGGCCGTCTGCTTCTTGACGTGGGGCACCTTATGGCCCCTATAACCCATCTCTATCATGCGCTGCTCCTCGAAGGCCGCGGAGTCGGCGAGGGCCGGGAAGAGCTCGCGGTGGCGGGTGCAGTAGTCGAGGGTGCGCGTCTTGAAGACGGAGCCGTCGAAATACTCTGTGAAGTCCTTGAGGGAGCCGCGGTAGACATTGTCGACCACCCACTGGGCGCCGTATTTGAGCTTGGAGGGGAAACCGGTGTCGACGCCCTTGCGACGCCCCACCTTCTCGAGACATCGGGCGTAGTCGCGCCAGGAGGCGTCCCTGCGGGCGGAGCCGAGGGCCAGCGCCATCACGGAATTGATGTAGTCGAGGGGGTCGAACGAATGGAAGGATATCATCATCGTGCCGATGGAGTCGTTCTCCACGGAAGCGCCCCTCGGGGTGTCGATGAGGGCCTTGGCGGCCATTGTCATCCTCTTGCCGAGAGGAAGGTCGGCTGCGGCGATGGTGGAGATGATCTGCCGGGCCTTCACCGTATCCTGCGCGCAGTGTATCCTGGGAGCCGCGGCCAGAGGCATCGAGGCCGACAGGGCGACGACCAGGGCGACGGCCCTGAAAAGAGTCTTTATGTTGGCTGAGATTGTCGTTGACATGGTTGAAAATATATTTTCACAAAATTACACAAAATTTATGAAACTACAACCATGAAACGCGTTTCAGGCAAAATGAATCCGGGACCGTCGCGGAGCCACGGGGGCTCCGGGGCGGTCCCGGACCATGTGTCAGGCAGACGCGCGCGGGCGTCTACGCTGCGTCATCAATATTTGCGGGCGATCTTTCTGTAGCCGTAGACAGCCTCGTCGCCGAGCTGCTCCTCGATGCGGAGAAGCTGGTTGTATTTCGCCATACGGTCGGAGCGGCTTGCGGAGCCGGTCTTGATCTGGCCGGCGTTGGTAGCCACGGCGATGTCGGCGATGGTGGCGTCCTCGGTCTCGCCGGAGCGGTGGGAGATCACTGCGGTGTAGTTGTTGCGCTGGGCCATCTGCACGGCGCGGAGGGTCTCGGTGAGGGTACCGATCTGGTTGACCTTCACGAGGATCGAGTTGGCGCAGCCGAGCTCTATGCCCTTCTCAAGATACTTCACGTTGGTGACGAAGAGGTCGTCGCCCACGAGCTGGCAGCGGTCGCCGATGAGCTCGGTGAGGAGTCTCCAGCCCTTCCAGTCGTTCTGGTCCATACCGTCCTCGATGGAGTCGATAGGATATTTGGTGATGAGCTCCTCAAGGAACCTGGCCTGCTCCTCGCTTGTGCGCTTGGGAGCGTCGGGACCCTGCTTCCATGTGTAGTCGTAGAGGCCGTCCTTGTAGAACTCGGAAGCGGCGCAGTCGAGACCGATCGTGACGTCCTTTCCGGGCTCGTAGCCGGCCTTGCGGATAGCCTCGATGATGACGTTGAGGGCGTCCTCAGTGCCGTCGAGGTTGGGAGCGAAGCCGCCCTCGTCGCCTACGGCCGTAGAGAGGCCGCGGGCCTTGAGCACCTTCTTGAGGTTGTGGAACACCTCAGTGCCCATTCTGATGCCTTCCTTGAAGCTGGGAGCGCCCACGGGGCGGATCATGAACTCCTGGAAGCAGATGGGGGCGTCGGAGTGGGCGCCGCCGTTGATGATGTTCATCATGGGCACGGGCATCACGTAGGTGTCGCAGCCGCCGATGTATTTATAGAGGGGAAGGTCGAGATAGTTGGCGGCAGCCTTTGCCACGGCGAGCGATACGCCGAGGATGGCGTTGGCGCCGAGGTTGGACTTCGTGGGGGTGCCGTCAAGGTCGAGCATGGCCTTGTCGATGCCTACCTGGTCGAGGGCGCAGCGGCCGACGAGGGCCTCCGCGATGGGGCCGTTGACGTTGGCCACAGCCTTTGTCACGCCTTTGCCCATATAGCGCTTGGAGTCGTTGTCGCGAAGCTCAAGAGCCTCGTTCTCGCCTGTGGACGCGCCTGACGGCACAGCCGCGCGGCCCATGACGCCGCTCTCAAGATACACGTCTACCTCAACTGTCGGATTGCCGCGCGAGTCAAGTACCTCGCGACCAATAATTTTTTCGATTTTCATTGTTTGTTCTATAAAAAAGGGTTATAGCTTGGATATTTCTGAAAACTGACTGTAGGGAGCGCCCCTATGAGACCCACCGGAGCCTCCCTCTGCGAATTTCTGCAAAGTTAACAAAATAATCTCATTCCGGCGGCATACTCTTAATATTTTATAAGCATTTTTTACTAATTTTGCTCCTGATATGGATTCAGCCACTCTTGCAGCCGAGGCCTGCGCGCGTCTCGGATTCGAGCCTCTGCCGGGCCAATACCTGCTCGTCAACGCCCTGGCGGCCTTCATCACGAGCCATGGCCCGCGAGACGTCTTCGTGCTCAACGGCTATGCCGGCACGGGCAAGACCTCGCTCGTCGGCGCCATGGTGAAGGCCATGAGGGAGGCGAAGACGCCCCTTGTGATGCTCGCTCCCACCGGGCGCGCCGCAAAGGTGGCGTCGCATTTCTCCGGCCATGCCGCATCCACTATCCATAAGCGCCTCTTCAGGGGCAATTCGCTCGACCCCGCCAACTCCACTTTCTTCATTGCCCCCAACAACGACCGCGACACCGTCTTCTTCGTCGACGAGGCCTCGCTGATCGACGACAAGGGCGCCAACGGCCTGCTGAGCCTGCTGACACGCCACGTGTATTCCGCGCCGGGATGCGCGATGGTGCTCGTAGGCGACATAGCCCAGCTCCCTCCGGTGGGGATGACCGACAGCCCGGCGATGAACGCCGACAGGCTCCGGCAGCTCGGCCTCAATCCCATCTGCCACTCCCTCGACGTCACGGTGCGCCAGGCGGCCGAGAGCGGCATTCTCCACAACGCCACCATAATCCGTCAGGCCATGGCCGCGCAGCTCGACCCGGCCCGCTTCCATCTCGTGACAAGGGGAATGACCGACTTCGTGAAAATCAGCTCGCGCGACCTCGCCGACACCCTCGCCGACTCATGGGCCTCCGTGGGCTCCGACGAGACCCTGATCATCACCCGATCCAACCGACGCGCCAACAACTACAATATGGCGATACGCAATCTCGTGATGGGGGCCGACTCTCCGCTGCAGCGCGGCGACCGCATCATTATCGCGAAAAACGACTATTTCTGGAGCCGGCGCAACAGGCTGCCACACTTCATCGCCAACGGCGACAGCGCGGAGGTGACCTGGGTGGGGAAGACGGAGAAGATGTACGGGCGCTATTTCACTGATGTGGAGCTGCGGCTCAGCGGCGACAACGCCGTTGTGGGCGCCAAGGTGATGCTGCGCAGCCTCGCCACGGAGGGAGCGTCGATTCCAAGGGAAGAAATGGAGCGCCTCTACAACCGCGTGCTCGACGCCTACGAGGGGGAGCTGTCGCACAAGATCCTGGGCGTGATGAACGATGAATACTACAACGCGCTACAGGTGAAATACGGCTACTGCGTCACGTGCCACAAGGCGCAGGGCGGCCAGTGGCGCCACGTCTACATCGACATGGCGAACATCGACCCGGCGGCCATCGGCGAGGATTTCTACCGCTGGATCTACACCTCCGTGACACGCGCCACAGAGAAGGTGTTCCTCATCAATCCCACCATCCCCTGCCGTTGACCCATCAAACTGACATATGCATAAATAAATCCATGATTTACTTTGAATTACCGGATAAATTCACTATCCTTGCACTATAAATGAGACAGCCATGACCAAGAAAAACCAGCTACAGCTTTTCAACGACCGCAAGGTCAGAACCGTATGGGACACCGACCGGGAGGAATGGTATTTCTCCGTCGTCGATGTCGTGGAAGTGTTAACAAACAGTGAGAATCCCCGCCGATATCTGAGTGACTTGAAACGTAAACTCAAAAAGGAAGGCAGTGAAGTGTACGAAAAAATCGTACAGTTGAAGCTCCCGGCTGCCGACGGCAAGATGCGTCTCACAGATGTAGCCACTACAGAGCAGATGTTCCGACTGATACAGTCGATTCCATCGCCGAAAGCCGAGCCATTCAAGCAATGGATGGCCCAGGTGGCCGCCACACGCATCGATCAGATGCAGGATCCGGAGCTCTCCATCGAGCAGGCCGTGGCTGACTACCGCAACCTCGGATATTCCGATGAATGGATCAACCAGCGGCTCAGAAGCATCGAGACCAGGAAGATGCTGACTGACGAATGGAAACGGGGCGGCGTCAAAGACTGGCAGTATGCCTCGCTCACCGACATCATCACCAAACAATGGAGCGGCATGACCACCAGGGAATATAAAGGATTCAAGGGACTGCATAAGGAAGGGCTCCGCGACAACATGACCAATGTGGAGCTGGCGCTCAACATGCTCGCCGAAGCATCGACAACCGAGATCTCAAAGCAACGCAACCCCACGACATTCAGCCAGCATGCAAGCACGGCCCGCAGCGGCGGCGATGTGGCCAAAGCCGCACGCGAAGAGCTGGAACTACGACTGGGACGCAGCGTAATCTCCTCCGCCAAAGCCGCCGACTATCTTCCGGGAAAGGATTCTCCAAAAGAGATCGAATGACCCAAAGGTCCTCCCGGGGTAAGCCGGCAGATCATCTGCTGTGTGAACACCATCACACAAGAGAATGTGATGTCGAAATATACGGATAAATTTCCGTAATTGGAGATTAATTGCTAATTTTGCACCAAATTGCAAGTCATTCAATTTCTTATTGTGCCCGCAGACGGCGACCGCCGCAACCCTACAGGCACTGACAGAGACTGATGACAACAGCTTGCAGATAAATTAAGGTAGAAATGAAAGCATACGTATTTCCGGGCCAAGGCGCCCAGTTTGTAGGTATGGGCAAGGACCTCTACGACAACAATCCCGAAGCCCGCGAACTTTTCGAGAAAGCCAACGACATACTCGGCTTCCGCATCACCGACCTGATGTTTGAAGGTACAGAAGATGACCTGAAGCAGACCAAGGTGACACAGCCGGCGGTATTCCTCCATAGCGTGATCCTCGCCCGCACCCTCGGCGACGACTTCAAGCCCGACATGACAGCCGGCCACAGCCTCGGCGAATTCTCGGCCCTCGTGGCCGCCGGAGCCCTCTCCTTCGAGGAGGGTCTGAAGCTCGTGGCCGCCCGCGCACGCGCCATGCAGAAGGCATGCGAGGCACGTCCCTCGACGATGGCAGCCGTGCTCGCGCTCCCCGACGAGAAGGTGGAGGAGATATGCAGCCAGGTGGAGGGCGTAGTGGCTCCCGCCAACTATAACTGCCCCGGACAGGTAGTGATCTCCGGCGAAGTGGAGGCCATCGACGCCGCCTGCACCAAGATGAAGGAGGCCGGCGCCAAGAGGGCCCTGAAGCTCAAGGTGGGCGGCGCCTTCCACAGCCCCCTCATGATGCCTGCCCAGGAGGAGCTCTCCGAGGCAATCGCGTCTGCCACATTCCACACCCCGGTTTGTCCCGTATATCAGAACGTTGACGGCAAGCCCCACACCGACCCCGAAGAGATAAAGGAGAACCTCATCAAGCAGCTCACCGCTCCCGTGCGCTGGACCCAGGACGTGAAGGCCATGATCGCCGACGGCGCCACAGAGTTCGTTGAGCTCGGACCGGGCAACGTGCTCCAGGGTCTCGTGAAGAAAATCGCCCCCTCCGTCGAGGTGAGCGGCCGTAGCTGAGAAACATATATATAACCAACCGAAGAAAATGAATGTAGCTATAGTAGGCGCCAGCGGCGCCGTGGGTCAGGAGCTGCTCCGCGTGCTCGCCGAACAGGACTTCCCCGTCGACAGCCTCCGCCTTTTCGGATCGGCCCGCAGCGCGGGGCGCGCCTACGCCTTCAAGGGCAAGGAATATACGGTAGAGGAGCTCAGCCATGACTCCGACTTCTCCGGGGTAGACATAGCCTTCACCTCGGCGGGAGCTTCCACCTCAAGGGAATATGCCGAAGTGATCACACGCCACGGCACCCTGATGATCGACAACAGCAGCGCCTTCCGCATGGACAGCGACGTGCCTCTGGTGGTGCCCGAGGTGAACGGCGCCGACGCCCTGACGCGCCCCCGCAACATCATCGGCAACCCCAACTGCACCACCATCCAGATGGTGGTGGCCCTCAAGCCCATCAACGACCTCAGCCCGATACGCCGCGTGCATGTGGCCACCTACCAGGCGGCCAGCGGTGCCGGAGCCGCCGCCATGGACGAGCTCACCACTCAATACCAGGAAATCGCCGAAGGGAAGAACGCGACGGTGGAGAAATTCGCCTATCAGCTCGCCTACAACGTGATACCCCACATCGACGTCTTCACCGACAACGGATATACCAAGGAGGAGATGAAGATGTATCACGAGACCCGCAAGATCATGCACTCCGACACCATCTCCGTGTCGGCTACCTGCGTGCGCGTGCCCGTGATGAGGGCCCACAGCGAGGCCATCTGGGTGGAGACCGAGCGTCCCGTGAGCGTAGAGGAGGCACGCGATGCCTTCTCCAAGGCAGAGGGTGTGGTGGTCGACGACAATCCGGCCGAGAAGAGATACCCGATGCCCCTCCACATCGCCGGCAAAGACCCGGTGTATGTAGGGCGCATACGCAAGGACCTCTGCGACGACTGCGGACTCAGCTTCTGGACAGTAGGCGACCAGATCAAGAAGGGCGCGGCCCTCAACGCCGTGCAGATCGCCCAGTGGCTGCTCAAGAATGACCCCGCGTTCAGGAAATAATAAGGACACATGAACATCCGGCATATCACCTCCGCCGCCGACCCGGCAGCGGAGGTGTTTTTCTCACTCACCGAGCAGCAGCTGCGCAACAGGCTCGACCCGGCCCGCGGACTCTTCATCGCTGAGAGCCCGAAAGTGATACGCACGGCGCTGGAGGCCGGCTACGAGCCGGTGAAGCTGCTGTGTGAGGAGCGGCATATCGAAGGCGATGCCCGGGAGGTGATCGGGATGGCGGGCGACGTGGAGGTGCTCACCGGCGAGCGCTCCGTGCTCGAGGCCATGACCGGCTACAGGCTGACGCGCGGAGTGCTCTGCGCCATGCGGCGCAAGCCGAGCCCGGCGCTGAAAGACGTATGCCGCGAGGCTAAAAACGTATGCGTGATCCATGGAGTGACCGACACCACCAACATCGGCGCCATCTTCCGTTCGGCGGCCGCCTTAGGCGTCGACGCCGTGGTGCTCAGCGAGGACTCCTGCGACCCGCTCAACCGCCGGGCCGTCAGGGTCTCGATGGGCACCGTGTTTCTCGTGCCCTGGACCTGGAGCGCCGACCCTGTCGGAGAGCTGGGGGCACTCGGCTTCGTCACCCTCGCCATGGCGCTCGACGACAACTCCCTTCCACTCGACGCCCCGGAGCTGAAGCGGACCGAGAGGAAAGCGGTGGTGATGGGCACCGAGGGCGACGGGCTGCCGAAAGCCACTATCAAGGGCTGCGACTACACCGTGAAGATCCCGATGTGGCACGGCGTCGACTCGCTCAACGTAGCGGCCGCCTCCGCAGTGGCCTTCTGGGAGCTCTTCCGCAGATAAGACGATTTATGAAGAATCAGTAAGAGCCGACCGGGACACTGCCCCGTCGGCTCTTTCTCGTGCGCACTGGGGGACTCGAACCCCCACGTCGTAAGACACTAGATCCTAAGTCTAGCGCGGCTACCAATTACGCCAAGCGCGCAAATACGATTGCAAAGTTAAGCAAAAAATCACGATTAATCAGCACCTGAGCGAGGATTTTTCAAACTTTTTTGTTAATTTTACGACTTGAAAACCTTAAAGCCGCGGAATTCCACTGACTGACATTATGGCCGAAGACACCAACACAACGAGCGAAGACAAACGCATCACAAGCGAAGACAGGCGCACAGTGCTCCAGGGCATGTTCAGAGACTGGTATCTCGAATATGCCTCCTACGTCATTCTCGAGAGGGCAGTGCCCCACATCGACGACGGACTGAAGCCCGTGCAGCGACGCATCCTGCATTCTATGCAGACCCTCGACGACGGACGCTACAACAAGGTGGCCAACATCGTGGGCAACACCATGTCGTATCATCCCCACGGCGACGCCTCCATCGGCGACGCGCTCGTGCAGCTCGGGCAGAAGGAGCTCCTGATCGACACCCAGGGAAACTGGGGCAACATCCTGACGGGCGACTCGGCGGCCGCGCCCCGTTACATCGAGGCGCGCCTCTCGGAGTTCGCCCTCGAGACCGCCTTCAGCCCCAAGATCACAGAGTGGACGCTCTCCTACGACGGCCGCAAGAAGGAGCCGGTGACGCTGCCGGTGAAGTTTCCGCTGCTCCTCGCCCAGGGCGTGGAGGGCATCGCCGTCGGCCTGTCGTCGAAGATCCTCCCGCATAATTTCAACGAGATATGCGACGCCGCGGTGGCCTGCCTCAAGGGGGAGGAATTCCGTCTGCTCCCCGACTTCCAGACAGGCGGCCTGATGGACGCCTCACGCTATAACGACGGCGCACGAGGCGGCTCCGTGAAGGTCAGGGCCCGCATCGAGAAGATCGACAACAAGACGCTCGCCATCACGGAGCTTCCGTTCGGCAAGACCACCACCACCCTCATCTCCTCGATTCTCGCCGCCATGGAGAAGGGGAAGATCAAGATACGCCACGTCGACGACAACACCGCCGCCACGGCGCAGATCATCGTGCAGCTGATTCCCGGCACATCGAGCGACAAAGCCATCGACGCCCTCTACGCCTTCACCGACTGCGAGGTGAGCATCTCGCCGATATGCTGCGTGATCAGCGACCGCAAGCCGGAGTTCACCACCGTGAGCCAGCTGCTGCGCCACAGCGTGGAGCGCACCCGGCACCTCCTCATGGAGGAGATAGCCATCAAGCTCGGCGAGACCCGCGAGGCGCGCATGTTCGCCTCGCTCGAGAAGATATTCATCGAGGAGCGCATGTACAAGGACCGGGAGGTGGAGGAGGCGGCCGACATGGATGCCGCGCTCGCCCACCTCGACATGCGTTTCGTGCCCTTCAAGCCATCCTTCTTCCGCGAGATCACCCGCGACGACCTCCTGAAACTCTGGGAGATCAAGATGGGGCGCATACTGAAATTCAATTCCGAGAAGGCCGACGCCCACATAGCCGCTCTCCAGAAGGAGATCGACCGTCTGGAATACAACTACTCCCACCCCACGGAGTTCACCATAGCATGGTATGAGCACCTCAAGGAGAAATACGGCCATGCCTTCCCGCGGCGCACGGTGATGCGCTCGTTCGATTCCATCGAGGCCACGAAGGTGGCCGAAGCCAACAAGCGACTCTTCTTCGACAAGGCCGGAGGATTCGTGGGCACCTCACTGAAGGACAACGAGTTCCTCTTCAACTGCTCCGACCTCGACGACATCCTCATCATATACCGCGACGGCACCTACAAGATAGTGAAGGTGAGCGAGAAGCTATATATCGGCAAGAAGGTGCTCCACATCGGCCTCTTCAAGAAAAACGACACGCGCACGGTCTACAACGTGATATACCGCAACGGCGACAAGGAGGGCTTCTCCTACAAGAAGCGCTTCCACATCACCGGCCTGACACGCGACAAGGAATACAACATCACCAAGAAAGCCCCCGGCTCACGCATCGAATACCTCTCCTGCAACCCCAACGGCGAGGCTGAGACAGTGAAGGTGCTGCTGCGCGACGAGCCCAACTACACGGGACGCCGTCCGAGAGCCAAGGAAGTGATAGTGGATTTCGCCCAGCTCGAGATCAAGGGTAAGGAGGCGCTCGGCAACCTCGTGACCAAATACCAGATCGCCGACGTGAAGCTCCTCGAGAAGGGAAAGAGCACACTGGGAGGACGCGAGGTATGGTTCGACCGCGACGTGCTCCGACTCAACTACGACGGGCGCGGACAGAGCCTCGGTGTGTTCCAGGGCGACGACAAGGTTCTCGTCGTGACCGACACCGGAGAGTTCTTCACCTCCACCTATTCCGACTCCAACCATTACGACGACAACATTCTTCTCATAGAGAAATTCAACCCCGAGAAGATCTGGACCCTCGCCCTCTTCGACGCCGGTCTCGGCTATCCCTATCTCAAGCGGTTCGCGTTCGAGGTGTCGGCGCGGCCGCAGCGCTTCGTGGGCAACGAGCCGGACTCACGCATCATCCTGCTGACCGACACTCCTTATCCCCGGCTCGAGGTGACCTTCGGAGGGGCCGATGCCGAGCGCCCCGCACTTGAGATCGACGCCGAGCAGTTTATTGCCGTAAAGAGCTTCAAGGCCAAGGGGAAACGCATCTCCACCTATGACATAGCCTCTGTCGGCGAGCTTGAACCGACACGCTTCCCTGAACCTGAGGAGCCCGAAGAGGAGACTGCACCCGAGGATGAGACCGCAGAGACCGGCGAGACACCGGAGACATCGGCGAATCCCGTGGTGGACCAGGGCGACCTCTTCGCATACGCCGGCCTTGAGGAGAACACCGACACCACGACAACCGACCCTAAAGATGAGAAACAGGCTTAAGACGGCATTGGCCGTGGGCGCCGCCATGCTGACGGCATTCGGCTCCCGGGGAGCCGGCTCCGAAGGCGACTCCCTTCGCTGCCAGCCCGTGACTTCGGTCTACAGCGTGGAGGCCGGCCATCAGTCGTCGCTTTCCACCTATCTGTCGCCGCTCACCTACGGAGGGCCGGTGTTCGGAGCATCCGGCAGCTGGAGCAAGGCCCTCGCCCGCGATCCGCAACGCCTCACCATGAGCTTCGACACAAAAGCCGATGTGGCGGATATGCTC
The DNA here is from genome assembly GCA_947626355.1 of uncultured Muribaculaceae bacterium. Taxonomy (GTDB): domain Bacteria; phylum Bacteroidota; class Bacteroidia; order Bacteroidales; family Muribaculaceae; genus Lepagella. Next base: position 18,986 of record CANQRV010000017.1, read on the forward strand.
AATCCCTACGGCAACGCCCGAATGATAGGGCTCGACTTCCAGTTCCAGTGGGGGCTCAGCCGGCGCTGGCGGCTGGCCGACGGCTGGCAGCTGCAGGCCGGAGGAGACATCGGCATAGACGCCGGAGCGCTTTACCTCATCCGCAACGGCAACAACCCCGTCGCGGCGCAGGCCTCCGTGGCCATAGCTCCGAGGGGAAGGGTCTCGAAGACACTGCATATCGGGCGACTTCCCGTGCTCCTCGCCGACGAGGTGAGACTGCCGTCGCTGAGCGTCTTCTTCTCGCCGGAATTCGGAGAGACATACTACGAGATATATCTCGGCAACCACAAGGGGCTCGCACACTGCGGATGGTGGGGCAACAATTTCTGCATCTCCAACCTGCTGAGCGCCGACCTCGACTTCGGACGCACAGCCATGCGCATAGGCTACCGGATGGAGGTGCGCTCCAGCTATGTCTGCTCGCTCAACACCCGAATCATCACCCACAGCCTCGTGATAGGCGTGATACCACAGGGACTCGGGCTCAAGAAGCACCGCCTGCCGGCCCACATATCAGCCATCTATGCCGTTTACTGACCCTGCAATGACACTCAAACGCCACATACCGACGCTGCTCGCGGCCTTCGCCGCCATAGCGGCCACGCTCACCGGATGCCACGAGGCGCCCGACTACAAGAACACCCTCTACGGAAACCTCGACGCCCTATGGGACATCGTCGACCAGCGATACTGCTTCTTCGACCGTAAAGGACTCGACTGGGACTCCGTAGGCGCCGTCTACCGCCGCAAGCTCGACAGCCTCCCCGAAAACGCCACGATCGTCGACTATTTCGACATCTGCTCCGGTATGCTCGACGAGCTCAAGGACGGTCACGTCAATCTCATCTCCTCCTTCAACACCAGTTACTACCGCAAGTGGTGGACCGACTATCCCCAGGATTTCGACCTCCGGACAGTGCAGCAGTATTACCTCGACTTCGACTATCTCTCCACCTCCGGCATCAGCTACAAGATGCTGCCCGACAGCATCGGCTACATGTACTATCCATCGTTCAGCTATCCGGTGGGAGAGCTGAACCTCGACTACATCCTGGCCGTGCTCCACAAGGCCAAGGGACTCATCATCGACATCCGCGACAACGGCGGCGGCGAGCTCACCAACATCAAGACCTTCGTGGAGCGCTTCATCGACAGGAAAATCACCGGCGGATACATCATGCACAAGACAGGGCCGGCCCATGATGCCTTCTCGGAGCCCTACCCCATCGAATACAAGCCTTGCCCCGACTACCGTATACCCTACCGGGGACCGATCATACTTCTGACCAACCGCTCATGCTTCAGCGCGGCCAACGCCTTCACGGCGGTGATGAAATCATTGCCCAACGTGGCTGTGGTAGGGGCGCGTACGGGAGGCGGTGGCGGACTCCCCTTCTCGTCGGAGCTTCCCAACGGCTGGGCCGTGCGGTTCTCGGCATGCCCGCTGCTCGACCCGGAAGGCAAGAGCACGGAGGAAGGCATCGACCCGACGCCCGGGGGCGAGGTGCATGCCCCCGCCGAGGAGCTGGCCGCCGGCAATGACGCCATACTCGATTTCGCCATAGCCGTGATGCTCAGGATCCAGCAGGACTCCACGCGTGCCGGCTCCGCAAAAATCAAAGACCTTGTCGGCGCCATGGGCGCCGACAGGGTCTCGATATCGTCTAAACATTGAAACGGCGCCACTCACGTGTCGGCGCCGCGCCGGAAGAGGTCACTCACCGGCGTAGGAAAGCACTGTCGGGCTCTCCACATCCACGCCGTATTCCCTGGCGAAACGCAGTATGTTGCGCGCCAGCTCCGGCTTGAGATCCTCCGGACAATACCGGAAATAAGCCTCTGCAGCCCTCACATGGGCCGCGTCGGGCATCGGATATTCCCTGCGCTCGGGTAGACCGTAGACGCTCTCGGGCAGCTCGCGTCTCTCCTCTGTGTCTAATCTGTCTGACATTTTCTTATCTTTATTTTGATTAAACTTCTGATTATTCTTTTGAGATAACAAACGCATCGGGCAAATGTTAGATAAGGAGAGATAGATTTTACAACAACCCAAACACGACAGACATAATGTGGACATTTCATCCCATACTCAAGACCACCATATGGGCGGCGAAAGGATTGCCCCCTACACAGGAATTCACAGCACCCAGCACTCCATCGGCGAGGCATGGCTCATCTCGGGAGTGGAGGGCTCGGAAACCACAGTCGACGCAGGCCCTGATTCTGGCCTTACCGTCACCGGCCTCGTGAAACGCTATGGTGCCGACCTGCTCGGCCCCGCCAACCACGAACGCTTCGGCAACGAGTTTCCCCTTCTCATCAAGATCATCGACGCGGCCGACGACCTCTCGGTTCAGGTGCATCCCGACGACCGTCTCGCGCATGAGCGCGGCCAGAAAAACGGCAAGACCGAAATGTGGTATGTGATAGGGGCCGACAAGGGCGCGGCCCTCGCCAACGGATTCAAGCGCCCCGTGGCACCTGCCGACTATCAGCGTCTGGTGGACACCGGAGAGATCACCGACTGGCTCAACTTCAACACCATCCAGACCGGGGAGGCCTACTTCATCCCAGCCGGGAGGGTACATTCGATCGGCAAAGGGGCTTTCGTGGCCGAGATACAGCAGACCTCCGACGTGACCTACCGTCTCTACGACTACCATCGCCGCGACGCCGACGGCAAGGAGAGGGAGCTGCACACCGCCGAGGCTTTCGACGCCATCAACTTCAACGACTGCGACGGAAAGGCCGTAGACTACACGCCGCTGCGCGACCTCCCGGTGACGCTCGTCGACTGCCCGTATTTCACTACCGACGTGCTTGCGCTCCACAACGCCCTCATACGCGACTACAGCGACATCGACAGCTTCGTGATCCTGATCGGCATCGAAGGAAAGGCAACCATGACCCACGACGGCGAGGAAGTGAGGCTCAGTCCCGGAAAGGCAGTGCTTATCCCGGCCTCGCAGCCAGACGTAGCCATCCATCCGCAGGGTAAGGTGAAGCTGCTCGAGACCTTCATCAAGAGAGCTTCGGAGCACGAAAACGCCACAACACAATAAAATGCCGTTCCAAGCGAGGGAAAGTGAAGAAAAATTATTATCTTTGCACGTTTAAACCGACAACCGGAAAATCAACATCAACCATATACTTGGAAAGTCGATATGTATAGAGACACAACATGTGGCGAGCTGCGGCTCGGCGACGCCGGCAGGAAAGTGAAAATCGCCGGCTGGGTGCAGCGGAGCCGCAAGATGGGAGGCATGACCTTTGTGGACGTGCGCGACCGCTACGGCATCACACAAGCAGTATTCAACAATGAGATCAACCCTGAGCTCTGCGCCGCGGCCAACGGCCTCGGCCGCGAGTATGTGGTGCAGATAGAAGGCACAGTGGCCGAGCGCTCGAGCAAGAATCCCAATCTGCCGACAGGCGAGGTGGAGATTATCGCCGAGAAGCTCAATGTGCTCAACGGCAGCGAGATTCCGCCGTTCACCATCGAAGACAACACCGACGGAGGCGATGACCTCCGCATGAAATACCGTTATCTCGACCTCCGCAGGCCCTGCGTGAGGAAGAATCTCGAACTTCGCCACAAGATGGCCTTCGAGATACGCCGCTACCTCGACTCGCTGGGCTTCCTTGAGATCGAGACCCCGATTCTCGTCAAGTCGACACCGGAAGGCGCCCGCGACTTCGTGGTGCCCTCGCGCATGAATCCCGGCGAGTTCTACGCCCTTCCCCAGAGCCCGCAGCTCTTCAAGCAGCTGCTGATGGTGAGCGGCTACGACCGCTACTTCCAGATCGCCAAGTGCTTCCGCGACGAAGACCTGCGTGCCGACCGCCAGCCGGAGTTCACGCAGATCGACTGCGAGATGAGCTTCGTGGAGCAGGAAGACGTGATCGAGACCTTCGAGGGGCTCGTAAAGCACATCTTCAAGTATGTGAAAGGCATCGACTTCAAGGATCCGTTCCCGCGGATGACATGGAACGACGCCATGCGTCTCTACGGCTCCGACAAGCCCGACATCCGCTTCGGCATGGAGTTCAAGGAGCTGACCGACCTTGCCAAGGGTCACGGCTTCGCGGTGGCCGACGAAGCGGAGCTCGTGGTGGGCATCTGCGTCGACGGCTGCGCCGGCTACACCCGCAAGCAGCTCGACGAGCTCACCGAGTTCGTGAAGCGTCCTCAGGTAGGCGCCAAGGGCCTGATCTGGGTCAAGATGGAGCCCGACGGCAACATCAGGAGCTCTGTGGGCAAGTTCTATTCGCAGGACGACCTACGCAAGTGGGCCGAGAGGGCCGGAGCCCAGGCGGGCGACCTGCTGCTCGTGCTCAGCGGCGACGCCATGAAGACCCGCAAGCAGCTCAACGAGCTGCGCCTCGAGATGGGCAACCGCCTCGGCCTGCGCGACAGGAACGTCTTCGCCCCGCTCTGGGTCATCGACTTCCCCCTCTTCGAGTGGGACGATGAGACACAGCGCTACTACGCCATGCACCATCCCTTCACCAGCCCCAATCCCGAAGACATACCCATGCTCCACTCCGACACGGGCAAGGTCAGGGCCACGGCCTACGACATCGTGGTGAACGGCACCGAGCTCGGCGGCGGTTCGATACGTATCCATGACGCGGAGCTTCAGGACACCATGTTCGAGCTTCTCGGCTTCACGCCCGAGAGGGCCAGGGAGCAGTTCGGCTTCCTTATGAACGCCTTCAAATACGGCGCACCGCCTCACGGAGGTCTCGCACTCGGCTTCGACCGCTTCGTGTCGATACTCGCCGGCCTCGACACCATCCGCGACGTCATCGCATTCCCGAAAAACAACTCCGGGCGCGACGTGATGAACGAATCGCCCTCCCCCATCGACGACTCACAGCTTGAGGAGCTGAAGCTGAAGCTCGACCTCCCCGAGGAGTGAACGCCGGCATAGCAACTCTCTTTTCGATATGCCGAAAGTAAAGGAAATAGCCAACGCAATAGAACAGTACGCGCCACTGTCGCTCCAGGAGTCGTATGACAACGCCGGGCTGCAGGTAGGCGACCCCGATATGGAAGTGACGGCGACATTGCTCTGCCTCGACGTCACCGAGGATATCCTCGAGGAGGCGCGCAAGCGCCACTGCAACATGATAGTGAGCCATCACCCGCTCATCTTCAGGGGGCTCAAGTCTCTCACAGGGCGCACGGCAGCCGAGAGGATAGTGGCGCGCGCCATCACGGAGCGCATCGCCATCTATTCGGCCCACACCAACCTCGACTCCACCATCGGAGGTGTGAGCTACGAGATGGCCCACATGCTGAAGATGCGCTCGCTGAGGGCCCTGGAGCCCAAGGACGAGGCCGCCCTCACAGGGCTCGGCATCATCGGCGACATCGAGCCTACACCGAAACTCGAGTTCCTCCGAAAGGTGAAAGAGGAATTCAAGGTGCGCTCGCTGCGCTACAGCGGCCAGAGCCCGCAGATAGTGATCCGAAAGGTGGCGCTATGCGGGGGCTCCGGCGCCTCGCTCATCGGGCGCGCCATCGCCGAGGGAGCCGACGTCTATCTGTCGGGCGACCTTAAGTATCACGACTTCACCGACCACGGCCTCAACATTCTGCTCGCCGACATAGGACACTATGAGGGGGAGCTCTGCGCCACAAGGATCTTCTCCCGAATCATACGCGAGAGATGGCCGGAGTCAGTGACGTATTTCGCCGAGAACGAGAGCAACCCGGTGATGACCCTCTAATGCGTGGCAATCAGAATCAAAACAAAAAGACATAACCAGACAATATGGCAACCGACAGAAAAAACGACAAAGAACGCAGCGTGGAAGATCGCCTCAAGGCCCTCTACCAGCTCCAGACCTATCTTTCGGAGATCGACCGCATACGCACCCTCCGCGGCGAGCTTCCCCATGAGGTGAAGGACCTCGAGGACGAGATAGAACGATACCGCGTCAGAATCCAGAAATTCCAGGACGAGATAGCCCAGAGCAAGGAGTTTGTCGTTAAGAAGAAAAACGACATCACCATGCGCCGCGACAAAATCGCCCGTTATGAAGACCAGATCAACAACGTCCGCAACAACCGCGAGTATGCTTTCCTCGAGAAGGAAAAGGAATTCGAGAATCTTGAGATCGAGCTCGCAGAGAAAAACATAAAGGAGGCCCTCGAGCTCCAGATCAACAAGAACCAGGAAATCGCCAATGCTCAGGAGGAACTCGCCGACAACGAGCACAGCCTCGAGGATAAACGCAAGGAGCTCCAGCAGATCGTATCGGAGACCAAGCAGGACGAGGAGAACATCCTCATCAAGGCCAAGGAGCTCGAGACGCAGGTAGACCCGCGCACCCTCCAGGCCTTCAAGCGCATCCGCAAGAACGCCCACAACGGCCTCGGCATCGTCACAGTGCAGCGCAACGCATGCGGCGGCTGCTTCAACCGCATTCCCGCGCAGCGGCAGCTGGAGATCAAGATGCACAAGAAAGTGATCGTGTGCGAGTATTGCGGCCGCATCCTTGTCGACGGCGCTCTCGTAGGCATCCAGGAGGCCACTCCGGAGCCGGCACCCAAGCCCACAAAACGCACTCTCCGCTCGAAAGCCCAGAACAACAATCTCTGATCCAGAGATCATATTCCGACCGACGGGGCCGGGCAGACGCATTCCTCCGCGTCGGCCCGGCCCCGCCGGTTTCGCTTTATAAATGGAGAACGTCAGCGCATCAGCACTCTGGGCAGCAGTGTGCGCGTGATGTCGCCGAAGCGCACCTTATATGCCTTTGCGGCCGCATCGTAATCCTCCACCACACCCTCGCCAAACACCTTATGGCGCACCGGAGTGCCGGGCGCCATCACATCCCGGGCTTCGGAGTGGAGCTCCGCGTTGAGCATGTCGACCACCTGCCGCGTGCCCGCGACCAGCGAAGGGTCGGGATTGCCCTCTACCTGAAGATAAGGCTCCGGCACTTCGGAGAGGAAACGCGAGGGATATTTAAGGGCGCCGGTGTCGTTGAGATACCCCTCCGACTCCATTAGATAGAGGCGCGAACACGCACGCGTCACCGCCACATACATCAGCCGACGCTCCTCCTCCTCGCCATCCTTGCGCCGCTCGCGGATGGAGCGGTGGTTGGGAAAGATTCCCTCAGTGAGGCCGACGATAAAGACGGTATTGAACTCGAGTCCCTTTGCCTGGTGGATGGTCATCAGGCGTACCCTGTCGGCATCGGCGTCACGGTCTACATTGGTGTAGAGCGCTATCTCCTGGAGATAGGCCGGCAGGCGCATGTCGTCGTCGTCGAGCCTCGTGGCCTCGAATTCCTTCATGGCTCCGATAAGCTCGGCGATGTTCTCGAGGCGCTCCTCCTGCTCGTCTGTGCGGTAGATGTCGCCGAGACCGGTAGCTGTAAGCACCCTGTCGGTGAGGTCGGAGACGGTCATCGTCTTTGCCCACTGGCGCGCCTCGTCGATAAGCCTAAGGAAAGCGGCTGTCTGCTGACGGTTGAAGGGGCGCTCCCCGGCGTGACGGCGCAACACGGGTAGAAGGTGGTCGCCCTCCTCCTCCGCGATGTCGGAAAGCTTCTTCAGAGTGGAGGCGCCGAACTTGCGCGCCGGCAGGTTGATGATCCGGCGGAAGGCCATGTCGTCGGCATCGGAGGCGATGAGCCTCAGATAGCTCACCACGTCCTTGATCTCGCGACGCTCGAAGAATCGCACGCCGCCCCACACTGTGTAGGGTATCTTGTGGCGTAGCAGCGCCTGCTCCACATTACGGGAAAGGAACGAGCTGCGGTAGAGCACGGCGAAGTCGTCGTATTTCATCTTCTCGCGTGTCACGCCCTCCTCTATCACCTCGGCGATGTTGTCGGCTTCCTCCTTCTCGGTCTTGAAATGATGGTAGACCGGAAGGCACTCGTTGAGTCTGCGCGTGAAGAGCTCCTTCTTCACACGGTTGACGTTATGGTCGATGATGAAGTTGGCCACATCGAGGATGTCGGGCGTGGAGCGGTAGTTCTCGTTGAGTATGATGTCGGTGTCGGCCTTGAAGTCGATGAATATCTTCGGATTTCCGCCGCGCCACTCATAGATGGCCTGGTCGGGGTCGCCCACCACGAAGAGGTTGCCGTGGCGTCGGGTTATGGCGTGGAGCAGTTTCCAGTCGTCGGCGCTGCAGTCCTGCACCTCGTCGACCATCACGTAGTTGAGCTTGTCGTTCCAGTAGTCGCTGGCGTCTTTGAAACGGTCGAGGATATAGAGCGTGAAATAGAGCAGGTCGTCGAAGTCGAGCGCATATTGCTTCAGCTGCAGCCTTATGTATCTTACGATGGCGTCAGGACACTGCGGGCTTGAGGCCGGCAGCAGATGCCTGCTGATGTATGCCGCCGGGTCATAGCCCTTGTATGCGGCCACGCTTTTGAGGAAACGCTCGGCAGTGGTCTTCTTGCGGTCGATGCCGAAATCCTGCATGGCCTGCCTGGCGAGCTCCACGGCATCGGTCTCGTCGATGACGAGGAAGTTTTTAGGAAATCCTATCCTGTAGATCTCGCGTCGCAGAAACTTCACGCAGAAGCTGTGGATAGTGCAGATGAAGTCGTTGACACTGCCGCCGTCGACCATTCCGGCTATCCTCCGCTTCATCTCCCTCGCCGCCTTGTTGGTGAAGGTGAGGCAGAGTATGTTGCCGGGGCTGATGCCGATGTCGTTGACCAGATACGCGAACCGATGGGCGAGCACGCGGGTCTTGCCGGAGCCGGCCCCGGCCACGACCCTCACCCTCGCCTCGGTGGCCTCCATGGCCTTTACCTGCTGCCGGTTGAGTGTCTGCACTTGCTGTGTCACTTATATATGAGCACGCTTGCGAGCGAGGCAATCCCCTCGCGGCGTCCTGTGAAACCGAGCCCCTCGGTGGTGGTTGCCTTCACCGACACCCTGTCGGAGTCGATCTGCATCACGCGCGCCAGACAGCCCCGCATCTCGTCGATGCGGGGACTGAGCTTCGGAGCCTGGGCCATGATCGTGATGTCGGCGTTGCCTATCTTCCAGCCTTCCGCCTCAAGCAGACGGCACACTTCGGCGAGAAGCCTCTTGCTGTCGGCTCCCTTGAAGCGGGGGTCGGTGTCTGGGAAATGGTATCCTATGTCGCGGAGGGCTGCGGCGCCGAGAAGGGCGTCGCAGAGAGCGTGGATCGCCACATCGGCATCGCTGTGGCCGAGCAGACCCTGGGAATGCTCGAGGCGGATGCCGCAGAGCCAGAGCTCGCGTTCATCGGCGAAGCGGTGTACGTCGAAGCCTTGCCCTGTACGTATATCATTGATTTCCATATTTTAAACTTATCTGCGGCGCTTACCGAGGATGTCGCGGAGGCCGTCCATATCGAAGGTGAGGGTAAAACGCAGAGTCTGGTCGAGAGGCGAGCTCTGAGCAGTGGCGAGCATATACGAGGCGTCGAGTTTCACCACATTGAGCGAGAAGCCGGCGCCGAAGGCGAAATAGGAGCGGCCGCCCTTGTTGGCGTTCTCGTAGTTGTAGCCCATACGCACGAAAAACTGCTGGTTGTAGGCATACTCGGCGCCGAAGGAGACGTTGATTTCCTGAAGCTCCTCCTTGAAGCCGCCGGGGGCGTCGGTGAAGCTCTTGAAGATGCCGGAGACAGGGCTCATGGTCTCCCATTTCTCAAGGGCGTTGTCATATTCCTCCTGACCCTCGGGGGTGCTGATGTCGTAGTCTTTCTGACGGGGCTTCGTCGGCACGAGCAGCTTGTTGAGGTCGAGGCCGAAGGCGAGTGTGTTGTAGTCGGCGAGCGGGAACATGAAGTTTGCTCCGAGCCTCAGGTTGGTCGGGAGGAAAGCGTAGTTCTCGCCATGGTCGTAGCTCACCTTCGTACCGATGTTTGAGATATCGAAGCCCCAGGCGAACTGGCACTCGTTGCGCCCTATCATGGGATAGGTGACGTAATAACCGGAGATGTCGGCCGAGAAGGCGCTGGCGGCGGTGTTTTGCTCGCCGCTGTATGTGTCTTCATAGGAGAGGTCGGAGAGGATGTAGCGGAGCACTACTCCCATCGAGAACTTATCGGAAAGCTTGCGGCTGTAGCCGAGGTCGAAGGCGAACTCGTAGGGATTTATGGTCTGCACGTTGGAGAAACCCTCCTGGTCCATCGTCACCTCGCCGAGCGAGAAATAGCGCAGCGAGGCGCTGAGGGCCTGGTTGTCGTTGCTTCCGAGCTTCCAGTATCCCGTGAGGTCGGCGAGGAAGATGTCGTTGACGATCTTGCGTAGCCACGGGGTGTAGGATATCGCGAGCCCTCCTGTGCTGTAGGCGAAGGCATATTTCGAGGGGTTCCAGAACTGGGAGTTCATGTCAGGGTCGGTCGCGGCGCCGAGATTACCCATACCTGATCCCCTGGCATCGGGAGTGATGCTGAGGGTTGTCACTCCGGTGTTCACCGGGTTGAAGTCGTTGTCTTTTATGTCGTTCTCGGCTTGCGCGGCGAGTCCCCGGCTCATCATCAGGGCCACGCCCAGCAGCATCACCGCTCGCTGGTAAAATCTCATTTTGCTGGCTTGTTTAGGTAAAGAGGCGCCACGGCGCCATGATAATTGGCGGAGGGCGTGCGGCTGAGGCGCCGCCCCTCTATTTGATAACTCAAAAAGGATGTGATTATTGCCCGCCGGAGCTCGTCGGCCTCAACGTAGCGGTATGTCGAGCACCGTGACTCCGCCGATTTCGGCAGTGAGTCGGGCGGGATGCCGCAGCTTCACGCCCTCGCTGTGGAGTGCCGTGAGTATCAGGTCGCCTGTCTTGAGAGTGTTGTTGACGCTGGCGAGCTCCACGGCGGCCGCCGCATCTCCATTGGCCATGGAAGCTGTCCACACGGCGGCAGTCTCGCCGTCGACTTTCACCGTTATGTCGGGAAATGTCAGCTCCGCGCCGTCGGCAGGAGAGTCATAAGGGAGGAAATCGCCGCATATGAGCGCTTTGTCAAACACGAGGGCGGCGCCGTCGGGAAGGCCGCGGCTCCTGAGCCGGGCGGGGAGGTTGGCCGGGCGGATGTTGACGGCGGCCGTGTATTCAGTGAAATACCTACGTGCGAACCTGCGGGCCACGCATTTGCCGAGCTTCTCGATTCTGACGGCAGGAGAGAGGAAGGCGAGGAATTCCGTATCGAAGTCGGGAATGAAGAAAGGGCGCTGCGAGCGCAGAAGGGTTGAGTCGGGAAGCACGCTGTAGGCTGCTTCGCGGCCCTGCGGGCCATAATTGCCCTCGATCACCGTTATTTTCATTTCTCGGGGTTGTTGAGTCGGTTGTAGATCAGCGCGAGGTGGGCGTAGATGGAGGTGTTGGCCATAACGATGTCCTGAGCCACTTTCACGCGGTAGGGAGTGAAGTTCCAGATAGCCTTTATGCCGGCCGCAATGGCGATGTCGGCGCAGTCCTGGGCACACTCCACGGGCACCGTGAGGATGCCTATGGATGCGGGATACGAGCGCATCACCTCGTAGATGCTGTCGATGTGATATACCGGCACCTCGCCTATCGAGGTGCCGGTGATCTTGGGATTCACGTCGAAACCCGCCACGATGTGCAGGCCGTAGTTGGCGAGACCGGAATCACATATCAGCGCCGCGCCGAGGCTTCCGCAGCCTATGATGTATGCGTTGTGGCGGTGGCGGAAGCCGAGAAAGTCATTGAGGGCCTCTGAGAGGGCACCCACCTCGTAGCCTATCCTCGTCTTCCCCTTGAGCTGCAGGAAGGAGAGGTCTTTGGCTATCTGCGAGGCGTCGACATTGAGTGCCCGCGAGATCTTGGTTGAGGAAACGAACCTGACGTTTCTCGCCTTCAGGATGTCGATATACGCGAGATACCAGGGTAGGCGGCGGAGCGTTGGCTCCGGGAGCATTATCGTGCCGGGGGAATCCATATTGTTCATAATGTCATTCGGCGGCCACTGCGAGTTTCCTTGTCTTGGTGGCGGCGGCTCCCTTCTCCGTCTCCACCACGGCGCGGTAGAGGTAGATGCCTCTGGGCACACGCACGCCGCTCGAGTCGCGGAGGTCCCACGGGAAGGAGATGGCGGCGTCGGAGCCTGTGGCCGACTTGCTGTCGCGGGTCCACACCACGCGGCCGTTAAGGTCGATGACGTCGAGGCGGCATGCGAGGGTCTCCATGGGGCGGTCGGTGGTGATGTTGAAGACCACGCTCGTCTTGGCGGGGTTGACATCGGTGGAGACGTCGTAGAGCGTCGGGGCGGCGGCCACGTCGACGTTGAAGGTCAGCGAGGCCGACGAGGAGTTGTTGGCGTTGTCCCAGACGGTGAGCTCGAGCGTGTGGGCTCCGGCGTCGAGGCCGGTGAGCGGATATGTGAGGGAGCCGGCGGTGATGTCGTCAGCGGCCGGCAGGTAATACGATGCGAGGTCGTCGTAGTAGGTCTTGCCGTCGAGGCAGAGGGAGAGACGGTGGCCGAGTCCGGCCTCGGAGACGTTGATGCCCGAAGGGTCGGAGAAGGCGGCGAGCACAACCGGGCTGGGGTTGACCACTCCCCCGTCGGCGAAGCTGTCGCCGTTGAGCACGAATCGCGAGATCTCGGGGCCCTCCACGTCGATAGGCGCCGACTCGTCGTAGCCGTAGACGTAGAAGCTCTCGGTGGCTCCGGAAGCCTCGCGCCCGGTGTTGTCGAAGGCGTAGATGTGGAGCAGGCCCGGGCTGTAGTTGTTCTCGATCTCGGCAGGCATGAGGATTGTGGTCTGCCAGCGGCCGTCGGTCACGTTGACGCGGCCTGTGTATAGCTTTGTCTTTCGGTCGTTGTAGGTCACCGGGGTGCCGGCCGTGCCGTTGCCGTTGGTGGTCACCACCCTCTCGGCGTCGAAGAGGGTGAGCGCGGCGGTGCCGTTGAAGTCGGCGGCTTCCGCGCCGGCGAGGTCGGCTATATGACCCGACACTGCTACGCGGCCTCTGGCCGGAAGCTCTGGGAAAGTGCCGTCGTCGCTGACGGCCAAGCCCCCTATGGAGTCGATGCAGACGCGGAGGTCAACGCCCGGGAGGCGCAGCGAGGGGTCGCCCATCATGCCGTAGCGCAGGGAGTTGTCGCCGCTGCGGTTGGAGGAGAGGTAGGCGTTCTTGCCGTCGATATACCAGTCGCCCACACGCGGACGCGACCCGTCGGGACGCCGGCGGTTGACGAACTGGGCGGTGAGCCTGTTGAGTATGCCGTTGCTGCCGATGAGCACCTCGCGGCTCGGACAGATCATTCCGACGACGCCGGCGTCCGGATTGAGCCACATCTCCTCGGCGCCGCTCACGGCGTCGTCGTCCCAGCGCATGAACTCGCAGGTGGCGGCGTAGATAAAGGGCAGCCTCTTGTTGGTCATGGTGGTGATGTCGGTCCAGTTGAACATGTTCTCATGTGTCCATCCCCGAGGCGAGGCGTGGCCGATATAGTCGATGTAGGCGAGGCCCTCGTCGATCTTCTCGAGCATGCGGGCCTTGGCCTCGGGATACTGCGGGCCGGAGCCGGAATAGGTGAGCTGGTAGGCGTCCATATAAAGGCGCTCGGTGATGTATCCCTGGCCGTCTTCGGTCGAATACAGCTGCTTGATCACGTCCTCGGCCTGTGTCATGTGCACTCCGTTGTTCTGGTCGTCGGCTATGAGCATCATATTGCTCCGCCAGGGGCCGAGCTCCGGGGTGAGCATGTATTTCTCAAGCTTGTCGAGCATGATGTTTGCCTCCTGGAGGCTCTTCACCGGCATTCTGGCCACAGCCGCCTGTATGGTCTGCCTGGAGATGTCGAAGCGTGAGTTGTTGTCCTGGAGCATGCCCACATAGTCGTCGGTCGAATAGGAGAGCGTGGCGCTGGTGGAGTTTTCCGACTGCCATATGGGAAGGCGCGGATATGCGGCGCTCTTCACCCTCTGGCTCACCCCCTTGTTGTCGTAGGAAGGGCGCGACATTATGATGCAGTAACGGGTATAGTCGATGGAGTCGGAGCCGGCGGCGCGGTCATACCACATCTTGAGGAGCTTGCGGAAGGCGGTGAGCTCGGGCACCCCGGAGGAGAATTCGTTGTAGATCTGCTCCGGGGTGAGCACGGTGACGGTCAGGCCGTCGGTTGCGGCGTGAAGCTCGGAGATGCGGTTGGCTGCGGAGAGGTATTCCTCAGGCGAGATCACGAGCATACCCGGAGCCGGGAGGGCGTGGATGTTCTGGTTGGCGATTTTGCGTGGCTGCGCCACAGGGCGCTTCACTGCCGATGGTGTGAAGGCCACATACTCGCGGTAGCCGGAGGCGCCGGGGGCGAAACGCGCCTTAGCGCCGTCGAGGGTGAAGCTGACGGCGGCGGGGGCTATGGGGTCGGTGATGTCCCATATCACGGTCTCTGCGTCGCAGCCGTCGATCTCGTAGGAGGCGCCTGCGGGAAGCTGGCCGTAGAAATATAGCTCGCCTCCGTTAAGACGCAGGGCTCGCGTGTATTCCACCCGGATGAAGTCGAGGCGCGCGGTCTGTAGCGCTCCGGAGCTGGTGAATGTGATGCCGAGGTTGAGACGGTCGCCCGTGTCTTCAACGGTTTTATACGAGTTGGCGAGAGTGACGAGCACGCTTGAGGATGTAGCGGCCTTGATCTGGTCGGAACCGGTGGAGGGAAGCTGCTCGCCGTTGGCGGTAAACATCAGCGAGCCCTGGCCATTGGTGAGCTTGGCTCCGAAGCGTGTGTGAAGGGTCACGGGCTCTCCGGTGTTGTCGGGGAGCTCGAATGCGAATGTCTGGGAGTTGTTGGTGCGGAAATCCTCGCCGAGGAGGAGGCGGCCGGTGTTGGCGGGAGCCTCCTGGTCAGACTCATGCACCATGCGGCAGATATAGGAGGTGACGGGGTCGCCGGCAGCCGGTGCTCCCGTCTCGGGGAGCGCTGCGTCCGCGGCCTCGCGGTCGGAGAGGAAATAATATGAGACGTCGGAATATGGATTCAGTAAGTGGATATACTCGGTGTTGCCCGTAGAGCCGTTCTGCGTCCACCTCACGTTGTCGAATG
Source organism: uncultured Muribaculaceae bacterium (assembly GCA_947626355.1). Taxonomy (GTDB): domain Bacteria; phylum Bacteroidota; class Bacteroidia; order Bacteroidales; family Muribaculaceae; genus Lepagella. The sequence goes on from CANQRV010000017.1 coordinate 34,042, forward strand.
CGAAGAAGACGATGCCCTGGGAGGTCTGCACTGACGGCACCATGGGAAGGTCGTCGGGATTGGAGGCGTCGAGCTCCTCGGAGAGCATGCGGCCTCCGTAGCCGTAGACCCTTACCCTGGCGGGATCGGAGAATCCCATGCTTCGGAGCATGGCTGTCGTGACGAGGTGCATGCCGGTCTCGCTCACGGAGACGCGTGCCCAGGAGCCCTCGGCGAGCGCCGACTGCCCGGCGTAGTGGTCGGGCGTCATGGAGTGGCAACCCAGCGCCGTGGCGAGGGCTGTCAGTATGGAGAGTATGTAGTGTCTTCTCATATCGGAATGAAGTGATGTTTACCCATGTAGAAACGTTGCGGGCGTGGTGTATATTGCGCCCGGAAAGGGAAAAGGGTCAGAGGGCGTCGGTCTTGGCGTCTTGCGGAGTATATGGCCAGAGGGCTCCGTCGAGAAAGGCCTGCCACTCCTCGCGCGATCCGCAGAAGGCGTTCAGGTCCACGTCTCCGTCGAAGCCGTCGAGACGCCCGTGATGGTCAAACTGCCAGAATGTCCACTCCGCGTTGATGGGTGTCTCGGAGAAGGCGCAGATCCATAGTGGGGCGCCCTGATGGCGGTCGGCGATATAATCGTAGTATCCGTCGCGGTTGCTGTAGAAGGTCACCCTGTGGCCGAGGAGGTTGAGGTAGTCGGCCATGGCGGCGAGCCGCTCCTTCACGGTGTCGGCGCTGATGGTGGTGTCGTTGCCCGAGCGCTCCACGTCGATGACGAGACCGAGCTGCGGGCGGCGCCGCCCTACTGTGCGCATGAGGTTGATGGCCTGTTCCACGCCGTCTTTGTTGAAGCGGAAAAAGTGGTAGACCCCGACCTTGAGGCCGGCCTCGGTGGCCGCCTTGTAGTTGCGGAAAAACTTGCTGTCGACAAAGTCGGTGCCCTCGGTGGCCTTGATGAATGCGAATTCCATACCGCTGGCGGCCGCCCGGCGGAAGTCGGGCTCGCCGTTGTGGGAAGAGACGTCGATGCCTCTCACGGGATACCTGGCGGGATCCACGTATGGCGGGGTAGTGATAAACATGCGGTAGGCCCACACGGCGGCGAAGACGAGCAGGCAGCACATGGCAAGGAAAATCACCGATACCAGGATATCCTTTCCCGAGGGATGGAAAACGCGGCTAAACATAGAGCGAATTTACAAAAAATTTATATGATTCCGGTCAAAACAAATGTTAAAAATGATATAAGACGCCGATGATTTTGAATTGTCGGGCAATAACGTTAATTTTGCAATACGAAAATCCGCCACCGTGCAGGAATCGACACCGGCGGGAGATTGATGATGATAGATGAGCGACCTTGCATACCATATCATAGTAGTGGCCGTTGCTGCGGTGGCCGTAGTGCGGGGCTTCCGCGAAGGGCTCACGGGTCAGGTGTGCGGGGTGCTGGGCTTCGCGTTCGGCGTAGTGTCGGCGCGGGTGTTCGGCGGGGAGGCGGAGGGGGCGCTGCGCGCCATGATGCCGGGGCTCGACGGCCATATATGGTCGGGGTTCGTATATTCCCAGCTTGCCTGCTGCTGCGTCTATATCGTGGTCTACCTCCTCTTCCGGCTGCTCACGGGAGCGCTTAAGAGCGCGATGTCGGTGTTTGAGATCGGCATCCTCGACTCCGTGTTCGGCTCCGTGTTCTGCCTGCTGAAATACATGGTGATCGTGTCGGTGGCCTTCAACCTCCTGATCTGCGTCAATCCGGAGTCGCGTCTCGTCGACTACACGGAGGCGAGCGACGGCAATGTGGTGGAGGCCGTGGTGATGCTGGCCCCCTCGCTCATCGGGAGCCTCGACGCCGACGACCTGGCCCACCGGCTCCAGCTGGAGGCGGCGAGAAAGATATCATGAAACCAACAGCGCGGCCCCGGCGTTAGAATATATAGCAGCGACGCGGCCGCCACGATATATAGATAGAAAGAAACTAAAATATAGAAGATGCTTAAAGTCAGCAATCTGCACGCCCGAATCGACGACAGGGAGATACTCCGCGGGATTAATCTCGAGGTGCGTCCGGGCGAAGTGCATGCCATAATGGGGCCCAACGGGTCGGGAAAGTCCACATTGTCGATGGTGCTTGCCGGCAATCCGGCGTATACGGTGACGGAAGGTAGCGCCACATTCTACGGCAAAGACCTTCTGGCGATGCCGCCGGAAATAAGGAGCCACGAGGGTCTCTTCCTCGGGTTTCAATATCCGGTGGAGATTCCCGGGGTATCGATGGTCAATTTCATGCGCGCGGCGGTCAACGCCAAGCGTGAGTATTTCGGCGAGCCGCCGATGAGCGCCACCGACTTCCTCAAGCTCATGCGCGAGAAGCGCGCGGTGGTGGAGCTCGACAACAAGCTCGCCTCCCGCTCTGTCAACGAGGGCTTCTCCGGAGGCGAGAAGAAACGCAACGAGATCTTCCAGATGGCCGTGCTCGAGCCCAGGCTATCGATTCTCGACGAGACCGACTCCGGCCTCGACATCGACGCGCTGCGTATCGTGGCCGAGGGCGTCAACAAGCTCAAGACCGCCAACAACGCCACCATCGTGATCACCCACTACCAGCGCCTGCTCGACTACATAAAGCCCGACCTGGTGCACATCCTCTACAAGGGACGCATCGTGAAGACGGGAGGCCCGGAGCTCGCCCTCGAGCTTGAGGAGCGGGGCTACGACTGGATCAAGGAGGAAAACAAGCTATGAGCGCACTGACACAGTATATCGATCTCTACAGGGAGCACGGCGCTGTGGTCGGCAGCCACAGCTGCCCGGCGATGAACGCCCTCCGGCCGCGCGCGCTGGAGACCCTGGAGAATATGACGCTCCCGAAGAAGGGCGCGGAGCACTACGCGCTCACCGACCTCGAGGAGCTGCTGGCTCCCGACTGGGGGCTCAATCTGGCGAAGGTCGACATCGACGTCAACCCCTCGCGCAGCTTCCACTGCGGGGTGCCGATGCTCTCCACATCGCTCTTCCTCTTCATCAACGACACTTTCGCGGCCACTCCGGAGGCCTGCGAGGGGATGCCCGAGGGGGTGTTTGCCGGCTCCATGCGCTGCTTCGCGCAGAAGATGCCGGAGGTGTTCGCGCGCCTTTACGGCTCAGTGGCCGACATGGCCAATCCGCTGGTGGCCCTCAACACGCTGCTGGCCGAAGACGGCATGGTGGTCTATGTGGCCGACGGCGTGCGCCTCGGGAAGCCCCTGCAGCTCGTCAGCATCCTTGAGAACGGCACTCCCCTGATGGCGGTGCGGCGCCTGCTCATCGTGATGGGGCGCGACTCGGAGGCGAAGCTCCTGGCCTGCGACCATACCCAGAACCCCGACGTCGACTATCTCTCGCTCCAGACGGTGGAGATCATCGCCGGCGCCGGCTCGCGCCTCGACTACTACGACCTCGAGGAGTCGACGGAGAAGACGCGCCGCCTCTGCAGCGTGTATCTGGAGCAGCACGAGGGGAGCGAGGTGCTCCTCGACGGCATGACGCTCTACAACGGCACCACCCGCAATGAGTATTACTGCTCGCACCGTGGCGTGGGGGGACGCCTGCGCCTGCTCGGCATGGGTGTGGGCGACAGCCGCCGACGCATGGAGACCTACTCGCACGTGGGCCACGAGGTGGCCCAATGCCACACCGATGAGCTCTTCAAGTATGTGGTCGACGATGACGCGGCCGCCTCTTTCGAGGGTATGATATATGTGGCGCCCGGCGCGGTGAAGACGGAGGCCTACCAGAGCAACCGCAACATCGTGGGCTCCGACACGGCGCGTATGTACTCCCGCCCGCAGCTGGAGATCTACAACGACGACGTGAAGTGCAGCCACGGCTCGGCGGTGGGACGCCTCGACGCCATGCAGCTCTTCTACATGCGCACGCGCGGCCTCCCGGAGGCCACGGCCAGGCTCCTGCTCAAGCAGGCGTTCATGGCCGACGTGATAGAGGGCGTGAGGCTCAAGCCGCTGCGCGAGCGGCTCCACATCATGATGGAGCGGCGATTCAGCGGCGCCAGGCCCGAATGCTCGAGCTGTCAGGGTTACGCTTGCAACGACACAGACACTGAGACCGATACAGAGACATTATAATGATAGACGTAGCTAAGATAAGGGAGCGGTTTCCCATTCTCAACCGCGAGGTGGGGGGCAAAAAGCTGGTGTATCTCGACAATACGGCCACCTCGCAGACACCCCACCGGGTGGTGGCCGACATAATGCAGCTCTATGAGAACACCAAGGCCAATGTGCATCGCGGGGTCCACACCCTCTCCCAGGAGGCCACAGAGCTCCAGGAGAAGACGCGCCGCCACGTGAGGGACTTCATCAACGCCGCCTCCGAGGAGGAGGTGATATTCACGCGCGGCACCACGGAGGCCATCAACCTCGTGGCGGCCTCGTTTGGCGACCGCTTCCGCGACGGCGACGAGATCATCCTCACGGTGATGGAGCATCACGCCAACATCGTGCCCTGGCAGCTGCTTCAGCGCCATAAGGACATTAAGCTCCGGGTGGTGGACATCGACAGCCGCGGGGTGCTCGACCTAGACCAATACCGCAGCTATTTCAACGAGCGCACGGTGATGGCGGCGTTCTGCCACGTGAGCAATGTGCTCGGCACTGTCAATCCGGTGAAGGAGATGATCGCCGAGGCCCACCGCCACGGCGTGCCGGTGCTGGTCGACGGCGCACAGGCGTCGCCCCACCTGAAGATCGACGTGCGCGACCTCGACTGCGATTTCTACGCTTTCTCATCGCATAAGATGTATGGCCCCACAGGGGTCGGCGTGCTCTACGGACGCCGCGAGCTCCTGGAGTCGATGCCTCCCTATCAGGGGGGCGGCGAGATGATAAAGCACGTCAGCTTCAGCCACACCACTTTCGCCGACCTCCCGTTCAAGTTCGAGGCCGGAACCCCCGACTTCATCGACATCGCGGCCTTCGACAAGGCCCTCGACTTCATCGAGGAGACGGGCCTCGAGGAGATGGAGGCCCATGAGCGGGAGCTCCTCGACTACACCACTCCCCGGCTGCTCGAGATTCCCGGAATCACCATCTACGGCACCGCGCCCGGCAAGAACGCCGTGATCTCGTTTCTGGCCGACGGCATCCACCCCTACGACGTAGGGATGCTGCTCGACAAGCTCGGAGTGGCGGTGCGCACGGGCCATCACTGCGCGATGCCGCTCATGGAGCGTCTCGGCATCGTCGGCACCGTAAGGGCCTCGTATGCGGTCTACAACACCGTCGAGGAGGCCGACGCCTTCATCGCCGCTCTGAAGAAGGCCCTCGCCATCCTCCGCTGACAAAGGGTATGGAAATGAAGGCGCGTGATTCATCGATGAATCACGCGCCTTCATTTCTATAAGAAAAATCCCTTCACCCTTGGCTCTTCCGCGTAGCGGATTCCTCCGCATAGCGGTCGGGGAACTTGAAATGCTGGCGCGGATGAGTCAGCGCCCATATCACGAGGAAGACGCCCAACACGATGAAGGGGATGCTCAGCATCTGGCCCAGATTCATCCCATACTTGTCGATCATGGCGTATTCCGAGGCCACCTGCACGTTTTTCACATATTCTATAAGGAACCTCGGCAGGAAGATGCCGATGAAGAAGACGCCCGTGATGAGCCAGGGACGCTCCTCGGCGTTCTTCTTCCAGTACATCCACATCAGAAGTCCGAAGAGCGCGAAATAGCACAGCGCCTCGTAGATCTGCGTCGGATGCGAGGGCACGGTGTCGCCGTTGCGCAGGAAGACAAAGCCCCAGGGCAGTGTGGTCTCGCCGCCGTAGATCTCGCTGTTCATCAGATTGCCCAGACGTATGAGGCCTCCCACCAGGGCGATGGCGATCACCAGCTTGTCGAAGGTCCACGACGCCGGCTTCCTGGCCACGATCCACGAGAAGAGAAACACAGCGATGATATTGGCTATCGTGCCGCCGTGGGAGGCGAGGCCGCCGTTCCATATCTGGAGGATCTCGGCCGGATGCTGCGAATAGTAGTCCCATTCATAAAACAAGACATGGCCGAGACGGGCGCCCACGATGGTGGCCACCATGACATAGGTGAGCAGGATGCCGAGCCAGCGCTCCGGAGCGCCCTCGTGGCGAAACATCCTGGCCACTATCCAGTAGCCGATGATGAAACCCACTGCGAATGCCAGGCCATACCATCTCACGGAGATGGGCCCGAGGCTGAAAAACACCGGATCGGCGTTCCAGTAAATGAAATCGAGCATAGTAGATATTATTGCTGTGTTTGGAATATGGGGTTATGTAAAAGGCATTGCGGGAAAGCCGCGGGCCTCGCGGCCCGGGCTCTTCCCGCAATTGTGATTCAGGATCAGAGACGCTCCACGATCTCCGCGGTGTCTTTGGCGATCATCAGCTCCTCGTCGGTGGGGATCACCACCACGTGGATCTTCGAGTCGGGGCCGGAGATCTCCACCTCCTGGCCGCGCTTCCTGTTGGCCTCGGCGTTGAAGGTGACGCCCATGAAGGCGAGCTTCTTGCAGATGGCCTCGCGGGTCGAGATCTGGTTCTCGCCGACGCCGGCGGTGAAGACTATCACGTCGACGCCGCCGAGCACTGCCGCGTAGGCGCCGATATACTTGAGGATGCGGTATTCATACATGTCCATGGCGAGCTTGGCGCGCTCGTCGCCCTTGGCGATGGCGTCCTCCACGTCGCGCATGTCTGAAGAGCCCTCGGTGATGCCGGCCACGCCGCTGCGCTTGTTGATGAGGTTGCTCAGGCCCTTGGCGTCGAGACCCTCCTGCTCCATGAGATATACGAGCGCGCCCGGGTCGACGTCGCCTACGCGGGTGCCCATCATCAGGCCCTCTGTCGGGGTGAGGCCCATCGAGGTGTCGATGCTCTTGCCGTCGGCGATCGCCGTGATCGAGGCGCCGTTGCCGATGTGGCATGTGATGATGCGCTGCTTCTCATAGTCGAGGCCGAGAAACTCGCAGGCGCGGCGCGACACGTAGCGGTGGCTCGTGCCGTGGAAGCCGTAGCGGCGCACGCCGTATTTCTCGTAGGCCTCCCAGGGAAGGGCATACATATAGGCCTTGGCGGGCATCGTCTGATGGAAGGCGGTGTCGAAGACACCCACCTGGGGCACGCCCGGCATCAGCTCCGTCACGGCCTCGATGCCCGTGATGTTGGCTGGATTGTGGAGAGGGGCCACGGTGTAGCATTCCTTCACCTTCTCGATCACCTCCGGAGTGATGAGCACCGACTTGGAGAACTTGTCCATGCCGTGCACCACGCGGTGGCCGACGGCAGAGATCTCGGAGAAGCTCTTTATCACGCCCTCTTTCGGGTCGGCAAGGATGTCGAGCACGTTCTTGACGGCCTCCTTGTGGGTAGGCATCGGCGTCACGACGGTCTCCTTCGAGCCGTCCTTGCGCTTGAATTTCAGGAAGGAGTCGGGAAGACCGATTTTCTCCACGCCACCCTCGGCGAGCACTTCGCCGTCGGTGCTCTCGATGAGCTTGTATTTCACGCTGCTGCTGCCGCAGTTGAGCACTAATATCTTCATCTTGTCTGTAGTTTGCTGTTGTTGTTTATAGATAAAACAGAATGTATTTTGGCATTTTCATGCCATAACCGATCTATAGGGACGCTTTTCAAAGCGTCCCTACAGACCGACCTTGGAAAACGCACAAATATTTAGTTCGCCTGCTATAACTGAAGGCCGATCAGAGGCCCTTGTCGCCGATGGCCTGGTTGCAGGTCACGATGATGGTGTTGACGATATCGTCGACCGTAGCTCCGCGCGAGAGGTCGTTGACCGGAGCGGCGAGACCCTGGAGTATCGGGCCTACGGCGCCGGCGCCGGCGAGACGCTGCACGAGCTTATAAGCGATGTTGCCCACCTCAAGCGAGGGGAAGATGAGGGTGTTGGCATGTCCGGCCACGGGGCTGTCGGGAGCCTTCAGCCTGCCTACGCTCTCCACGATGGCGGCGTCGCTCTGCATCTCGCCGTCGATCTTGAGCGAGGGGTCCATCTCCTTGGCGAGCTCGGTGGCGTGGCGCACCTTGTCGACGCGCTCGTGGCTGGCGCTCCCTCTGGTGGAGAAGCTCAGCATGGCCACTACGGGGTCGAGGCCGGCGATGTCTTTGGTGGTCTTGGCCGTGGCGATGGCGATCTGGGCCAGCTCCTCGGCGGTGGGCTCAGGCACTACGGCGCAGTCGGCAAACACCAGCATGTGGTCCTGGCCGTAAGGCACGTTCTCCGGAAGCAGCATGATGAAGGCACCGCTCACCACCGAGATGCCGGGCTTCGTCTTCAGCACCTGGAAGGCGGCGCGGAGCACACTCGATGTCGGGCTCAGGGCGCCGGCCACCATGCAGTCGGCGTCGCCGGCCTTGATCATCAGGCAGCCCAGATAGAGGGGATTCTTCACTGTGTAGCGCGCGTCCTCGAGGGTCACGCCTTTCTTCTTGCGCAGCTCCGCGAAAAGCTCGGCATATTTGTCGGTCACCGCTTTGTCGTCGCCGTCGAGGATGCGGGCCTTGCCGATATTCCTGAGGCCAAGCTCCTCGGCTTTGGCCATGATCTCTTCCTTGCGGCCGATGAATGTGATTTCGGCTACGCCCAGCTCCAGGATTCTCTCCGCAGCCTGAAGCGTGCGGGGCTCTGTCGACTCGGGAAGCACGAGGCGCTGGGGATGGGCCTGGGCTTTCGCGGTGAGTCTTTCAAACAATGTCATGATATTTGAGATTTAATTGGGAATACATATATGCTGACACCGGCGCCCGGAGGCGCCTAAGCTTGATGCAAAGTTATAAAAACATATTGTGAAAACCATATCCAAGCCGACTTTTTTCAAAAATTATAGTTAACTTTACGCGGTTTTTCGCGCGGGATGCCGCCTGCAGGCCTCTCCGCGCCATTATCACATATCGCCGCAGATGAGAATCATAAAACGATTATATCTCTTTATCCTTAAGAGTTTCCTGCCCCTCTTCGCGATGACGTTCTTCATCGTGCTCTTCATCGTGATGATGCAGTTTCTCTGGAAATACATCGACGACCTGGTGGGAAAAGGGCTTGCCGTCAGCGTCATCGCGGAGTTCTTCTTCTACGCCGCCGTCAGCATGGTGCCCATGGCGCTCCCGCTCGCCATCCTGCTGGCCAGCCTCATGACCTTCGGCAATTTCGGCGAGAAGTTCGAGCTCACGGCCATGAAGGCTTCCGGCATCTCGCTTCTCAGGGCCATGAGCCCCCTTATAGCGCTCATGGCGCTGGTGGCCGTCGGCGCTTTCTTCTTTCAGAACGACGTGCTCCCCAAGGCCCAGGTGAAGATGTGGACCCTCTTCTTCTCCATGAAGCAGAAGAGCCCGGAGCTCGAGATTCCGGAGGGCGTCTTCTATACCCAGATCCCCGGCTACAACCTCTTCGTGAAGGAGAAAAACAAGGAGACCGGCATGCTCTACGACCCTATGATCTACGACGTGAACCACGGGGGCGACAACTCCACCATCATCCTCGCCGACTCCGCACGCCTCGCCTTCACTTCCGACATGCGCTATCTCTATCTCTATCTCTATAAGGGCGAGCAGTTTGAAAACCTCCGGGAGCAGAAGAGCCTCGACCGCAATGTGCCCTTCCGCCGCGAGGCATTCCTCGACAAGGAGGTGCTCATACCCTTCGACGCCAATTTCAACCGTCTCGACGAGGACAACATGCGGCGCCAGTATGTAGGCAAGGACATCGCGGAGCTGCGCCACACCATCGACTCCGTGGCGGCGCGCGTCGACAGCCTCGGGCGCGGCTTCGAGGCCGACCTGCGCTCGTCGGCGCTCCCCCTCGTGGCTCCGCTGCTGACGTCCTCGCAGCCCGCCGACTCCTATGGATACCACGACGGCTCGCCCGAGGCCGGCGGAGACGCCGGGAAAGGGAAGAAAGACTTAGGAAAGCGCCTCGCCGAGACGCGCCCGCTCGACCTCGACTCCCTCATCCGCTCCATGCAGCCCTCCCAGCAGACCACGCTATTCGACAACGCACGCATGCGCAACAGCCAGAAGGCCGCCGATTTCGATTTCAAGTCGATGGTGATCGCCGACGACAAGAAGACCATACGCCGCCATGAGGTGGAGCTCCAGAAGAAATACACCCTCTCGCTCGCCTGCATCGTCTTCTTCTTCATCGGCGCCCCGCTCGGCGCCATCATCCGCAAGGGTGGCCTCGGCACTCCCCTCGTCATCTCGGTGCTCCTGTTCCTGTTCTATTACATCATTGACAACACCGGACGCAAGCTCGCCCTCGAGGGGCGCTGGGAAGTGTGGGAAGGCATCTGGCTCTCCACTTTCGTGCTCGCGCCGCTCGGAATATACGTCACCTATAAGGCGATGAACGACTCGGCGGTGTTCGACCCCGACCGCCTGCGCCTCTTCTTCCGCAAGATCTCGGGAGGCCACGACGACCGCAAGGTCAACTACAAGGAGGTGATCATCAACGACATCTCGCTCCCCGAGGCCTTCTCGCGCCTCCGTGCCCTATCCGAAAGCTGCCTCGCCTTTCTGGAGAGATACCGCAGGCCGCTCGGTTATAAGGCGTATTTCACGCAAGGCTACGACACTCACGCCGTGGCCGACATCGCGACGACGCTCGACGACGATATCGACTACCTCACCGACTGCCGCGACCCGCTGGCCGTCAACAAGCTGATGGACTATCCGGTGATCCGCCGCCTGTGGGTCTACCGCCCCGCAGCCAGGCGTTGGCTCGGATGGCTGATGATGGTGGTCTTCCCCGTCGGAATCCCGGTGTATCTCTTCGGGCTCAAGGAGATGCGCACGCTTAAGGGCGACCTGCGCAAGACGGTGGCCATAAGCCACGCCATCGAGGAGGAACTCGACAAATACATAAGGCAGACATGACGAAGGCAAGAGTAAAGAAATACATAGGCTCGCTCTCAGAGCAGCAGCTCCGAGACATGATTCTGGAGACCTACGAGCAGTGGAAGCCGGCCCGCAAGTGGCTCGACTTCTACGTCGACCCCGACATCGACAAGCTCGACGAGGAATACCGCAAGAAGATCGATGCCTGCTTCTTCCGGCAGGGGGAGGCCCGGACGCGGCACGACTGCAAAAAGGCGCTGGCCCTTGCGAAGGAGTTCGCCAGCCTGTGCCCGGAGCCCACGGCGATAGCGGCCATCCTCATCTATGCCCTGGAGCAGGGCATGAAGGCCATGGCCGAGCGCGAGGGGAGGAGGAGGCGATGGAGACTGCGGCGTCCTGTCTCCTACACCGGATATGTGGGTCTGTTCTCGGCGCTGCTGAAGCATCTGGAAAGCAACGACACCGTCGACTATTTCCAGCCGCAGCTGCGCGGTCTGCTGCGCGCCGGCGACACCGTCTCCTCCACTCTCGGCGAAGCGATGCATGAAGCCTGCGACAAGATGATTTAAAACGTTTTCCTACCGGCATACTAAAAGCAGCCACTCTCGCGAGCGGCTGCTTTTGTTAACAGGCATGCCTGTTAGTGTAAACTTAATGAACAAAAATCTATCTTCTTTCTTTTCATCAATAAAACAAGGGCGGTAAAGCATTTGTTTTGCATACCGTCCTCGTTTAACATTTATTAACACCGAAGGCAATCAGTCGTTGTTGCGGAGCTTGTCGAGCTGACGGGTCTTGGCCTTGATCTCGGCCTCGAGGTTGTCGATGGCGCGCTGACGCTTCGTGGCCTCGAAATCCTCGATGGCCTCGCGGATCCTGGCCATGGACTCCTCGATTTTCGACTTGTCGCGGAGTGTGAGGTCATTGATGCGTGTGAGCAGGTTCTGCGACATGCGGAGATGGTTCATCACGTCGCCGATGGTCGCTGTCTGGGGCATTCCCTTCTCGGAAACCCTCTTTTTCCATGCCATGATTGATGCATACTGCTTGTCGAGCGATTTGGCATAGAAAGCCTCGCGCACTTTGTCGCTCTTGCCTTTAAGGAAGTCTTCGGCATAGAGTTTGATGGTGTCTTCTCTTTTCATTTTCGGGTTTTTAATTGAGTTTTTTTGATATATTTTTCAATTTTGCGCAAATGTAATAAATAATGTCGATACCCGCCAAATAATATGCCATATATTTTATCGGAAATCATCATTTTTCCATCATCCGCTACAGTTTATTTATCCACATGCGGAAAATCGACCCTTCCGGCCTATATATTATATTATACGCCCTATTATTTGTAACAATACTTCGGTTATTTTTTGAGAGTTTGTTAACGGCTCCGAGGAGCCAAGTGTTTAATCCGTTAAAAATATGA
>CANQRV010000018.1 GCA_947626355.1 uncultured Muribaculaceae bacterium
GGAGGGACGGCGCCGCAAGGAGCCGTCCCTCCCTCATTTGGAATTAAGGCCGGGTCGGGACAGGAGCCGACCGGAGGGTGGCATCATTGTCATAATCCGGATTAATCAGACGCTCCTGCTCGAGATAATAGGCGGCGCTGTCGTACATGCCGATATTGGTGAACATGTCTGCCACCAACGGATTGCTCTCGAGTCTGTCTTCCCCCTTCCAGTAAGAGAGTGCCTTCCTGTAATGCTCATATCCTTCATGATGTCTACCCAATGTGGCGTCCTGGAAGACGTTTATGATCAGGATTTCAACGGGAATATGATAACCACACATAGGTATACTAATGGTGCCTTCTGGAATTACGATGTCCTGAAAGGGTTCGGCGCTTCCGTAGGTTTACTTCCTTTCCCGGGCGCGAAACCGATGTGTTACTGCGAAACAGGATATTATCTTGTTCGGGTGACCGACCTTGAGAAGGACATCCTGTTTGCGACTCCGCTGGGCGTCGACGATTTGGCCGAATCAGCTGAGATTCTGGAAAGCAGATACTACGATCTCCAGGGCCGCACTCTTAACGGACCCACTGACGGAGTATACGTGAAGGTCGACATCTTCGCGGATGGTCACCGGAAGGTCACAAAACACGTGAAGTAGTCAACGGCATAACGCCTGCATTACTATTGCTGACTTGCGACTCAACCACGTCTCCTATCTTCTTATTCTTTTAAGCGTCTCGGGCACTCGGCCCGAGACGCTTTTGCAAATTTTAATCATTGACGATTGTGAATATAGGATATATTATATATCTTTGCATTGTAAAACTAAATGATATGGCAACAGCATTGAATCTTAAACGCAAAAACATTGACCTCCCCGTCGATACACTGCAAAAGCTCTCCATCATGGCAGTGGCTCAGGGCAAGAGCCTAAAGAACTATATCGAGACAATCCTTATTTCAAAAGCCAATGCCATAGCAATAGAAGTAAGCGAAAATCCATCTCCTTCCGGCGACCCATGGTTTAATGATCCGGAGAATATGGCATCCGTCCAACGTGGCATCGCTGAAATGAAGGCAGGTAAGGGTAAAGCCTATTCCATGGATGAAATAAGGGAAATGTTAGGCGTATGACTTATGAACTGACTCTAATGCCCGAAGCAGAAAAGCACTTGAAAGAGTGGCGAAAGTCCGGGCAAAAGAAAACGCTGAGGAAGATTGCGGATTTGTTCGAGGAACTGCGGGCGCACCCTACAACAGGTACAGGTCATGTAGAACAGCTCAAAGGGAATCTATCAGGGTTGTGGAGTCGGGAAATCAACAAAGGCGACCGAATGATTTACTGCATTGTAGACGACAAAGTAATTGTAAATGTTGTATCGCTTAAAGGACATTACAGCGACAAGTAAGTATTGCAAAAGACAAAGATAAACGCTATCTTTGCGGACATCAAACCCGATATGATATGGAGACACCAGATGAGATAATGTCGGACAGCGAATACGTGCTCTACAGCCAGTCGGAGGCCAGGGAGGCCGAGATCAGGAGCGGCATGGAGATGATGCGTGAGGAGCTGAAGGATATGCGGTCTCGATGTCGGTCAGGTCAGGGAGATAGCCTCCTCCATATGACAAGAGACAGCGATAAGGCGCGGATGCGCCGGGAAGACGAGGCCATGATGCGGCGGGCGCTCCAGCTGGCCCGCGCCGGGGAGGGCTTCACCTCCCCCAACCCTATGGTGGGGGCCGTGGTGACGGCCCGCGGCCGGATCATCGGCGAGGGATGGCACCGCCTCTACGGCGCCCCGCACGCCGAGGTCAACGCCATACGCTCCGTGGCCGGGAGCGACAGGCCCCTGCTGAAGGAGGCCACCATCTACGTCACCCTCGAGCCCTGCTCCCACTACGGCAAGACGCCACCCTGCGCCCGCCTCATCATCGACACAGGGATACCGAGGGTGGTGACCGGCGCCGGCGACCCCAATCCGCTGGTGGCCGGACGGGGCATACGCATGCTGCGCGAGGCGGGCTGCGAAGTGACGGAGGGGGTGCTCGCCGACGAATGCCGGGAGCTCAACCGCCGCTTCATGACGGCGCAGACCCTGCGCCGCCCCTACATACAGCTGAAATGGGCGCAGAGCGCCGACGGATTCATGGCCGGCACCGACAGCAACGGCGCACACTTCCCCCTGCACCTCTCCAACGGGATGTCGCTGCGCGCCATGCACCGCCAGCGGGCCCTCGCCGACGCCATAATGGCGGGCACCGACACCGTGGTCATCGACAATCCGCGTCTCTCCGTGCGCCACTTCCCGGGGCGCGACCCGCTGCGGGTGACCTTCGACAGCCCCCGCATACCGCCCGGCGCAAATATACTCCGGTCGCCCCACGTGCTGCTCGACAGCGCCACGCCCCTCGAGGAGAACATGCGGCTGCTCTTCGGGCGCCACAACGTCTCCTCGCTCATGGTGGAGGGGGGCGCACGGCTGCTCCAGAGCTTCATCGACGCCGGCCTTTACGACGAGATACGCCTGGAGACATCGACCCTCACGGCCGGCGCGGGGCTCCCCTCCCCCACATTCCGCCGCGACGGACTGCGCCTCACAGCCACCGAATCATACGGCGGCAACCGGGTGGAGACATTCAGACGTTAAAAAGCCATAAAAAAAGCTTATTTGTAAAAAAGTGGAGAAATGAGGGTTATGTTTTTGCCAAGAAATACTAATTTTGCAGTTTGAAACATCACAACCGGGCCGGATGAGGCTTCTCTCCGCATCCGGCCAACCGATAAAACCAATCAAACGACAGTGAAACAACGCATCTCATATCTCCCTCTTTCCCTCGTGTCGGCGCTCATGCTGGCGACCGTCGCGGGCGGCTGCAACTCGAAAGAAGAGACCGACGAAGACGACGCCATCAACTATGTGGAGACGACAACGGCCGTGACCGGCTTCCGGCTGTCGGCCGACTCGAAGCGCATGGCACACATGGACTCGGTGTTCTTCTCGATCGACCTCAACGAGGGGGTGATATGGAACCAGGACTCGCTGCCGAAGGGCACCGACATCACGCGCCTCGTGCCCGTGGTGACCTTCTCGCGGCAGATGAGCGCCGTGTCGATCACAGTGAAAGGAGCCACGACGATGGCCGACAGCACCTTCAACTACAAGGACAGCCCCAACGACAGCATCGACTTCTCGGGGACGACCGTGATGAGCGTGACGGCGCCCGACGGCACGAGCAAGCGCGACTACAGGATAAAGATCAACGTACACACCATCGACATCGACTCGCTGGCATGGAGCGACACCGCCGTGTCGCCGCTCCCCTCGCGCCTCGGCGCCCCGCGACGCCAGAAAAGCGTCGACCTCTCCGGGACGGCGCTCTGCCTGCTGGAGGAGAGCGACGGCAGCTACACACTGAGCCGCAACGCCGACCTCTACTCAGCGCAATGGGAGAAGACAGAGCTCACGCCGGGCTTCACGCCGGCCATCGAGTCGCTGACGGCGGCCGGCCGGCGTCTCTACATGCTCGACAGCGAGGGAACACTCCACACCTCGGCCGACGGTCTCGCCTGGGAAAACACCGGCGAGAGATGGGCATCGATCATCTGCGGCTTCGGCGAGGCAGCGCTCGGCATCCGGACCGACGGCGAGG
This sequence comes from uncultured Muribaculaceae bacterium, assembly GCA_947626355.1. Taxonomy (GTDB): domain Bacteria; phylum Bacteroidota; class Bacteroidia; order Bacteroidales; family Muribaculaceae; genus Lepagella. The sequence goes on from CANQRV010000018.1 coordinate 3,642, forward strand.
GGCTGACCCACTGCCACTACCCGGCTGACGCACCGTTGGCCGACGGCCCTGTGGCTGCCGACTTCCCTCTTACCGGACACACCAACGGCGGCACATTCACCACCAAATGGTCGGCGACGCCCGTCGTGCTGATATGCGGCGGCCGCATGGCCTCCGGCGAGCTCACAGGCGCCACATGGGGATTCGACGGACAGCGCTGGACTCCCATCTCGGAACACGCCACACCCCCGATGGAGGGCGCCACGCTCGTGCCCTATTACGTGTTCCGCTCGGCAGGCATCTTCAAGAAAGACTGCTACGACGGCTGGCTCGTGGTGGGCGGCCGGCTCGCCGACGGCTCCTACAACCGCACCGTCTACATGAGCGACGACAACGGAGTGAACTGGAGGAAAGGGTCGGAGCTGACGAATCTGCCCGACTATCTGCCCGCCACTACGGGAAGCGACAACATCGTGATGACGACGCGCCTCAGCTCCAACCTCAGCGACGCCTGGAAGACAGGCGACCAGGCGGCAAAGGCTCGCCGCGCCCCGGGCTATGACGTCGATGGCGACACGCTGAGCTGGGAATGCCCCTTCATCTACCTGATAGGGGGATACAGGGCCGACGGCTCCCTCAGCGACTCCATATGGCGCGGAGCGCTCGTAAGGCTACGCCAGGCCCCCATAATATGACGACCCACGACATCAACACCTCTATAACGACACACCAGACACCTTGACCCGACAACTGATCATACTGCTCACCGTGATGACGGCGTTCGCCGCCCGCCTCCAGGCCCAGGAAGACTACCGCTTCGAGGCCGGGGGAGGCATCGGCATGACCGGCTATCTCGGCGACGCCAACACGGCCAACCTCCTGCAGAATCCCTCGTGGGACGTGGAGGGTGTGTTCAGATACATCGCCAACCCGCGCATCGCGCTGAAGACAAACCTCTTCGCGGGCTCACTCCGGGGAAACTCGGAGCAGATGACCAACGTCTTCCCCGACGGACAGACGTTCAAGTTCTCCACCACGTTCTACGAGCTGTCGGAGCTCTTCGAATTCAACTTCCTCCCCTACGGGATGGGAGAGAGCTACCGCAAGCTCAAGCGCATCACCCCCTACATCACGGCAGGGCTGGGCGCCACGATGTGGAGCGTCGACGGGAAGACGGGAGCTGCCTTCACGATCCCGTTTGGCGTGGGAGTGAAATACAAGCCGTCGCGCCGGCTCAACATAGGACTCGAGTTCCTCATGAAGAAGACTTTCACCGACCGTCTCGACGGGGCCATGCTCGACGACCCCTACGGCATAAAGAGCTCCTTCATGAAAAACACCGACTGGTACAGCACCCTGACGGTGACGGTCACCTATGAGTTCAGCAAGCGGTGCGAGGTGTGCAACTATAAAGACTGAAACCATCTGAAATGGAATCTCTTGAAGAAAAAATATCGCTGATCGACAAGACACGGGTGCCTTGTCATGTGGCAATGATCATGGACGGCAACGGACGCTGGGCCAAGAAACGCGGCCTGGCAAGGGGCGACGGACATATGGAGGGGATCTCCACCGTGCACCGCGTCACCAAGTTCTCGTCGGACATCGGGGTGAAATACCTCACGCTCTACGCCTTCTCGACGGAGAACTGGAACCGGCCCGACGACGAGGTGGCCACGCTGATGTATCTGATCGGCTGGGCCATCGAGCGCGAGCTGCCGGAGCTGCTGGCCAACAACGTGCGCATCCATCTGCTGGGCGACATCGGGAGGGTGCCCGCGGCCTCACGCGAGCGCCTCGACTACGCGGTGAGCTCCACGGCCCACTGCACGGGGCTCCAGCTCAACATCTGCCTGAGCTACTCGAGCCGCTGGGAAATCACAGAGGCGGCACGCCGCATGGCCCGCGAGGCGGCCGCCGGGAAGCTCGACCCCGACGCGATCACCGAGCAGACAGTGGCCGGCCACCTGGCCACCGCCGGGATGCCCGACCCCGACCTCCTGATCCGCACCGGCGGCGAGGAGCGCATCAGCAACTACCTGCTCTGGCAGATAGCATACAGCGAGCTATACTTCACCGACGTGCTCTGGCCTGACTTCACCAACGAGGAATACGCCGACGCGCTCATCGACTACCAGGGCCGCGAGCGCCGCTACGGCAAGACCAGCGAACAGGTGGCCGCGGAATGACACCGCGCCCCCGACTCAACCAACCAACAAGCAAGAACCAACCTACGCACAGAATGCGACCACAGATAAAACCCGCCCTCATCCTCCTCCTGCTCGGCATCGCCGGCGCCACGGCGCAGACGCCCGCCGGGCAGCCCGACGTCACCCCGCAGACCCCGGCAGAGCCGGCCCCCGCTCCCATGCAGACGGCGCCCGTGGCCCCCCTCCCCGCCGACACCATCTACAACCCCGACATCATATACTCGCCGCTCCCCAAGAGCTACGAGATCGCCGGAATCAACGTGGAGGGCGTGACCCATGTGGACGACTACATCATCATCGGTTTCTCGGGCCTCTCGGCGGGAGAGCGCATCGAGATTCCGGGCGACGCCATCTCCAACGCCGTGAAGCGCTACTGGCGACAGGGCATATACTCCAAGGTGAGCATCAGCGTCGACAAGATGGTGGGCGACAAGGTGTGGCTCACCATCCACCTCCGCCAGCTCCCGAAGCTCTCCGAGCTGCGGTTTACCGGCGTGAAGGGGGGCGAGAAGAAGGACATCGAGGAGAGGCTCTCGATGGTCGACGGCCAGCAGATCACCCCCAACATCATAGCGCGCGCCAAGAAGATCATCGAGGACTACTACAGCAACAAGGGATTCAAGAACGCCGTGGTCACCATCCGCGAGCAGCCCGACCTCAGCCACGAGAACCACGTATATCTCGACGTCGACATCAACCGCCAGAGCAAGGTGAAGGTCCACAAGATCTACATCAACGGCAACGAGGTGCTCTCCGACCGCAAGGTGAAGGGTGCCATGAAGAAGACCAACGAGAACGGCAACCTCCTCAACCTCTTCAAGCAGAAGAAATTCGTGGAGTCGGACTACAAGGACGACAAGAACCGCATCATCAACAAGTATAACGAGCTCGGCTACCGCGACGCCAGAATCGTGAGCGACAGCGTGACGCCCTACAACGAGAAGCAGGTGGACGTGCACATCACCGTCGACGAGGGGCGCAGATACTACATCAGCGACATCTCATGGGTGGGCAACACGGTCTACCCCACCGACCAGCTCAACAGCCTGCTCGGCATCTATCCCGGCGACGTCTACAACCAGAAGCTCCTCGACAAGCGCCTCAGGGAAGACGAGGACGCCGTGAGCAACCTCTATCTCGACAACGGCTACCTCTTCTTCCAGCTCGTGCCCATCGAGGAGAACATACACGGCGACAGCATCGCGCTGCAGATGCGCATGTTCGAGGGGAAGCAGGCCACCGTCAACCGCGTGGTGATCAACGGCAACGACCAGCTCTTCGAGAAGGTGATACGCCGCGACCTGCGGGTGCGCCCGGGAGAGCTCTTCTCCAAGGCCGACCTCATGCGCTCCTACCGCGAGATCGCCGCCTCGGGCCACTTCAACCCCGAGACCATCGACATACAGCCCGAGCCCAACGAGAGCGACGGCACCGTAGACATCGTATTCAACCTCGAGACCAAGGCCAACGACCAGGTGCAGCTCTCGTTCGGATGGGGACAGACCGGAGTCACCGGCCAGCTCGCCTTCTCATTCAAGAACTTCTCGATCAAGAACCTCTTCAACCCCGGCTCCTACCGGGGCATAATACCGCGCGGCGACGGCCAGACCTTCTCGATCTCGGCGCAGACCAACGCAAAATACTACCAGAGCTACAGCATCTCCTTCCTCGACCCATGGCTCGGCGGCAAGCGTCCCAACTCCCTCTCGATCGGCCTCGACTACAGCCGCTCGACGGGCATCAACTCCAGCTTCTACAACCAGGCCTGGCGCGACTCCTACAACTACGCCATCTACAATCAGGGAATGGCGGGCACCAACTACAACACCTACGCCTACCAGAACGCCTACGACCCCAACAAGGTGCTCCAGATGGCCGGCGTCGCCGTGGGATTCGGCACCCGCCTCTCATGGCCCGACGACTTCTTCACCTTCCAGGCCACCCTGGCCTACCGATGGTATTACCTCAAGAACTGGGAGTATCTCTACTATATGAACAACGGCGTCTCCAACTCGCTGACGCTCGGCCTCAACCTCTCGCGCGAGAGCATCGACAACCCGATCTACACCCGCCGCGGCTCATCCTTCTCGCTCGACCTGACGCTGACGCCCCCCACTTCGCTCTTCTCGGGCAATAAAGACTGGAAAGCCCTCTCGGAGCGCGCCTCCGACGCCAACGCCGACCAGGAGACACGCACCGCCGCACAAAAGGAGCTCTACCGCTGGATCGAATACTGGAAGCTGCGCTTCAAGAGCCGCACCTACACGCCGCTGGCCGACCCCGACGGCAACTTCACGCTCGTGCTCATGACACGCGCCGACTTCGCGCTGCTCGGCTCCTACAACAAGTATTTCAAGTCGCCTTTCGAGACATTCTATTTCGGCGGCGACGGCATGAGCGGCAGCTACACCTACGCCACGGAGACCGTGGCGATGCGAGGCTACGAGAACGGACAGTTCACCCCCTGGGGCTACGAGGGCTACGCCTACGGACGCTTCGGCCTCGAGCTACGCTTCCCCTTCATGCTCCAGCCTGCCACCACCATCTACGCCCTGGCTTTCGCCGAGGCCGGCAACTGCTGGACGTCGGTGAAGGACTTCTCGCCCTTCAACCTCAAGCGCAGCGCCGGAGTGGGCATCCGCATCTACCTCTCCATGCTCGGCACGCTCGGCATCGACTGGGGATACGGATTCGACCAGGTGTGGGGCCGAAGGGGAGGCAGCCAGCTACACTTCGTGCTCGGTCAGGAGTTCTAACAAATCGGGCGTTGAATTGTTAACTAATTAACCAACTGAAACCAAAATGAAAAGACTGATTATTACGGCCGTGGCCGCCATACTGGGCATCGCGGCGATGTCGGCGCAGAAATTCGCGCTCGTCGACATGGAATACATACTGCGCAACGTGCCGGCCTACGAGATGGCCAACGAGCAGCTCAACCAGGTGTCGCTGCGCTGGGAGAAAGAGGTGACGGAGCTCCAGAAGGAGGCCGAGACCATGTATAAGAACTATCAGAACGAGAAGATGTTTCTGACCGAAGACCAGAAGAAGAAACGCGAGGAGGAGATAGTGGCCAAGGAGAAGGAGGTGTCGGAGACACGGGCTAAGTATTTCAGCCCCGAGGGAGAGCTCTACAAGAAGCGCCAGAGCCTGATGAAGCCCATTCAGGAAGACGTCTACAACGCCGTCAAGGCCGTGGCCGAGGAGAAGGGCTACCAGACGATCTTCGACCGCGCCTCGAGCCAGAGCATCGTATTCGCCTCGCCGCGCATCGACGTGAGCAACGATGTGCTCGCCAAACTTGGTTATTCAAAATAAAATGAATAACTTTGCAGACTGAAAAACAACAAGAACACACATACGACAGAAATGCTTAAGAAAATTCTTTTGATAGCAGCGGTGCTGCTTCCGATGTTCGCCTCAGCGCAGACATTGAAAATCGGCCTTGTAGACTCCAACAGCATCCTCCAGGCCATGCCAGAGACAAAAGAGGCCGAGACAAAGCTTCAGGAGGTGCAGAAGAAATACCAGGACCAGATCAGCCAGCTCATCCAGGAGATACAGCGCCTGGAGGAGGAGCTCAAGAATATGGGCGCCGACACTCCCGCCGCCATCCGCACCCAGAAGGAGACCGACTACCAGCAGCAGGGGATGAAGATCCAACAGTTTCAGCAGACGGCATCCCAGGACCTCGAGAAGCAGCAGGGCGAGCTGATGATGCCCATCATCCAGAAGATACGCACCGCCATCACGGCCGTGGGACAGGAGGAGAGCTTCTCCTACATCCAGATGAAAGACGACCAGCTCGTGTATTATTTCGCGGCTCCCGTCGAGGACATCACTCCCAAGGTGAAGGCCAAGCTCGGCATCCAGTAAGCTCCGGCTCCACCGGCCGCCAAGGCAATCATACAAGTCCGGATTCCGACCGCTGACGCCGGAATCCGGACTTTCGGTCTATACGGATACTCTTTGCATTAACCACTATACCAACACAACCGACTACAGACTATGCTACGACTTATCATGCTCGCGGCGCTGATGCTGCCGCTGCTCTGCCAGGCCCAGACCGGCAAGGTGGGGCTCGTCGACATCGACGCCATCATGGAGGCGATGCCCGAGACGGCCACCGCCCAGAACCACCTCAACGAGCTCTCGCAGAAATACTACGAGGAATATACGAAGATGAACGAGGAGGTGAAGCGCATCTACGACCAGATCAAGGACCTTCCGGCCGACGAGCCGACGGCGATCCGCGAGCGCAAGACACGCGAATTCGCCGACCTGCAGCAGAAGATACAGCGCTACGAGCAGGACGTCATGGCCGACATGCAGGCGCAGGGCGAGGAGCTAAAGGCCCCGATCCGCGCCAGGATCATGGCCGCCGTGGAGCAGGTGGCCCTCGAGGAGGATTTCAGCTTCGTAAGGAAGCTCGACCCCGAGGAGGTGTATTTCTACAAGGAGCCTTACGAGAACATCACCCAGAAGGTGAAGGACAAGCTCGGCCTCTGAGACCGCTCATATATCCACGACACATAATCATCCTGACAATGCAGATAGGAGTATTCGACTCGGGCTACGGCGGACTGACGATACTGCGGGAGATCCACAGGCGTCTGCCGGGCTACGACTACCTCTACCTCGGCGACAACGCGCGGGCGCCCTACGGGTCGCGCTCGTTTGAGGTGGTGTATGACTTCACGCTCCAGGCGGTGAGGCATCTGTTCGACCGGGGGTGCCCGCTGGTGATCCTGGCGTGCAACACGGCGTCGGCCAAGGCGCTGCGCTCCATACAGCAGCTCGACCTGCCGCAGATCGACCCGACGCGGAGGGTGCTGGGAGTGATCCGCCCCACGGTGGAGGCGCTGGGCGACATCACGGCGAGCCGCCACGTGGGTGTGCTCGGCACCCAGGGCACGGTGAAGAGCGGCTCCTACAGCCTCGAGATCGGGAAGCTCTACCCCGGGATGAGCATCACGGAGCAGGAGTGTCCGATGTGGGTGCCGCTGGTAGAGAACGGCGAGGCACAGGGGCCGGGCGCCGACTATTTCGTGAGGAAGTATATCGACACGCTGATGGAGCGCGACCCGGAGATCGACACCATAGTGCTGGGCTGCACCCACTACCCCATGCTGATCGACAAGATCCGGCTCTACGCGCCGGAGGGAGTGAACGTGCTGGCGCAGGGAGACCTCGTAGCCGGAAGCCTCGCCTCCTATCTGGAGCGCCATCCGGAGATGGAGAGGCGCCTCTCGCGGGGCTCAACCGTAGAATACATGACTACCGAGAGTCCGGAGAAATTCGACGGCACGGCGTCGCTCTTCATGGGGACGCCGGTGAAGTCGGAGCACGTGGCGCTGTGACCTTTCACGGGCGCCCCGACGTTATAGAAATGTGACCAATCCATACGAAGATGATGACACTTGAAGAAATAAAGGCCGGAGTGGCCGGAGGCAGCATCTCCACAGAGAGGGCGATAGAGCTGCTCAACGAGTATATAGAGGCTAATCCGGATGACGACGCGGCGCTGACCTGCCGCGGGATGCGCTACTGGAGCCTCAACCGCAGGTCGGAGGCGATCAACGACTATCTGGCGGCCGTCAAGGCCAATCCGGAGTCGGAGGCGCGCAACGCGCTGAAGGTGACCTACGACATCCTCAACTTCTACAACAAGGACCTCTACAATCCCTGAGGAGCCGAAAGTGCGAATGGAAACCACGGTTTCGGCAAGTATGGTTTCCATTCGCACCATACTTGCCATATCGAATAATTCAGTCACAGAGTGGATCCTTCGATTATAGACTTCAATGACCAACGGACACAATACATCATGTCGAGATGAAAAGACTCTTTCTTGACACCAACTTCATCATAGATTATCTCCTGCGTGATGAACTCAAGCAAGACTGCATCAATCTGCTATAGACGCTAAATGAGACTTCATAATAACACGCAATCAGAAGGATTTTCCATTCTCTACAATACCTGTTATGTCAGCTTCCGACTATGTCGACACTTATTTTTAAAAGTGAAAAAGAGGGGCGGAAATTTGGAGATACGGGATATAAAGAGTAATTTTGCAGAACGGTATGAGGGAGAAATCCTTATGCCGATGGCCGCAGGAATGGTGGAATGGTAGACACGAAGGACTTAAAATCCTTTGGCCCTTACCGGCTGTGTGGGTTCGAGTCCCACTTCCTGTACTGTTTGAAACAGATTCAAGATAAGAGGGAGGTGCCTCCGTGACGGCGGCGCCTCCCTCGTTTTATGCTGTATCGTATCAGCGTCCGGAGCCGGACGACGGGGCGTTGGCGCCCCCGGCATCGATGTCGGCGTCCGTGCGCTTCACGTCGGCGCGCAGCGAGCCGAGACGGATGCTGACGCTGGCGCCCACAAACCACGACTCGTAGCGCGAGCGGCTCTCGTAGCGCGAGGTCTCGGAGACCTGTGTGTAGCGCGAGTTGCGGTGGGGCTGGAGGAATCCGCTGGCGAAAGCGCTGAGCGTGAGGCGGTCTTCCTTGAGCAACGACCGGCTGATGGAGAGGTTGTGGTAGGAATAGCCGTTGCCCTTGCTCTGGAGGTCCATCCATCCCGTGCCGCCGCCGGCGTAGACGCTGAGGCGGAGCCGGAAGGGGAAGGTATAGTCGGCGTTGAAGCTGTAGTTGCCTGTCCAGCCATGGTTGGTGGCGGTGAGCTGCGGGCTGGAGGCCTTCATGTCGAGATAGCCGCCGCTGAGGTTGACGCCGACGTTCAGCGTGGGAAGGATGCTCCACTGGAGGTTCATGTTGCCACCTACGCCCTGCTCATGGCCGATGTTGGCATAAGTGGTGTTGAGGATGCCGTCCTGGAAGAACTGGTAGTCGGAGATTGCGTTGTCCTCGCGGCGGTAGTTCAGGGAGACGCTGCCGCCGAGCTTTCCACCGTAGTTGGAATAGGAGAGGGAGATGTTGTGGCCCTTCACGGTTTCGAGGTCGGGATTGCCGTAGGAGACCTGGTTGGGGTTCATCGTGTCGCGGTATGGGCTCAGGCGGGAGATGGAGGGTCGGGAGATCCTCATCTGGTAGGCGAGGCGGAGGTTGGAGGCTCCGCCGAAGCGATAGGTCAGCGAGGCGTTTGGCACGAGGTCGCTGAGATCGGTGGTGAAGTCGGTGTAGTCGCCCACGGAGTAGTCGAGCCCCATGTGGGTGTATTCATAGCGCAGGCCGAGGCGGGTGCTCCACTTTCCGTAGTTGCCGGTGTAGGAGCAGTAGGCGGCGAGGATGTCCTGAAACTGGCGCACCCTCACCTGCTCGCCGTCGCCCGGGTGCAGGTCGGCGTCGGTGGAGCCGTAGCAAGGGATTGAGTTCTGGTGGTCGCGCTGCCAGTTGCCCTTGAGGCCGGCCTCGAGGAGATGCTTATCCGTGAAGGGGTTGGCATAGTCGAGCTGGAAGGTGCTGCGGCGTGCGAACCTTCTGGTGGAAGTGAGCCGGAGGGGAAACTCCTCGGAGATGCCGGCCATGTCGTAGGTGAGGGCGCGTTCGTCGTCGTGGTCGGAATTGTAGCTGAAGATGTAGGAGAGGATGAGATGGTGGCCCTGGCGGCCGAAAGTGTGCTGATAGGAAGTGTTGGCGCCGAGCCACATATATGAGCCGTCGGAGTGGAAGTCGCGGTTGAGGCTCCATCTCCGCGACGCGTCGGCCGTGGCGAACTCCATCTGCTGTAGGCTCCACGACTCCGACTTATAGCGTCCCACATTCCCCTGCACGGTGAAGAGGTTGAGGGTGTCGGGCTCCCAGGAGAGGTTGAAGTTGCCGCCGAGGTAGCTGCCGTTGTATTTCGAGCGGGAGGTCGTGGTCTGTGTCGACTCGGAGCCGGGGGTGAGGTTCTCGAGCGTCGACTCGCTGCTGTTGCGGTATCCGCGGTCGATAGGCTGGTTGAAATTGAAATTGGCGCTTGCCGTGACGTTATGGAGCTTCGTGCGCCCGTAGAAGGAGGCGCCGTAATAGTCCTTACCTGCATTGGCCGAGAGATTGGCCATATAGCCTTCGAGGCGCTGCTTGCCTGTGGTGATGATGTTGAGGATGCCGCCTGTGCCCTCGGCGTCATATTTGGCGCCCGGGTCGGTGATTACCTCAAACTTCTTGATGGTGGCGGCGGGCATGGCCTTGAGCACTGACTTGACGTCGCCGGAGAGCATGGGGTCTTCCTTGCCGTTGACGAGGATCTTGAAATTGGTGTTGCCGTTGATGCGGATGTTCTCCTCGGCGTCGACGGTGACCATCGGCACCTTGCGGAGCATCTCGAGGGTGGTGTTGACCGAGGCCTCGGGGTCATCTTCCACATTATATGTAAGGGTGGCGCCGTCGCTGGTGACGAGCTTCTTCTTGGCTGTGACCACCACCTCCTGGAGCAGGCCGTCGTCCTCCTCCATGGAGAGCAGGCCGAGGGCGGCCACGGGCTCAGAGGCGGAGACGGAGAAGTCGCGCAGCAGGGTCTTGAGCCCGGCATACTCCACGCGGAGCAGGTAGCTGCCGGGGCGCGACAGAGACTGGGAGATGCGCCCGTCGGCGCCTGTGACGTTGTAGGCCACGGCCTTCGTGGTGTCGGAGGAGGAGTAGATGCGGTAGAGGGCCTCGACGCAGGGAGAGCCGGAGGCTTTCTCCACGACCTCGGCCTCCACGCGGTAGGGCGCTGCAGCGGCAACGCCGCATGCCGCCGCCGCGAGGATGAGCGGTAGAATGCGTGGCCCGGAGGTTGTTGCCTTGTGGAATGCGGCAAACGGATAAATCTTCATGATGAAAGCGGTTGTTGTGCGTTTGTTGTGGTTTTTACCATATAAACGCACGTAGCGCCGCCATGTTACACCATGAAGGGCGAAAAGATCATTTAATGGCTCCTCGGGGAGTGGGGTCGACCACCGTGACGGGGCGGCGCGTGGCGGCGGAGAGCATGGAGCGGAGGGAGGAGGCGGCCTCGGCGCGGGCGCGGGCCACGTAGCCGCGGGCGTAGATGCGGCGGCGGTAGCCGGCGAGGGCCTTGCGCTTGATCTCGTTCTCCTCCCCGGCGGTGAAGGTGGAGGAGCCGAGGAAGCGGTCGTTCCAGGTGTCGATCACCCGGTAGGAGTCGGGCTCCGTCGACTCGCGGATCTCGATGGTCTCGGGAGGCAGCGTCACCACGAGCGTGTCGCCGCGCTCGTCGACCTTGAGGCGCTCGACGTCGAAGGAGATGGAGCTGCGGAGGGTCTCGCGGGCGAAGAAATGCCGGGAGCCGATCGAGGCCTTGACGGGATAGTCCTCGTAGATCTCCATGGAGCAGAGCTCCACCATGGAGCGTATGTCGGCGATCTTTGCGGCGTCGAGCCTCACGCGGTCGGGCTCGGGCGACATCTTCCACCACACGGCGAGGCCGACGGCGACGGCCACTGTCAGGAATACTGTTATTATTCTTATGGTCTTCATCATTGCTGAATATTTTATCGGTCGAACTCGACGCGGACGTCATAGCCGCCGGAAGCGAGCAGCGACGTGAAATATGCGCGGGCCTTCTCCTGCGCGCGCTCCACGAGCTGGCGCCGGAACACGGGGCTGCCCTCTACCTCCCTGCGGAGCTCCGCGTTCATCTTCTCCTTGATCTCGGCGCGCTCCGGGGCGTCGACCGCCGAGCGCAGGCCGGTGACGCGGTAATGGTCCTCGCGCACCTGCGCGTCGCGCCCCTCGAGCTCGGCAACCACCGGGGGGAGGTGGAGGGTAATGGTGCGGGCAGCCTCGTCCACCACCACGTCGTCTTCGGTGAAGGCCGACATGTCGATGTAGGCGCGCATGTAGGTGTCGTAGGAATAGGCCGCCTTGCGCGAGCCGATCTTCACGGCGTCGCCGAGGGCCTCGACGGTCTGGCGGAGCCCCCGGGCCTCGTCGAGGCGCAGGTCGTCGACGGTGGCCATCTTGGAGATCGACATGCGGGCGAGCACGAGCTTGTCGACGGTCTTCACCTCTGAGAAGAAGAGGTGCTCCGGGGAGGGTCGAGAGCAGGCCGGAAGTAGGGATCCGGCGAGCAAAGCCGTCAGGGCGACGGCGGGAAAACGGAAGCGTATCCTGGTCATATGTCTGTTGTCGTCAGTAAAGGTGATGGGTTGATTACTGTCTATATAACGCTCCGGCGTGGCAGGTCATTATCTGGAGAAGCGTTTTTTTGCGCGGATATCGGAGATCATGGAGGGAGCGACGGCGCTTCACTCGGAAGTGAAGCGCCGTCGGAGAAGGGCCGGAAGGGAATCAGCCGAAGAGCCGGGAGGAATCAGTAGCGTTCGGGGCGGACGGGGAGACCGTATGAATTGCTCGACTCGACATAACTCCTTACCCAATTGCTTTTATCTTTGTTCCTGTTGTCGATGGCAAACAACATCAGCTGGTAGGCATTCTTTTTCGTTTTTTCAACCAGTGTCGCCGAGGAGATAAATGTCAGATCCCTGAACGCCGGCATAGAGGTCTTATAGAATGTCGTATAATTGAAATCCGAAGATCCGCTCAACGGTTTTACCGTTTTCCATTCGGAAGGTCGCAGGGCATAGTCCCTGACGCCTGTAGCCGGAAACTTAATCGTTCCACCCGTTGAGGTATAAATCCAGGAATTGCTGGAGCTATCCCAAGTTGGAGTTATATCTGAGTATTGTGACGTTTGAGAGTCTGACCTGATACCGCCGAAGCGGAAAGCCTCGATAGGTGGCACCTTGAATTTCGGCGGACACGGGTCGTAAACCGATTTGACGACATGCTTTCCATTGCGTTTCAGTTTGCTTTCATCAATTACAACCCACTTATTATTCTCATTTTTTTCAAACACATCATCAAATTTATAACCTGCACCTGTGACGGTTGAAGCAGGATCCGCATCCCATGCATTGAACATGATATGGGTTTCTGCATCCAGATAACGAGCAGGATAGTCAATATACGGCTTATGCCAGTGATTTCGGTAATTGAAGCGCACCTCAGAATCTGTTTCGCCATACGTCTCGTCGACACGCGAGTTGGTGATGAACATATACGGATGCCGGATGGTGTAGCCTATCGACACGCCGTTCGATTCATAGTCATTTAGGTCGATCATGTCGCCGGGGTTCTTGCGGAACCTGTAATCGCACTTCTCCGCTTCATTCCCGTACTGGCAAATCTCCTTATCATTCCTGTACTGATTGAAGACCTGCTTGTTCTCCATATTGAACTCCTTATCCTTGACGCTTGAGGATGACTCAATTCCTTTGCCGTAAAACCAATATTTAGGAGTCTTGTCGTTGTAGATTCCGCCGAGCATGGGGTCTTTGCGCCCCCACTGATAATAGGTGTTGTCGCCGGCATCGGAGCCCCGGTATTCCATCTGCGTGAATGTCCCTAAGTCTTTAATGGCCGTTTTTTCGGTGTCCGGGGCATTTGTGCCTTTATAGGCGGACATGTCGACCACCGCCCGAAGCTTGAACGTACGCGCGTCATTGTGCCCGTGACGGTCACACCAGCCAAGGTTATACTTCGCGAGTTTATAGGTTTCGGTGTTGCCGTCGCCCGGGCTCGAGACATAGCAGGAGCCTTCATCATAGAAGTCTGTCTTGTAGGGAGTCACCCAGATATGCCAGCTCCAGAGTATGTTTTTCGAGCTGTTTCTGACGGCGAGCACGGCATTTCCCTGCGCGAGAGTCGGTCTGCGGATGCGGAACACAAGATTTCCGCCCACCACCTTCACGCTGGCGGGGTCGACCAGGTCGGGGGAATCCTGCCACACGAGCACGGCATCGGCGACATCGGGGATTGTCCCGGCGACAATTTCGTCATTATCCGTATGGTTGGGGAAATATTTCAGGCCATTAACATTGCCGGTCAAATTACCCCCGCTATCGCCGCAGTTGCCATAGACAAGCGCCAGGGAGTAGTATCCGGCCTTGTCCACAAGATAGCAGTTGGCGGTCTCGCCATACTCCGAGGATAGGGAGTACGGGGCGCTCTCAGAGCCCTCCTCTGCATTTTTGAACTTACCGGATCCGTTGATATCGGTAAAGGCACTCTGCGGCGCGATCTGGAGAAATCCGTCGCCGTACTTACCATCGGGGTTCTCCCCGCAGTCAAGCCACTCAGTGCCGTTTAGAGAGTACTGGAGCTTGACCTTTTCGGGCGGGATGGCAAACGTTTTTGTATCATCTCCTTCCCTCGTCACCTCCGCCTTGGCGGTGCATACGGCGTCATACCACACACCGGTATACGGGATGGTGTCGGGCCTTTCAGACCCTCCGACCCCCTCCTTGGAGAAATCCACCTTGGCAGCGATATGGATGCTGGAGGGAGATATCGAGTAAATGACGATCTTTCCCGCCTGCCATTCGCCGGTCAGCGGGCTGCTGAGGGTGCGCTCCGTCCCGGTGGCCGCGTCATTGAACTTGATGGTCATTGACGCTCCGGGGGGTAGAGTCTGGGGAAGGAGCATGAAATAAAGGTTGTCGCCATCCTTGCCTGTGATCACGGGGTTGTCCTTGACAAGTACTCCCCCGTCGTCGGCAGGGAGGTTGATTGTTTTGGAGATGGTATATGTCGCCGTATTCGTAAGCGAGGTCCATCCGGAGGCTCCGATCACCTGGGTGCCCGTGCCGTAGACGCCGGAGATCGTCACCTCGGTGATATCTCCGGCAAGCATGTCGTCGGCACACTTTATTCGCACGGCGGTCAGCGCGTGGCCGAAATTCAGCGACACCGTGGGAGAGGTCACTCCGGAGGCGTCCGTGCGGGCCGTCATGAGGTCGACCTGCTTCTCTACATCCTTCGGCACGGTGTAGGTGAGCGTCGGCGAGCCCCGGCGGGAGGCTTCGCTCAACGCGAGCGAGCCGTCGCCGTCGGTCTTCTTCTGGAAATCAGGCATCGTCGGGGCAAAGGCGAAAAAGCGCACCGTGCCGTTGGAGGGCCACAGCAGCTTTCCCCCTTTCTCCACCGGCTCACCGGATGTGCTGTTGTAAATCAGGTTGTAGGCATACTCCGGAGTCCATACGTTCTGCGACTCAACCTCGGGATACGCTCCGGTATGACATATGCCGCTGAGCGAGAAGCTGGGATAGGTGGTCTTGAAAGCATTGGTGCTGTTTACGGGGGTGCCCCGGGTAAGCTCCGCCCTGTCGGCCACAGGATTCTCAGCCACGACAGTATGCAGATACAGCTTAGTGTCGCCGCCGGAGAGGGGCTGCACCGAGGTGCAGCGCGTCGACGGATCGCTTTCATCCACCGACATGCCGCCGCGCCAGGCGTCGGGAGCATCAATGGCGAACGCCACCTGGCGCCCCTCCACATTATGGTAGCCGAAATCATCATTGCAGGCGCCTGCCGTCACGAGCAACGCGGCAGCGAGGAGGGTGGCCGCTGCATAGCCGGAAAATCTGTATCTTGCACTCATTGCGGTTGATAATCCATTAAACATTATTTAAGTATGTAGAGGGCCGGAATCACATGGTGAGGGAGCCGTCGGTCCAGTTCTGGTCTGGATCAGCCCAGCCGCTGACATTAACGGAGAACTTGATTGGCTCGTCAAGCACCGGAGACCCTATATTCTTATTTCCGGGGCGCGAGGTGACCACATTCAGGCTCACCTCCTGCTCGCTGTACGCGCCATCATTCAGGACATAGGCATTCACCGTGGCACCTGAGGGTATCAGTTTCGCAACCAGCGCAGTCCCATCGGATATTGGAGGATAGACACCGGCACCACTGTCCATGCCGCAGATGTCGAGGACAAATGTATAGTGCATTCCCGCGCCCTTGCTGTCCTCCTTATTAACCACACGGGCAGCCCAGTCGGTGGAGACAGGCACGCATACGAAACCATACTGGGAGCCGTCGTATCTCGACTCATTGACGGGGAACAGCTGGTGATAGTGTTTGCCTCCGGCAATCGCGATATCCGTAATGTCGCTTCCCGTATGTGTCGTGCCGTTATGCTCGAGCTCCACGCGGCAGAGAAGCATGATGTAGGCCCCCGTGGTCGTGGCCGACTGGCCGTCCCAGGCTGTGAGGCTCTGCGGGACAAGCATCAGCGTGCTGCGCAGGAGATCGGCGTTGCCATTCGTGGTCAGGGGGACGATATCCTTATAATATGAACCGTATGTCTCCAGGCCTTCAGCTGTCCATGCAGTGCTGTTCTGAGACTGCTCCTTATCGGGAGTGATGGTGGCTGTCAGCGTACCTGACTCCGCGGCGTTGACGAGCCATGCGCCCTTGACCTTCACGATGCGGTGGTCGGTGGCGTCGTCTTTGCCTTTCTGTCCGGCCACTATCGACACCTGGGTGAGCGCGTGGCGGAAATTGAGCGCCACGGTAGACTGCGGGGAGCGCTTCTCCTGCTTGAAGGCGATTACGAGGTCTTTCTGCCCGGCGCCGTCGGCCCAGATGCCGTTGGCCGGTGTGGCTGAGAGGTCAGCCTTAAGTGGCTTGAAGCCGGAAATGGAGGGCTGGTCGTCGGCGGCAATGCTGAAGACAGCGCCTGCGGGAAGCACCCCGTTGGCGGAGCTCTCCGACTTGCCGTCAGCACCGCGCTTGAGGGTAGTCCATCCGATGAAGAGGACCTGGTCGAACGTCTCGGGCCAGTACACCTTCCGGTCGAGGTTCCACGTGCCCTTCGTCGCGTCAGACGACGACATACTCGTGAAGTGGGCGATCTCGCCGCCGGCCGCGCTGCCGATCAGGTAGCTGTCGTAGAGCACGCCGTCGGGGTGCATGCCGCGGGCCATCACCGCGAAGTTGCCGAGATTGTCGATGTTGATTTCCTCGGCGCGTGTGGAGCTTCCCACCGATGCCGTGAAATTGAGTGAGTTGCCCTGAGGGTCTGGATTGACGTCGGTCTCGATGTCGGAGGCACAGGAGGAGGCCAGAAACAGTCCGGCGAACATAGCGGCGGGGACTGCGGATCTTGTAGTGATTTTCATAACTGTATGCTGTTTTAATATATTGCTGATAATAGTCATATTCGCATTGCGGGATGTCACATCAGGACCTCCACGTCGCCGGCATCGCCCCAGTCGCTGACGCCGGGCGTCATGCCGTCGCCGGCGGGGAGCTTTATGCCTTCAAGCTCGATCACGACATGGCGGGGGTCGGCGGCATCGTGCAGCCGGTCGGTAACATCGAAATCGTAATAGTATTTATAAGATGTGTAGACGCGGAGGGTATGGCGCACGTCATGCGGGGCGCGGTCGCCGAAAGTCACGAGCGAGCCCCGGAGGCAGTCCGGACCGTCCTGTCGGAGGCCGAAAGGAACCGCCACCTCGCAGCCCGCGGGGGTGTCTCCGGCCGGCGACCAGGCCTCCGCCATGCCGGTGAGCACGGCCGACGCCTCGGTGTCGCTCCTCATGTTCTCCACCCCCGTGATCACCACCTCGTAGACGGCGGTCACCTCCCGGGGCGTGAAACGGACATACGTGTCGTGGTCGGCGGCAGGCTCGATGGTGACCACGCCGTCGGGCACATGGGCATAGAGGGGACTCGCCTGCGACCTGACGGGCTGCGCGCCGGCGGAGTCGGGCAGCGGCGCGTCATCGCTCCGCATCATCGGAGAGAGCACGGCGTCGCTTCTGGTGAGGATGCGGTAGGCCTCGAATGTCTCTCCGTCTTCGGAGTTATTGTCGGTGGAGCCGTTGTGGCACAGCACGCGGTACGACCCCGGCCGCACGTTGACGAGGCCGTCGAAGCGCGAGCGCGACACCCCGTCGCCCCCCGTGATCTCGAAGCGGTAGGCCTCGTCGGACGAAACGGAGAAAAACCAGACGACCATGGAGGCGGGAGTGGCGTCGGGAGCCTGGCTCCAGTCAAACTCCAGAATCACGGGCGAGACATGGGAGTGGTCGTAGCAGAGCTCGCGCTGCGAGCATCCCGAGAGACACCACGAGAGGGCTGCAAGGATAAATGCCGTCAGCCAACGGGCGCCCCGGAGGCGCGGCATCAACGTGAGAAGTGTCATCTGTCACCTCCTTTCCTGCTGTTTGCCACGGCGTTGCCTACAAGCCACACGAGCGACACCCCGACGCGTGTGGGGCCGAACCAGCGCATCCTGTGGGTGGAGAGCCAGACGTCGCAGTCGTCGATGGGCGTGTGCTTCTTATAGGTGCCCCAGAGGTATCCGACGCCAAGACTGAAATCGATGTTGAACCGGGCGGACAGCGGCAGCGAATATGTATAGGAGACGCCTACGGCATAATTGTATCTGTCGGAGAGGACGCCGGTGTGCGACCTTCCGGCCTGGAAATCATAGCAGGCCAGAGAGCCTTAGACGCCGATGTGATGGCCGGCGAGAGGGCTGCCGTCGCGCGCGGGGCCGATGCGGTATCTCAGCTCCAGGTCACCGCCGTAGATGCGCCAGTAGCGTCTTCTGTCGCGATTGCTCCAGCGTGCCCACATCCAGTCGGCGGTCACGGTGAGCCTGTCGGTGACACCCATACCCACGCCGAGGTTAGGCGTCAGCGCGACGTCATAGAGCATGTTGGTATAAAGGAAGATGCGGCTCCAGGGATTGTATTCCCGGGGCGGAAGGGCGGGGGCCACGGAGCATGACGGCGCTTCGGCACGCTCCCCGGCGACGGCGCCGGCGTCGCCGCCTGACGTTGTGCTGAGAGCTAACCCGCCGGGAAGTGGTAATGTCAGGGTGTCGGCTGCGACTTCCTCATCACGATACAGGATACACAGTTCGGCGGAGCGGAGCAGCGGATAGGGCGCCTTCTGCCCGAAAGGATGCCTCACCATCAGGGTGAGGCACGAGTCAGGCACCACGCCCTCCACCATATCGGCGAGCGAGCGGGCGCGGTCATGGGCGAGGTCGGTATTGAACGAGAAATCACCCTCCGGCGAATAGCAGCCCGTGACCTTGACGCTCAGCAGCCTTCCGGGGTCTGTCATGCCGAGGAAGCTGCGGATCGAATCGAGGCGCGGGCCGTTGCCGCTGAAATCACGGGAAACGACGGCCGATGACTTCGGAAACAGGATATTCTCCTTAAATACAGAGACCGTATCGTTGCGAAGCGTGTCGCTGCAGACAGCGGCATGCAGAGAAGCCGAGGACAGCAGAAAAGCGCCCGCGCCAGCCAGACGAAGGGCAGTGTAGACGTGGATATGTTGCAAATGTTTCATCAATAAGGTCAGTCTATCAACAAATTTCCGAACATGCAGATTATAACACGTATAATTGCCAGAAGTATTAGAACTGCTGCAAAATTAAGAAAACTTATCACAACGTCATATATCTCTTAACGACATTTAACACAATTTAACTCAGCCACCCGACAGGGTGACGAAGCCGGAAGGCGTCGCAGGCTTGCACGGAATCGGAAGAATGGCTATATTTGCGGAGCCGCGCGGCCTCAAAAGGCCTCGGCAACAGACTAATCATGGAAATAAGAACAATCGCAATCATAGGCGCCGGCAACATGGGAGGCGCCACAGCGGCCGGCCTGGCACAGGGCACGGCCGTGGAACGCGGCGACATCCGCGTGGCCAACCGCGGCGCCGCCAAACTGGAGGCGTTGGCCGGGCGCTGTCCCGGTATCTTCACCACACAGAGCAACGTGGAAGCGGCCGAAGGCGCCGACCTCGTCATCTTAGCGGTGAAGCCGTGGGTAATCGAGGGCGTCGTAGAGGAGATCATGCCCCACATCGATCCGGCGAGGCAGATCGTGGCCTCGATGGTGGGGGGCCTGCCGCTCGGAGAGCTCCGGGAGATGGCGGAGCGGCACCTGCCGGAGGGAGCCGCCACTCCCCCGCTGGCCGTCATCATCCCCAACACGGCGATCGAGGTGAGGCAGAGCATGACCTTCATCCAGACCGACATAGCCGACGAGGAGACCACCGGCCACCTGCTGGAGATCTTCCGGGAGCTGGGCGACGCCATGCTGGCCGACGGGCGACAGTTAGCGGCCGGGATGGCGATGGCCTCGTGCGGCATAGCCTACGCCATGCGGTGGGCGCGCGCCATGCAGCAGGGGGGCGTGAGGCTGGGGTTCTATCCCGGCGACGCGCTGCGCGTGGCGCTGAAGACCATGGAGGGAGCCGCGGCCCTGCTCCAGGCCACCGGGCGTAATCCCGAAGAGGAAATCGACCGGGTGACGACCCCCGGCGGCATCACCGTGAAAGGCCTGCAGGCCATGGAGGAGGCGGGCTTCTCGACCGCCGTCCTCAAAGCCCTCCTCGCCTCGAAGCGCTGAGAGGCAGAATAAAGATCAACGGTTAGCTGAATCACGGTAAAAGTGAGATGCAGAGATGGCAGGTGCCGATTGAAACATGCCGGAGGCATGTCCCTACATGCCAAACACTTCTGACCTATTGATATTGTGTAGCATGTGCATCTCAGCGGCCATGGGTTCAGACCGGGCGCAGTTGCAGGCTGCGCGGGGTTCGGAGCCGGGTGAGGGTCCGGGGTTCATCGGCTCCGATGTCGTGATCATCAATCGGTTGGTTCGTGCAGCAGGGTGGGGCTTGGCAGCGCGTGCCGCGGAGGGCGGGTATAGAATGAGAGGGCCCAAGCCGGACGTGTCCATATACCTGCGACCCGTTGGGGATTCACAAGACGGTTTGTCAGCGTTATCATAGTACGACGGTCGGCGCCGTGGAGGCGGATGGAGAAGGAGCTGATGATTAGGTAGGGCGTCACATCTCAGCACTGAAGCGGGTCGAAAATCTCTGAGGACCAGCGCGGACCTGGATCAGCCATGACGTGAGCCGGAGGCAGCCGGTCGGCGGTTCCGGGGGAGCAAATCCCGAAACCACGCTGCAAAGGTAAAGAGGGAGGCGAAGAGTCAGGGCGCTTCGCGCAAGAGTCAAGGGTGAAGCGTGAAGGCTTGCCGGGCTAATAAGATTTATAAGTCGGATAAGATTTATAAGACAAATAAGATTCATAAGACACATAAATGACCATGGGCACCTGCTTTGCGCAGGCGGCTATGCTGTCACGAAAGATAATCAAGGCGGCAATCCGGTGGATGAATCCACGCGGATTGCCGCCTTGATTTGTGGACGGGCTTTCAGCCGGGGGCCTAGAGTGTCTATGAGGGCATGAAACTTACTCCCACTCGATGGTGGCGGGGGGCTTGGAGGAGATGTCGTAGACTACGCGGTTGATGCCGCGCACTTTGTTGATGATCTCGTTGCTGACGCCAGCCAGGAATTCATACGGGAGATGTACCCAGTCGGCGGTCATGCCGTCGGTGGAGATGACGGCGCGCAGCGCGCAGCAACGCTCGTAGGTGCGCTCGTCGCCCATGACGCCTACGCTCTGCACGGGGAGAAGGATAGCTCCGGCCTGCCATACCTTGTCGTACAGTCCGTCGCGACGCAGGGCGTCGATGAAGATCTTGTCGGCGTCCTGAAGGATGCGCACTTTCTCTGCGGTGACCTCACCGAGGATGCGGATGCCGAGGCCCGGGCCCGGGAAGGGGTGGCGCCCGAGAAGGTCGGGGCTGATGCCGAGGGCACGGCCGACGCGGCGCACCTCATCCTTGAAGAGGAGGCGCAGGGGCTCGACGATGCGGAGGTTCATCTTCTCGGGGAGTCCGCCGACGTTGTGGTGCGACTTGATGGTGGCGGAGGGTCCGTTGACAGATACGCTCTCGATGACGTCGGGATAGATTGTGCCCTGCGCGAGCCAGCGCGCTCCCTCGATCTTCTGTGCCTCCTCGTTGAAGACCTCGACGAAGTCGCGGCCTATGATCTTACGCTTGCGCTCGGGATCGGTGACGCCGGCGAGGTCGGTATAGAAACGCTCGCTGGCGTCGACGCCACGGACGTTGAGGCCCATGTCCTTATAGGAGGCGAGCACGTCGGAGAACTCGTTCTTGCGGAGCAGGCCGTTGTTGACGAAGATACAGGTGAGGTTGGCGCCGATGGCGCGGTGGAGCAGGACGGCGGCCACGGATGAGTCGACGCCACCGGAGAGACCGAGGATCACACGGTCGTCGCCGATCTTGGCGCGGAGCTCAGCGACGGTGGAGTCGATGAAAGAGTCGGGGCTCCAGGAGCCGGAGCATCCGCAGATGCCGAGCACGAAGTTGGAGAGGAGACGCGTGCCGTCGGTGGAATGATACACCTCGGGGTGGAACTGTATGCCCCAGGTCTGCTCGCCCATGATATGGTAGGCGGCGACGCGGACATTATCGGTGGAGCCGATGATGTGGTAGGACTCGGGGACGGAGACGATGGTGTCGCCGTGGCTCATCCACACCTGTGTGGGCGAGGGCATGTCGGCCATGAGGGGGTCGAGGGGGTCGACCACGGAGAGCATGGCGCGGCCATACTCGCGGCTCGGGGCGCCCTTCACCTCACCGCCGTATTCGGCGGCGAGGAGCTGGGCTCCGTAGCAGACGCCGAGCAGGGGGAGCCTGCCTTTCACGACGGAGAGGTCGGGCCTGGGGGCCTGCGGGTCGCGCACAGAGTAGGGGCTTCCGGAGAGGATCACGCCCTTCACGTCGGAGTCGAGCTCCGGCCACTTGTTGAAGGGGTGGATCTCGCAATAGACGTTGAGCTCGCGAACCCTGCGGGCGATGAGCTGCGTGTATTGGGAGCCGAAATCTATGATGATTATTTTTTCCATTGTTTTGATTATTTCAGTGTTTGCCGGATTCAGGCCGGGACGGATGCATCAGGGTGCATCCCTACATTACGGGGGAGCCGTTTTTTTACCGGATTTACTCGCCGCG
Organism: uncultured Muribaculaceae bacterium; assembly: GCA_947626355.1. Lineage (GTDB taxonomy): Bacteria > Bacteroidota > Bacteroidia > Bacteroidales > Muribaculaceae > Lepagella. The sequence continues at coordinate 26,505 of CANQRV010000018.1, forward strand.
GGTGTAGTTGGGAGCCTCCTTGGTGATGGTGACGTCGTGGGGATGGTTCTCGATCACGGCGGCGGAGGTGATGCGGACGAAGCGGGCGTTGTGGAGGGCCTCGATGTCCTTGGCGCCACAGTAGCCCATGCCTGAGCGGAGGCCGCCGATGAGCTGATAGACGGTCTCGCTGAGGGTGCCCTTGTAAGGCACGCGGGCCACGATGCCCTCAGGCACGAACTTGCTGGAGTCGCAGGTCTCCGACTGGAAATAGCGGTCCTTGGAGCCGGCCTGCATGGCCTCGATGGAGCCCATGCCGCGGTATGCCTTGAACTTACGGCCATTGTAGATGATGGTCTCGCCCGGCGACTCCTCGACACCTGCGAGCATGGAGCCCATCATCACGGAGTCGCCGCCGGCGGCGAGGGCCTTCACGACGTCGCCGGAATAGCGGAGGCCGCCGTCGGCGATCACTGGAATGCCGAAGCGGTGGGCGACGCTGGCGGCGTTGAAGATGGCGGAGAGCTGGGGCACTCCGACGCCGGCCACGATGCGGGTGGTGCATATGGAGCCGGGGCCGATGCCGACCTTGATGCCGTCGGCGCCGGCGTTGATGAGGAACTCAGCGGCCTCTGCGGTGGCGATGTTGCCGACGAGGACGTCGATCTGCGGGAAAGCCTCCTTTACGGCGCGGAGCGTGCGGGCCACATTGGCCGAATGGCCGTGGGCCGTGTCGATCACCACTGCGTCGACGCCTGCGTCAACGAGAGCCTCGACGCGGGAGAGGGTGTCGGAGGTGACGCCGACACCGGCGGCCACGCGGAGACGCCCCTTGGAGTCCTTGCATGCGTTGGGATAGTCCTGGATCTTGGTGATGTCGCGGTAGGTGATGAGGCCCACGAGACGGTTGTCGGCGTCGACCACGGGAAGCTTCTCGATCTTGTGGCGGAGGAGGATCTGGGAAGCCTCGGCGAGGTCAGGACTGGTGGTGGTGACGAGATTCTTCCTGGTCATGACCTCGTCGATGAGGATCGACATGTCGGTCTGGAAACGGAGGTCGCGGTTGGTGACGATGCCCACGAGGAAGCCCTTCTCGTCGACCACGGGAATGCCGCCGATGTGGTTCTCCTTCATGAGACGGAGAGCGTCGCCGACGGTCTGGGTGCGGGAGATGGTGACGGGATCGTAGATCATGCCGCTCTCGGCGCGCTTCACCTTGCGGACCTGTGCAGCCTGGGCAGCGATCGACATGTTCTTATGGATGACGCCGATGCCGCCCTGACGGGCGATGGCGATGGCCATATCGGTCTCGGTGACGGTGTCCATAGCCGCCGAGACGATGGGGATATTGAGGTCGATATTGCGCGAGAAGCGGGTGTTGACGGCCACCATATTGGGAGTCACCTCCGAGTAGGCGGGAATGAGGAGCACATCGTCGAAGGTCATCCCTTCCTGCGCTATCTTTTCATCTATAAACGACATATTACTTGCAGCTTGTGAGTATTAGAAATTCCTGAGTTTCTCATTGAGGAGGATAGTCTGGGTGCGGTCGGGGCCGACGGAGACGATGCCCACGGGGATTCCGGTGAGCTCCTCGATCTTGCGTATGTAGTCGACGGCGGCCTTCGGGAGGTCGGCGAGGGAGCGTGCGCCGGTGATGTCTTCCTTCCATCCGGGCATCTCGATGTAGACGGGCTTGCATCTGGAGAGGCGGGAGATGGTGGAGGGAGGCGTAGCCACCTGCGTGCCGTCGAGCTCGTAGGCCGTGCAGATCTTCACGGTGTCGAGGCCGGAGAGCACGTCGAAGAGCATGAGGGCCCAGTAGTCGATGCCTGCGAGACGGCCGGTGTAGCGGGCCACCACAGCGTCGAGCCATCCGATGCGGCGTGGACGGCCCGTGACAGTGCCGTACTCATGTCCGCGCTCGCGGATCTCGTTGGCTGTGTCGCCGAAGATCTCCGTTGGGAAGGGGCCCTCCCCCACTCTCGTGCAGTAGGACTTGGCGACGCCCACCACATTCTCCACCCACTTGGGCGCTATGCCGGCGCCGACGGGGACACTGGCGGCCGAGGGTGTCGAGGAAGTGACGTAGGGATACGTGCCGTGGTCGATGCAGAGCATCATGCCCTGGGCACCCTCGAAGAGGATCTTCTTGCCGGGAGTGTTGCAAGCCTCGTTGATGAGGTCGGAGGTGTCGCAGATCATGTGGCCGATCTGGCGTGCGATCTCCATGTAGGATGCGTAGACGTCGTCGAAGGAGAACTCATCGAGGCCGAGCATGCGGAGCTCCTGGTTCTTGACGTCGAGGGCGGCGCGGAGGCGGAGCGCGAAGTAGTCGGGCTCGAGGAGGTCGCCCATGCGGAGGCCTATGCGGCTGTACTTGTCGGAGTAGGCGGGGCCGATGCCCTTCTTGGTGGTGCCGATGAGGGCCTCGCCCTTTCGGCACTCATAGGCTCCGTCGAGCACGGAATGCCAGGGCATGACCATGGCGGCGCGGTCGGAGATGCGGAGCTGATAGTCGGTGACGCCCTGCCTGTGGAGCTTCTCGAGCTCGGCGATGACCGAGACGGGATTTACGACCATGCCGTTGCCCATCACATTGACCGTGGCGGGATTGAAGATGCCGGAGGGGATGCTCTGGAGGGAGTATTTATGGCCGCCGAAGACCACGGTGTGTCCGGCGTTGTTGCCTCCCTGGTAGCGCACCACCATGTCGGCGCGGCAAGCGAAGTAGTCGGTGATTTTGCCTTTACCCTCATCGCCCCACTGGGAGCCGATGACAACTAATCTTTCTGACATTGCTCAATGTTATTGCGTTGGTAAATATAATCCACATTCTTCATGTAGTAGTCGAGCGTGAAGCATGCGTCGAGCTCCTCGGGAGTGAGGGTCTCGGCCACCACGGGGTTGAGCTTCAGGAGCTCCTGGTAGGATGAGCCGGTGGCCATGGCCTGCATAGCCACGGGCTGCACGGTGTCGTAGGCCTTCTCGCGTGAGAAGCCCTTGCCGATGAGTGCGTTCATGACGCGCTGGGCGAAGATGACGCCGTTGGTCATGTAGATGTTGCTCTTCATGCGGTCTTCGAAGACGACGAGGTTCTCGAGGATGCCCATCATGCGGTTGAGCATATAGTCGAGGAGGATGGTGGCGTCGGGCATGATGATCCGCTCGGTGGCGGAGTGGGAGATGTCGCGCTCGTGCCAGAGGGCGACGTTCTCGGCGGCGGTGGCCATGTATCCCCTCATCACGCGGGCGCATCCGCAGATGTTCTCGGAGCTGATGGGATTGCGCTTGTGGGGCATGGCGGAGCTGCCCTTCTGGCCCTTGCCGAAAGCCTCCTCCACCTCATGCACTTCCGTGCGCTGGAGATTGCGCATCTCCATCGCCATCTGCTCGAGAGTGGAGGCGATGACGGCGAGCGTGGCCATGTAGAAGGCGTGACGGTCGCGCTGGATCACCTGTGTGGAGATGTCGGCGCTGTCGATACCGAGCTTCTCGCAGACATAATCCTGCACGAAGGGAGGAATGTTGGCGAAATTGCCGACGGCGCCGCTTATCTTGCCGACCTCGACGCCCTTGGCGGCCATGCGGAAGCGCTCGATGTTGCGGCGCATCTCCTCATGCCAGAGCACCCACTTCAGGCCGAACGAAGTGATGTCGGCGTGGATGCCGTGGGTGCGCCCGATGCAGGGGACGTATTTGAAGCGGATCGCCTGGCGGCGCAGCATCTCCATGAAGCGCTCGAGGTCGTCGAGGATGATCTCGTCGGCCTGCTTGAAGAGGTAGCCGTTGGCGGTGTCTACGACGTCGGTGCTGGTGAGGCCGTAGTGGATCCACTTGCGCTCGTCGCCGAGGCTCTCGCTGACGGTGCGGGTGAAAGCCACGATGTCATGGCGTGTCTGGAGCTCGATCTCCTTGATGCGGTCGATGTTGAAAGTGGCCTTTGCCCAGAGCTTCTCGACATCCTCCGGGGGGACGACGCCGAGCTCGCGCCAGGCCTCGGCGGCGAGGATCTCGACCTTGAGGTAGGCGTCAAACTTGTTCTGCTCCGTCCAAACGCGGCGCATGACGTCTCTTCCGTATCTCTCTATCATTTCTTTACATTATTAAGGTAGCATTCAAGTGTGTTCTCAAGGAGGCATGCGCGGGTCATGGGGCCGACGCCCCCGGGGACGGGAGTGATGACGGAAGCCTTGTCCTTGACGGCCTCGTAGTCGACGTCGCCGCAGAGACGTCCGGTCTCGGGATCGCGGTTGACTCCCACGTCGATCACGGCGGCGCCGGGCGCCACCATGTCGGCGGTGACGAACCTCGGACGGCCTATGGCCACCACGAGTATATCGGCCTGCGAGGCGACATCGGCGAGGTCGGCCGTGCGGCTATGGGCGATGGTGACGGTGGCGTTGCGGTCGAGGAGGAGCTTGGCCACGGGAAGGCCGACGATGTTGCTGCGGCCGATCACCACAGCCTTCTTACCGGCGATAGCGACGCCGGCCTTGTCGAGGAGCTTGATGATGCCCTTGGGGGTGCACGGGAGCACGCACTCCTGCTTCTGCCAGAGGGAGGCGACATTGGAGGGATGGAAGCCGTCGACGTCCTTGCGTCGGTCGATGGCCGCGATTACGCGGTCGGAATCGATATGCTTCGGAAGGGGAAGCTGCACGAGGATGCCGTCGACCGTGTCGTCGGCGTTGAGGTCGGCGATAAGGTCGAGCACTTCCTTCTCGGAAGTGTCGGCGGGACGACGGATGGTGGTGCTGACGAAGCCCACCTCTTCAGCATCCTTGCCTTTGCCTTTCACATAAGAGACACTTGCCGGATCCTCGCCGACAAGAATCACCACGAGATGGGGGGCGCGGCCATACTCACCGGAGCAGGCGGCCACCTTGGCGGCCACATCGCGCTTCACCTCGGCAGCGAGGTCTTTTCCACTGATAATCACTTGAACTACATTTTTATTTATGCAGGCACGGAGGCGGGAGCCTCCGGCCGGGCGGTTAATATTCAGATATTTGATGCCACTGACAGGGGCCGATGGCGGGGAAACATGCCGGAGGCATGTCCCTACAAGCGGATATCCGAGACAGCAGGCATCATTATGATAAACATATTAGATGTCGATGACCTTGTGGCCGATGTCGCGGCGGAAGAAGAGGGAGCCACCGGCGGCGATGCGCTCCGCGTCGGCGAGAGCGGCCTCGCGGGCAGCCTTCATGTCGGAGCCGGAGCCCACCACCATCAGCACACGACCGCCGGCGCTGACGAGATTGCCGTCGGTGTCGCGGGCTGTGCCCATGTGGTAGACGCCGCAGGCGCTCTTCTCCACATCCTCGAGGCGGAAGCCCTTGGGATAGGAGCCGGGATAGCCGTCGGCGGCGAGCACGATGCCGAGATAGCAGCGGGAGCTCCACTCGAGAGGAAAGTCCTTTCCCTCGAGGGCGGCCGTGAAGAGGGCGTAGATATCGCTCTCGAGCCTCGGGAGCACCACCTCCGTCTCGGGGTCGCCGAAACGGGCGTTGAACTCGATCACCTTCGGACCCTCGTCAGTAAGGATCAGGCCGCCGTAGAGCACGCCGTAGAAGGGCACGCCCTCGTCGGCGAGCGCGTCGGCCGTGGCCTGCATGATGTCGGTGAGTGCCCTGTCGCGCACCTCGGCCGTGATGAAGTCGACCGGCGAGTAGGCGCCCATGCCCCCCGTGTTTGGTCCCCTGTCGCCCTCGAAAGCGCGCTTATGGTCCTGGGCCAGGGCGAGGGGATAGACCTTGCGGCCACCCACCACACACATGAACGAGAACTCGGGGCCGTCGAGGAAATCCTCGACCACCACACGCCCCTTGCCGAAAGCGGAGTCGAGGAGCATGTCGCGCAGGGCGGCCTCGGCCTCCTCATAGGTGGCGGCGACCACTACACCCTTGCCGGCGGCGAGGCCGTCATACTTCACCACAGCGGGGAGCGGACGGCTCTTGACGTAGGCCCAGGCCTCGTCGAAGTCGTCAAATGATTTATAGGTTGCCGTGGGGATGGAATGCTTCATCATGAGCTCCTTGGCAAACTCCTTACTGCTCTCGATGCGGGCGGCGCTCTTCGTGGGGCCGAAGGCGCGTAGGCCTCGGGCCGTGAAGACATCGACAAGCCCGGCGGCGAGAGCGGCCTCGGGGCCTACGACCGTGAGGTCGACATTATGGGAGGCGGCGAAATCGGCGAGGCCCTCCACATCGGTGACGGAGAGGGGCACGCACTCGGCGAGCTCCGCGATTCCGGCGTTGCCCGGAGCGCAGTAGATGCGCTCCACCTGCGGCGAGCGGGCGAGCGCGGCCACGATGGCGTGGCAGCGGCCACCGCCGCCCACCACCATCACGGTCTTGTTTCTTTCCATAGCCATATCGGGAGAAGGATTAATGTTTGAAATGACGCATGCCTGTGAAGAGCATCACGATTCCCTTCTCGTCGGCCTTCTTTATAGCGTCCTCGTCGCGGATGCTGCCGCCGGGCTGCACGATAGCCGTGACGCCGTAGCGGGAGGCGAGCTCCACGGTGTCGTCGAAGGGAAGGAATCCGTCGGAGGCGAGCACGAGCCCCTCGGTGACGCCGGCCTCGCGGGCCTGCTCAAGGGCGATGTGGGCGGAGCCGACACGGTTCATCTGCCCGGCGCCGACGCCGACGGTAGCACCGTCCTTCACCACCACGATGGCGTTGCTCTTGACGTGCTTCACGATGCGCCAGCCGAAGTTCATGTCGCGGAGCTGGGCCTCGGAGGGCTTAAGTGCCGTGACACACATCTCGGGAGTGATCTCGCGGGTGGTGATGTCGGCCTGCTGGGCGAGAAGGCCGCCGGTGACGCCGACATACTGCATGGCGCCCTCGTCGGAGCGCGACATGTCGACCTCGAGGAGGCGGAGGTTCTTCTTCGAGGCGAGCACCCCGAGGGCGTCTGCTGAGAACGACGGGGCGATGACGATCTCAAGGAAGATGGGCTTGAGGAGACGGGCGGTGGCGGCGTCGAGCTCGCGGTTAAAGGCCACGATGCCGCCGTAGATGCTCACCTTGTCGGCCTCGTAAGCCTTGCGCCATGCCTCCTCGGCAGTAGCGCCGATGGCGGCACCGCAGGGATTCATGTGCTTGAGACCGACGCAGAAGGGGACGTCAAACTCGCGCACGATGGAAAGGGCGGCGTTGGCGTCCTGGATATTGTTGTAGCTGAGCTCCTTGCCCCCGAGCTGACGGGCGAATGCCACCGAGTAGGAAACGGGCTTGGGAGCACGGTAGAAGGCGGCTTTCTGATGGGGGTTCTCTCCGTAGCGAAGCGACTGCACGAGGTCGAAGCTGCGGAAGAGCTTCTCGGGAAGGCCGGCGGCGCGGCGCATGTAGGCGGCGATGTGGGAGTCGTAGAGGGCGGTGTGGGTATATGCCTTGGCCGAGAGGCGGAGGCGTGTCTCCGGCAGGGTATTGCCCGTGGAGCGAATCTCGTCGAGCACTCCGGCATAGTCGGCGGGGTCGCAGACCACCGTCACGTCGCGAAAATTCTTGGCGGCGCTGCGGAGCATCGAGGGGCCACCTATGTCGATGTTCTCCACGGCATCCTCCATGGTGACACCCTCGCGGGCGATGGTGGCCTCGAAGGGATAGAGGTTGACAACCACCATGTCGATGGTGGAGATACCGTTGTCGGCGAGCTCCTGCATGTGTGACGCGGAGTCGCGGCGGGCCAGAAGGCCGCCGTGCACCTTGGGATGGAGTGTCTTGACGCGACCCTCGCAGATTTCAGGGAAACCGGTGACGTCGCTGATGCCGGTGGGGTTGAGGCCGGCCTCGCGGAGGGCCTTCATGGTGCCGCCGGTGGCGATGATCTCCCAGCCGAGGGCCACGAGGGCTCTGGCGAAGTCGACGACGCCGGTCTTGTCGCTGACACTGACTAATGCTTTCATATTCTGTTGTTGCTGTTGTTTTTATATATTAATTGTTGAGGAGGCGGGCGACGGTGTCGACGTAGAGGCGATGCTCGGTGCGGTGGATCATGGCCTCGAGCTCGTCGATATCGGAGCCCTCGTAGGGCACGGGGGCCTGGGCTATGATGCGTCCGCCGTCGACGGTGTCGTCGACGTAATGGATGGTCACGCCGTAGACCTTCACGCCGTAGTCGAACGCGTCGCGGATGGCGTGGGCGCCGGGGAAGGCGGGAAGGAGGGCCGGGTGGATGTTGATGATGCGTCCGCCATAGGCCTCAAGGAGCGTAGGGCCGATGATGCGCATGTATCCGGCGAGGCAGACGAGGGAGACGCCGCGCTCGCGGAGCATGGCGGCGATCTCGGCCTCAAACGCGGACTTGGAGGCGTAGGAGCGCGGAGAGAAGGCGAAGGTCTCAACCCCGTGCCTCGCGGCACGCTCGCAGACGTATGCGCCGGGCTTGTCGCAGATCATCAGCGCGATCTCGGCGGGGAGGCGCCCGTCGTCGCAGGCGGCGGCGAGGGCCTCGAAATTGGAGCCGTTGCCGCTGGCGAAGACCGCGATCCTATGCCTCATGACAAACGGATTTGATGGTGACACCGGAACCCTCGGTGACGCGGCCGATGACGGAAGCCTTCTCGCCGGCCTCCGTGAGGATGCGGATCACCTCGGCGACATCGTCGGGCGACACGGCCATCACGAGGCCGATGCCCATGTTGAAGATGTTGAACATCTCGCGGTGGGGCACCTTTCCGTATTTCTCGAGCAGACGGAAGACGGGGAGGATCTCCCAGGAGCCCTCCTCCACCTCGACGCCCTGGCCGGGCTGGAGGATTCGGGGGATGTTCTCGTCGAAGCCGCCGCCGGTGATGTGGGCGATGCCGTGGACGTCGACCTTGCCGATGACGGCGAGAGCCTGGCGGACGTAGATCCTCGTGGGGGTGAGGAGCACCTCGCCGAGAGCGAGGTCGCCGGTCTCCTCATAGCGGGCGTTGAGGTCGAGGCCCGCGTCGGCCACGATCTTGCGCACGAGGCTGAAGCCGTTGGAGTGTACGCCGGAGGAAGCCACGCCTACGAGCACGTCGCCGACAGCCACCTTGGAGCAGTCGATTAGACGGTCTTTCTCCACGGCGCCGACAGTGAAGCCGGCGATGTCATACTCGCCGTCGGCATACATGCCGGGCATCTCGGCGGTCTCGCCGCCGACGAGCGCGCATCCGGCCTGACGGCAACCCTCGGCGACGCCGGAGACGATAGCCTCCACCACCTCGGGATGGTTTTTGCCGACCGCCACATAGTCGAGGAAGACCAGCGGCTCGGCGCCCTGTGCGAGGACGTCGTTGACACACATGGCCACGGCATCGATGCCGATGGTGTCGTGGCGGTCGAGGGCGAAAGCGATCTTGAGCTTTGTGCCTACACCATCGGTGCCGCTGACGAGCACGGGATGGCGATAGCCGAGCGCGTCGAAGTCGAACATGCCGCCGAAGGCCCCGATGTTGCCCATCGAGCCGTGGCGCTTCGTGGAGGCCACATGCTTCTTGATGCGGCTCACCACTTCATAACCAGCCTCGAGATTGACCCCGGAGGCCTCATAACTTTTTGCCATAATATTCTCTATGGTATTGATGCTGAGTTAAGACTTTTTCTTTCTGAAATATTCCACCGCGTTGCGGAAGATGTTCTGGTCGCGGTTGCCGTCGATGTTCCTCATGAGGCCCGGCTGCCAGCGCTCGGAGTGTCCCATCTTGCCGAGGATGCGGCCGTCGGGAGAGATGATGCCCTCGATGGCGGCCACGGAGCCGTTGGGATTGTAGGGCGACTCCATGGTGGCGTTGCCGGAGGGGTCGACATACTGGAATGCGATCTGGCCGTTGGCGCGGAGGGTCTCCACCATCTCCGGCGAGGCGGTGAACTTGCCTTCGCCGTGGGACGCGGCCACCGAATGGAGCTCGCCGGGGAAGAACCCGTCGAGCCAGGGGGAGGCAATGGTGCCGACACGAGTGGTGACGATCTGCGAGATGTGGCGGTTGATGTCGTTGCGGAAGAGCGTGGGGCTCTCGGGAGTGACCTCCCCTATCCTTCCGAAAGGCAGGAGGCCCGACTTGACAAGGGCCTGGAATCCGTTGCAGATGCCGAGCACGAGGCCGCCGCGGGCGAGGAGGCGGCGAATGGCGTCGGCCACTTTGTCGCTGCAGAGCACGCTGGCGATGAACTTGCCGCTGCCGTCGGGCTCGTCGCCGGCGGAGAATCCGCCGGAGATGGCGAGGATGTTGCAGGCGTCGATCATGGCGGCCATCTCGGTGGTCGACTCAAGGATGTCGTCGGGCGTGAGGTTGCGGAATACGGAGGAGGTGACCTCGGCGCCCTCGCGGGTGAAGGCGCGCGTCATGTCGTAGTCGCAGTTGGTGCCGGGGAATACGGGGAGGTAGACCACCGGGTGCTCCACAGGCTCCCCGGGATAGGGCTCCGGGAGACGGGCACAGTCGGCGTTCTCCACCTCTCCCGTGACGCCGCTGCGGTCGGGATAGACGGCGGTGAAGCGGTCGCGGTTGGCCTCGTAAAGCTCCTCGATGGGGATGGAGACAGGGCCGAAAGCCACGGCGCCTGTGTCGGCCGTCATGCCGATGGGTATGAAGTTGGGCTCGTTGTCGAGGGGCTTCACCGATTCCACCACCACGGAGCCGTCGCCGTAGTTGAAGAGGTATTCCTCGGGAAGGGAGACGGAGGCGCCGATGCCGTTGCCGAAGCTCATCTTGGCGACTGCCTCCGCCACGCCGCCGAAGGCGGGGGCGTAGGCGCTCACGATGGTGCCGTCCTGAATGAGGCGATGGATGTTCTCGTAGTTTCGCTTCAGCATGTCGACGTCGGGCATGCGGTCGGCAAGGGGTCTGTGGGCCACGAGGTAGAGGAGATGGCCGGGGGCCTTGAATTCGGGGCTGATCACCTTGCGGGCGTCGACGGGAGCGATGCCGAAGGCGATGAGCGTGGGAGGCACATTGATATCGGAGAAGGTGCCGCTCATGGAGTCCTTGCCGCCGATGGAGGGGAGACCGAAGGCGAGCTGCATGCGCAGGGCGCCGAGGAGAGCGGCGAGAGGCTTACCCCAGGCGTGGGGGGAGGTCATCTTCTCGAAATATTCCTGGAAGGAGAAGCGCATGCGGCGGTAGTCGGCACCGGCGGCCACGGCCTTGGCGATCGCCTCGACCACGGCGTAGGCGGCGCCGTGGAACGGGCTGCGCTTGCTGATATAGGGGTTAAAGCCGAAGGCCATCATGCTGGCGGTGTTGGTGGTGTGGCTTCCGACGGGGAGGGTCTGGACGGAAACCTGCGCCTCGGTGAGCTGGCGCCTGCCGCCGAAAGGCATGAGCACCGTAGAGGCGCCGATGCTGGAGTCGAACATCTCGATGAGGCCCTTCTGGGAAGTGACGTTATTGTCGGCCATGAGGTTGAGCACCTTGTCGCGGAGCGTATCGCCGGGCACGTCGTGACGGAGCGGGTCGCCGGGCTCGGGAGCGCCGATCACGGCCTCGGCGAAATGGCGTGCGCCCGCCGAGTCGATGAAGTCGCGGCGCAGGTCGGCCACCACACGGTCGCCGTAATACATGCGCATGCGGCCGGTGTCGGTGACGTCGGCCACGTGGGTGACCTCGATGTTCTCCTGGCGGCAGCAGCGCATGAACTCCTCCATGTCCTTGGCCTCCACCACGACGCTCATTCGCTCCTGGCTCTCTGAGATGGCGAGCTCGGTGGCATTGAGGCCGGTGTATTTGGTGGGCACGCGGTCGAGATATATGTCGAGGCCGTCGGTGAGCTCGCCGATGGCCACGCTGACGCCGCCGGCGCCGAAGTCGTTGCTCTTCTTGATGAGGCGCGTGACCTCTGGGCGACGGAAGAGGCGGGAGATCTTGCGCTCCTCGGGTGCGTTGCCCTTCTGCACCTCGCTGCCACACTGCTCGAGGGATGCCTCGGTGTGCTCCTTCGAGGAGCCGGTGGCTCCGCCGATGCCGTCGCGGCCGGTGCGGCCGCCGAACATCAGAATGACATCGCCGGGAGCGGGCGACTCGCGACGCACGTCGGATGCCCTGACGGCGCCGACCACGGCGCCGACCTCGAGGCGCTTGGCCACGTAGTCGGGATGGTAGATCTCACGCACGTGGGTGGTGGCGAGGCCTATCTGGTTGCCGTAGGATGAATATCCGGCGGCGGCGCGGAGGGAGATGACACGCTGCGGGAGCTTGCCGGGCATCGTGTCGGCCACGGGACGGTAGATGTCGCCGGCGCCGGTGACACGCATGGCCTGGTAGACGTAGCTGCGGCCGGAGAGCGGGTCGCGGATGGCGCCGCCGAGACATGTCGAGGCGCCGCCGAAAGGCTCGATCTCGGTGGGATGGTTGTGGGTCTCGTTCTTGAACTGGAGAAGCCATTTCTCCGTGGCGCCGTCTACGTCGACGTCGATGAAGATGGAGCATGCGTTGTTTTCCTCGCTCTGCTCCATATCGTCGAGGAGGCCCTGCTTCCTGAGGTAGCGGGCTCCGATAGTGGCGAGGTCCATGAGGCAGAGGTTCTTGCCCTCGCGGCCGAGGTCGGCGCGGAGGCGGTGCCACTCGGCCACGGCCTCGCGGAGGTCGTCGGCGAGAGGAGAGTCGTCGACCTTGATGTCGGTGAGGGTTGTGGTGAAGGTGGTGTGGCGGCAGTGGTCGCTCCAGTAAGTGTCGAGTATGCGGAGCTCCGTCTCATTGGGGTCGCGCCCCTCGGCGTTGAAATACTTCACTACCTCCATGAGGTCGTCGGCATTCATGGCGAGGCCCATCTTGCGGCAGAAGGCGGGAGCCTCTTCGGGAGTGATGGCCCGGAAGCCGTCGAGCACCGGCACCGGCGACGCCACCGCCCTCTCGGAGGGGGCGAGCACGGAAAGGTCTTTCTGGCGCGACTCCACGGCGTTGATGCAGTAGTGGGCGATGCGCTTCAGCTCGTCGGGACCGACGGAGGGGTCGAAAATCATGAGTTTCGCACTGCGGATCTCGATATCGGCGTCGGGCTGGATAAGCTTGACGCAGTCGACGGCGGCCGCGGCGCGCTGGTCGAACTGTCCGGGGAGCGACTCCACGGCGAGATAGGGGTTGCCCTGGAAGTCGACGGTGTCGGAGACGGTGTCGGCCACGGCCTCGCCGAAGACCTTGAAGCGGCTCTTCTCGAGGAGCTCGGGGGAGAAACCGAAGAGGTCGTAGACGCAGAGCAGCCGCAGCGACTTGATGTCGAGCTGGAGATTGGAGTTGAGCTCCCGGCGGAGGCTCTCGGCCTCGACGCGGAAGGGCTCCCTTTTCTCCACAAATATTCTATAAGGCTTCATTATTCAGACAGGAATTCAAACAAGAAAGTGAGGTTTACAAGAGAGGAAGTGATCAGTCGAGAGTCGAGTCGAGCACCTTGCGGGCCTGTGCGGCGCGGAATTCGTCCATTTTCTGACGGAGGGCATCGTCGGTGACGGCGAGGATCTCGATTGCGAGCAGTGCGGCGTTCTTGGCGCCGTCGATTGCGACTACCGCCACGGGGATTCCGGAAGGCATCTGCACCATCGAGAGGAGCGAGTCGAGGCCTTCGAGCGACTTAGACTTGATGGGGACCCCGATTACGGGGAGAGTGGTGAAAGCGGCTACGACGCCGGCGAGATGTGCGGCGCCGCCGGCGGCGGCGATCACGGCGCCGAAACCGCGCGAGCGCAGAGAGGCGACCCAAGCCTGCAGCTCCGCGGGAGTGCGGTGGGCGCTGAGCACTTTAGTTTCCGAATCAACGCCAAACTGAGCGAGGGTCTCAGTGGCGGCTTTCATGACTCCCCAATCGCTGGAGGAGCCCATAACAACACCTATTTTCACTGTATTACCTAAAAAATTAATAAAAAGAAATGGGCGCAAAGTCACTATGCGTCCACTCAATTAAATCGTTACAAATCACCATCATACCCGCAGTCGCATGCATCATGAGCCGTCCGCCGGGCATCAGCTCGGGCTTTCGTCTATGGTCAGGTATAAAGAGAAGTCTGGAAAACATAGAAGGATGTTTAAGAGAGACTGGCGGAGTATGTGGTTTTAAAGTGCAAAGTTACAAAATATTTTTTAGAAAAGAGGATTTTTGAGGCAAAAAAAGTAAGGGCGCTTCGCGCCAAGAGTCAAGAGTCAAGAGTCAAGAAGAAAGCGCACGGCCCGGGTGGGTCGTGCGCTTTCGCTATGGATTCCCTTCGACCGGCGATGCCGGCCGAAGGAGGGGAATCAGTTGTGGAGCTGATGGAAGACGGGCTTCATCATGAAGGTGAAGGAGTAGTCGCCGTAAGGGAGTCGGTAGGGCTTGAGCGGAAGGGCGCCCCAGCTGTTGACGCAACCGAGACCCATCTGGGCTTTGTCGATGATGACGTTGGTGAAATCAGCCTTCTTCACCTCGGGGGAATGGGTCTGGCCCTTCCAGGCGCCGCCGTCGAGGCTCTCGATGGTGTAGTCGAGGGCGGAAGCGGAGAAGGGTGCCTCAGCCACGAACTCCAGGCCGTTGCCGGCGCGGTTGAGCTGCTTCCAGTAGCGGATGTCGGTCTTCGTGCCTGTCTCCTGCGGACGCACGTAGGGGAAGAACTGCTGGTCGACGGTCTGGTTGTAGATGCCGAGAAGCGTGGAGTGGTTGCGGTCGGAGTAGTTCTCCACCGGTCCACGGCCGTAATACTCGATGGCATCGAAGGCGAGAGGCATCCGCATCTGCATGCCGAAGCGGAAGAGGTCGGAGACCTCGGCGCCCTTGGTAGCCTTGAAAGCCTCGTTGACGAGCACGGCGCCGTCGCCGTTGACGGTGTATGTCATTTCGAGGGTGCCCTTCACGGAAGGCATATCGTATGAGGCGCGGACGCAAGCGAGACCATCCTCCATCTCTGCCTTGATGGCAGTGAGCTTCATCTCGGGATTCTTCCATGCGGCATACTTGTTCTGAAGGTTAGCGCCGTAGTCGTTGTCGGTCGGGGCACGCCAGAAGTTGGGCGAGAGGGCGCCTTCGGGAGCGATCATCTCTGTGCCGCGGGCCTCATAGCGTGAGAGGAAGCCGGAGTGGCGGTTGAACTCGATGGTGAAGTCGTCGCCGGAGATGATAAGGTAGTTGGCGTCGCGGTCGTTGATCACGGGCACGGGAGTCGCGGCATTGCTCTGCGGAGCGGTAGCGATGTCGAGGGGCGCTGCCTCGGGAGTGCGGAGGGCGAGCTGCTCGCGGGCAATCACGTGGCCGGCGGGAAGGAGGCCTTCGGCGTCCTTGAGGGAGTAGGAGATGTTGAGGAGCCACTCGCCCTGGTCGGAGATGGCGCCGTAGGGGATGGTGACCTCTGTGGTGGCGCCGGGCTTCACGTCGATATTCGCGATGCGGCCGTCGCGCACGGGCACGCCGTTGTTGAGGAGCACCCAGTCGAGGTTGACGTCGGAGAGGTCGCGGAAGAAGTTCTCGTTATAGATCTTCACCTTTCCTGCGGAGAGGTTGGAGGGAGTTGTCCAGATGTTCTGGTAGATATACGACACCTCGTCGGCATGCGGGTTGGGGATGCGGTCGGGATTGACGACGCCGTTGACGCAGAAATTGCCGTCGGAGGCATCGAAGCGGTTGAAGTCGCCACCGTAGCCGTAGATCTCCACGCCGTCCTTGCCGGTCGTGCGGATAGCCTGGTCAACGAAGTCCCAGATGAAGCCGCCCTGGAGGTTGGGGTATTTGCGGATGAGGTCCCAGTATTCCTTTAGGCCGCCCATGGAGTTGCCCATTGCGTGGGCATACTCACACTGGATGAGTGGCATGCGGGCGTCGGTCTTCTTTCCCCATTCCTCCATTCCCTCGTAGCCGTAATACATGGGGCAGAAGATGTCGGTCATGCCGGTCTTTCCGGCCTGCTCATACTGCACGGGGCGGCTGGGGTCCTCCTTCTTTGTCCATTCGTAGCCGGCCTCGAAATTGGGGCCGTATCCGGCCTCGTTGCCGAGGCTCCAGAAGATGACGGAGGGGTGGTTGAAATTGCGCTGCACGTTGCGCTGGTCGCGCTCGAGGTGTGCCTTGGCGTATGCGGGGTTCTTGGCGAGCGTCTTGTCGCCGTAGCCCATGCCGTGGCTCTCGATGTTGGCCTCGGCCACCATGTAGAGGCCGTACTTGTCGCAGAGGTCATACCACAGTGGATCATCGGGATAGTGGCACGTGCGCACGGCGTTCATGTTGAGCTTCTTCATGAGCTGGATGTCCTGGAGCATGCGCTCGGGCGACACCACGTAGCCGCCGTCGGGGTCGAGCTCGTGGCGGTTGGCGCCCTTGAAGAGCACGGGCTTGCCGTTGACGAGCACCTGGTCGCCGACGAGCTCGATCTTGCGGAAGCCGACATTGACGGGCACTACCTCGCCGCTACCCTCCATAGTGGCTGTGAGGGTGTAGAGGTAGGGGGTCTCGGCACTCCACTTCTTGGGGTTGGTGAGCTTCATGGTGGTGCGGCCGCTGCGGCTGGCGGTGGCGGAGGCCACCTCGTTGCCGTCGGCGTCGCGGAGGCTCAGGGCCACAGGAGCGTTGCCGGTGAGGGTGAGGTCGACGTTGAGCACGCCGTCGGTGTAGTTGTTCTCAAGGTCGGGGGTGACACGCACGTCGGCCACGCGCTTCTTGGAGCGGGCGTAGAGGTAAGAGTCGCGGGCCACGCCGGAGAGGCGGAAGAAGTCCTGGTCCTCGAGATAGGAGCCGTCACACCAGCGAAAGACCTGGAAGGCGATGAGGTTCTCCTTGCCGGGCACGAGGTATTTCGTGAGGTCGAACTCGGCCTCGAGCTTGCTGTCTTCGCTGTAGCCCACATAGCGGCCGTTGACCCAGAGGTAGATGTTGGAGGTGACGGAGCCGAAGTGAGCGAAGATTTCCTTACCCTTCCAGTCGGCGGGCACCTTTATCTCGCGGCGGTAAGTGCCGACATGGTTGTTCTTTGTGGGCACGATCGGGGGATTGGTCTCCGACTGGTTGCGCCAGGGATAGCAGTTGTTGACGTAGATGGGGTCGCCGTATCCGTTGAGCTCCCACATGCCGGGCACCTGGATATTGTCCCAGCCACGGTCGTTGAAGCCTGGCTTCCAGAAATCGACGGGGCGCTGGTCGGCGTCGTTTACCCAGTTGAATTTCCAGGTGCCGTTAAGACTAAGGTAGTTGCCCGAAGCTTTTCTGTCGAGCTGTGAGAGGGCGGCCTCGCCGGGGCGGTAGGCGAAATTGGCGGCCCTCATGGGGGCACGGTTCACGGCGTTTACGCGGGGGTCCTGCCACTCGTTGAACGACTGGGCGGAGGCTCCGCTGACGGCCAGGGCCGTGAAGAGCGGAATAAGAAATCTTTTCATCTGTCAGATTGAGATTGGGTTTTTTATAGTATTGTATGCAAATATACGGTTAATTTCCGGAATAATTGCAAAAAAAGGCCCGGAAAAGGAAGTTCCGGGTCTTTTTTAATGATTTTTAGTGAAATACAGTCTATCTTTTGTAGACCTTCTCGGTTTTCGTGCCGCGCTTCATGAGGTAGACGCCCTTGGCGAGGTCGCCGAGACCGGCGCCCACATAGACACCCTGGAGGTTATAGATCTCGGCCGGGGCGTCGGCCGCATCAGGCGAGTCAATCTCATCGACACTGTTGGGAGTGCCGCATACGAGGGGCTCCGACCATCTCTCCTCGCCGCCGCCCTTGTAGACCAGGCGGATCTCGATGGGATGATGGTATATGTCATATATGACGGGACTGTAGAAAAACAGATCGCGTTCGTAGCCGCATGCCCACACATCGCCATCCTTCTCACCATAACGGCCGAGACTCGTATAGAGATATGGTATCTCCGTGGTGTCTCCCTCGAGTGCAGCCCACTGCTGCGGGGTGATGGTCACAGGCTTATCTCCTACCTTCACGGTATAGAAGAGCTTGTCGGCATACATCATCTCGCCCTCCTCTGAGATATTGCTGATCGCGAAGTTGACTGAGCCGCTGGTGCTCCACAGATTCCAGTAATCACCATCAATGCCTATAAACTGCGGTTTGGAGGGAGTCAATGGTTTATCCTCAAGCTTTGAGCCATTCGCATCGATGAAAGCGGGAATTGGGCACGGGTGGCAAGTATCGGCTGTATAAGACCACGCCCCTTCGATGTCAGGCATCGCCGCGAAGGCATGGTTAGGCTCAGAGAGCGTGAATGTCGAGCGGTCGAATTTGAAAAACAAGTCATCATCGAGAGGACTGAAAGTGTATGTGTATCTGGAACGGCCGTCATCCTTGACATCCATGTCGTATGTGGAGAGATATGATATTGAATCACTCATAGCGGCGATGGAGCCGCGCTTAAACGTCACTTTGTCGCCTTCGATAGAGCCTCTGAGCCAGACGCCGGCCTTACTCGGAAACAGTCCCTGGATATACAGGGTATCACCAACCATAACTGAATTAACCATAACGCCCTGCTGATGTATCTGTGGCTCCGAAGCCACCTGCACCAGGTCAGCTACCGACTGCGATATTATCTGGCAAGGCACAATCCGTCCCTCGTGAGGCGGAAGGGGGGTAGTACGGTCAGTAAGGGTCAGCTTATAGTCGAGCACTATCCTGTAATTGAATGGACGGCATGAGTTGTCTTCGTTAAGAAACAAAGCGTATGAATCTATATTGTGCAAGCTGTCGTAAGGAAAACGGGGATGAGGGTCATCGATATCCTGTACATCGTTTACCTTAAACCGGATGTCGTCATCGTTATTTGGGCTTGGATCCAGAGGTCGCTCCTTGATATAGAACCCTCCATCGCCGTCATCACTGAGGAGGGCAGGCTTTGCCCGTAGAATGCTCTCTGCATAGTGATCAGGATAATGGCCGTAACAATAATTGTAGAAAAGCATGTCAGCGGTGGTCATTTCGACAGCGAAGTGGCCATAGCCCCATATCGAGAAGTCATGATCCGGGATAAAGTCTTCCACGTAGCATCCACGCCATGCTGAAACGAGCTGCACATAGCCGCTGCCTGAGAAATCAGAAACTGTTCCGTTTTCATTCACCTGGGCACCTCTATACTCCTGCCGGTAAACGTAGGCCTCCGAAGCGTCAGGCCAGCTTCCATAATCCGGAAGCGCAGCGCCGTGAAGGAAGGCGAAGGCTGTCGGGGCAGCGAGAGCCGCCGTGGCAACAATCAAGACTTTTAAAGATATCTGCTTCATAGCAATGAAGTTTTTGTTTAGGGAGGTTCTATTATTTGATTTTTCAGACTGGCGCATCGAGACAGAACCTCATTAAGCCTCGCCTATCAGCCT